>JAAXWL010000105.1 GCA_013334975.1 Chlorobiaceae bacterium
CCATCTGGAAAGTACCGTCCGAAGCGCTTACTGGCAGCAGCAACAAATCTCTTCCGGGAACCTTTCTTTCGATCTGGAAAACCAGAAAGTCGATTTCTCAGCCAATCTCGGCAGTTCCGACGGTACCGGCATCATCATGGCCGGAATCATTGATTTTTCTCTGCCAACGCTCTCGTATCAGACCGGGGGAAACGTCAGGAAGCTCGATATAGCGATGATCACTGGTTCACCGGAGATAAAAAGTGATCTTAACGGCTCATTCGATCTGAAAGGAGAGGGTAACGATATCGCCTCCCTGAACCTGAAGGCAAGCATGACGCTGGAGCCCTCGACGCTCAAAGGATTCCCGTTCACGGAGCGTTCGACCTTTACGGCAGGGATTGTTCAGTCTGCCGGGTTCACTTCCGTGACCCTGACGAACGATGCTTTTGAACTCTCCCTCCAGGGCAACACCTCGATGACCCGAATAAAGAGTGCACTGCAGCGCACTTCAGACTGCATTATGAAGACCACAGGAAACCGTCCGGCACAACAACCACCGCGTCAGGCTTTGAGCCCCTCATCATCACCCTGTTCGTTCAACTACAAAGCCAACATCCGTGACCTGGCGCCGCTCCGTCCGTTCCTGTCACTGAAAGATCTTCA
Organism: Chlorobiaceae bacterium; assembly: GCA_013334975.1. Taxonomy (GTDB): domain Bacteria; phylum Bacteroidota; class Chlorobiia; order Chlorobiales; family Chlorobiaceae; genus Chlorobaculum. The sequence goes on from JAAXWL010000105.1 coordinate 646, forward strand.
GTTCATTGGCACAGCTTCGGGACAGGTTGCCGACAACGGCAGCCAGATATCGATCGATACGGCGATCGAGTGCAGCACACTGTCCAGCGGAGCAACCTTCTCCATACACAACGCCACCCTGAAGGGGACGATGATCTGCTCGGCAGAGGAGGTATCATCGGCAACCGCATCAGGCGCCTCAAGCTCGATATCCTTGGTCGGCAATGAGTTCAGAAACCTGCGTCTGCTTTCATCGTTCGATAAAGGGCGACTCGATACCTCCCTTGAACTTGCCATGCCCCAGCTTGACAACAAGCTCAGCGCAGCATTCCATACACGGCTCAATGCCAATCTTGCCACCATAATCATCGACCGGTTTCAGTTTGTCGGCCCTCAAGGCATCTGGCAGGCGCCGTCGGGCAGCACCATCGATATCGCTTCGGACTTCACCCGCTTCAACAGGATCAGCCTGTACAAAGGGAGCCAGTCAATGGAGCTGGACGGTTTACTCAGCAGTTCCCTGCCCGGCGCATTTCGCTGTACCTTATCGAACATCGACCTGGGCGAAACGAAATTCTTCCTGCTGGAACCCAGGCTCAAACGCTTCAATGGCATGGCAAATGCCCTGCTTACGGTAAGCGGAACCCCCGGAGCCAAAATAACAGAACTGGCCCTGAAAGGAACGGAGGTAACCTATGACGAATTCAGAATCGGCACCGTCAATCTTCAAGCGATCCATACCGGCGAAAACCTTCAGTTCAGCTTTGAAAGCAAAGGAACCCCGACTGAAACCGGAACCGTAGCAAAGCCGCCAGTCAATACCATAAAAGGCTCAGGATCGATCCCGATGCAACTGACCTTCGCGCCATTCCGGATAAAGATACCCGAGACACAACCATTGCAGGCCTCATTCCATTCTGATGATCTGTCATCTGAAATTATCACCAGCATCGTACCGATTTTCGACTATGCCGAGGGAACGTTGCCGACCGACCTGCGCATTGCCGGCACCTTGCCCAACCCAGATATATTCCTGAGTACGTCACTTGACGGCACCAGAATCCGTATCGCCCCAACCAGGGTCACCTACCTGCTGAAGGGGCACATCGTCGGCACCCCCTCACGAATCGATCTGAAAAGCCTTGAAATCAGTGATAGTCAGGGCGGTACCGGCTCAATAAACGGTATGATTGCGATCGAAGGATTAAAACCGGTATCGGTCAACCTTGCCGGCACCCTCAGGAATCTGTTGCTCTACAACAAGAAAGACCTGAAGGATGACACCTCTTTCGGTACCATCAGCGCCTCGACAGACAATCTTCGGTTCCACGGTGCCCTGAGCGCTCCTACTGCTGAAGGCGAACTGAAGCTGACCTCGGCCAACTTCAGTCTGTATCGCAAGGGATCGAATGAAAGCAACAAATACATTGGCGTCGATAAATTTATCAGGTTTGTCCCACGCCGTCCCCTGACCAAACCGGTCGAGACGGTGAAAGAGAATCCTGACATCTCCCCACAATTCAATTATAATCTGCTGGACATCATCCAGATCCGAAATCTCAGACTCTCCTGTAACGTTCCGGTGAGAGGCACCATGATTTTCGACCGGATCAGGGGGGAGCGGATCGAAGCCACTATGAACAACCTCTCGCTTCTGGTGAACAAATCCGAACAGCGATTCAGCCTGTACGGATCAGTCGAAATCACTGGTGGCAAATACCTCTTTTCCAACTCGAGTTTCGATCTTGACAACGGTGGCCGGATAAACTGGAACAACGAGGAGATCAGAAATGGTCACCTGAGCGATATCTACGGCAGCAAACAGGTTTCGGCATACAACACCCAGACTGGCGACCGCGACAATGTCAAACTGCTCATTGCCGTAAGCGGTACTATCGATCTGCCCAATGTGCGCATGGGTTATTACCTGAACAATGACTCTCAACCCTACTCTGCGGTGAACATGATCGGGCGACAGCCAAGTCATATCGATCCGAACGCCGACCTGAATGTCATTTCGATGCTCTTCTCAAGACAATGGTACCTCAATCCGGAGCGACAAGCCACAGGAGGCTACAACCCCGTCTCGATCGTCGGTGTCTCTGCCGGTACCGGCCTGCTCTCCTCGCAGGTTTCAGGCCTCGTACAGGATATCGCCGGTCTTGAAAGCTTCAACGTCAACCTCGGCACCGGTACCGACGGCAACCTGAGCGGCCTGGAGCTCTATTTCGCCCTGCTCGTTCCGGGCACCGATGGAAAAATCAGGTTTATCGGAACAGGAAGTACTCCCGTTTCAAGAAACAGTGTTACCTCAAACTACGATTACGGATCATCGCAGAAAATCGAGTACCGGGTCAATCCAAGAGTCTATATCGAAGCATTCCGCTCCCAGGGAATGACTGGCGGCGATGCAGCATACAGCAACCTGCAGAAACCAACCGAGAACTGGGGCACCAGTATTTCGTACAGGGAGAAGTTCCACACCTGGTGCCAGCTCTGGGATCATCTTTTCGGCGGGAAAAAGAAGGAAAAAACTGATGACAAGTAAGAGGAAGGCTTCGTATGCTCATTATTTTTCATACCTTGATAGAAGTATCCTGATGACGAACCATTTATCCCACTCCACACCGTGCTGACCGGCAGGAACATTCTTCTCGGCATCTCTGGCGGCATTGCTGCCTATAAAACACCACACCTCGTCAGGCTGCTGAAAAAAAAGGGAGCTCAGGTGCAAGTGCTTGCTACCGCATCGGCCCTCAAATTTGTCAGCGAACTGTCGCTCTCAACCGTATCGGAAGCAAGCGTGTTCAACGACATCTTTGAGAGTAACCATGATGACAGGAGCGACCGCACCCTGCACATAACGCTTGGAGAATGGGCTGACGCCATGCTCGTCGCCCCGGCAACTGCCAACACCATCGCCCGACTCAGTGCAGGCTTCTGCGACGACATGCTCTCCCTCAGTTTTATTACCTTGCGCCCCGGCAAACCGGTGCTGCTGGTGCCAGCCATGGATGGAAATATGTACGAATCGGCATCGGTTCAACGCAATCTTTCGGTGCTTGCCCGACAGGGATGCCACATCCTTGAACCGGAAAGCGGGCCACTGGCATCCGGTCAGTGTGGCCTGGGCCGAATGCCGGAACCGGAAACGATCGCTGATGCCCTTGAAAAGGTGCTGGCAGTGCGGTCGGAATCGGCACTCAATGGCAAAACCGTTCTGGTCACCGCAGGCCCGACAAGAGAAAAAATCGACGATGTCCGCTTCCTTTCAAACTATTCATCAGGCAAAATGGGCTTCGCCATCGCCAACGAGGCAGCCAGGCGTGGCGCTGTCGTACGCCTGGTCACCGGTCCGGTCACGCTGCCGACCCCTCCTGGCGTGGAACGCTTCGATGTGGAAAGCGCTGATGAAATGCTGGAAACGTCGAGGCAATTCTTCGATGATTGCGATCTCTTCATTGGCGCCGCCGCCGTAGCCGATTACCGTCCTCTGGCTCCGGTGTCGGGCAAAGTCAAAAAAAACGAAGCCGAAATGCACCTCCGCCTGATCAGGAATCCGGACATCCTCGCAACCTTTTCTGCTGGACGAAGAGCCGGGCAGATCGCCGTGGGATTTGCGCTGGAGACCAACGGCGGTCTGGACTATGCCAGAAAAAAGCTGCAAGACAAGAAACTCGATCTGGTCGCCTTCAATATCTATGACCGGCGCACCTCTGGCTTCGAAATCGATACCAACGTGCTGACCCTGTTGAATCGTGACGGCCAGATCACCGAACTGCCCCTGCTCAGCAAGCAGGAGGCGGCCGGTAGATTGCTCGACACAGTCGAAACTCTCCTGTTCCGATAATCGCCATACCTGATCAGTCATGACCATACAGGAATCACTCTTTGATCCCGTCAGGAAGCCATCCGGCAAAACCGGTTCAGCGGTACACGATCTCGATTCGCTCCGTAGCAAAGCTCTTCTGTGCCATCAATGCCAGCTTTCAACGATGCGCAGAAATGTGGTGTTCGGCGAGGGCAATCCCCAAGCCGATCTTTTCGTTATCGGAGAGGCTCCCGGAGCTGAAGAAGATGCCCAGGGCAGACCATTCGTCGGACGCTCAGGCCAGTTACTCGATAAAATTCTCCTTGCCACAGGTTTCGAACGTCGTGATGTTTACATTGGCAACATCATCAAGTGCCGGCCACCGGAGAATCGCAACCCCCTCGGCGACGAAATAGAGTGCTGCAAACCCTGGCTCATGCAGCAGCTCGAGAGCATCAATCCGAAAATGCTGCTTCTGCTGGGACGGGTGGCAGCCAACACCATTCTCGGCAACACGCTCTCGATGGGAGCCATGAGGGGACGCCTCATCCGCTGGAACCGGTTCGACTGCGTCGTAACCTACCATCCGGCGGCGCTTTTGAGAAATCCGAACTGGAAGCGCCTGACCTGGGAAGATATGCAGATGCTGAGGGCACATTACGATAAGGTCCGTCTGAACGGCTGACCGCAGCAAGAGTTATGGAACAAAAAGAGACAATACAGGAATGAAGCAGCGCGAAGCACAGCTCGACCTGAGCCGTGACATCGATTTCAGCAAGGAGAGCCGTGTGCCTCCATACTCGCTTGAAGTCGAGCAGGAGGTGCTTGCCTGCGTCCTGCTCGAAGATGATCCGATCGAACAGGTGATCCAGATTTTCGGCGACAACGCAGAGTCTGTCTTTTACGAGAAGCGACACCAGATCATCTACAAGGCGATGATGCAGCTTTACCAGAAGCGACAGGGCATCGATCTCATTACGGTCAGCGAGGAGCTTTCAAGAACAGGCGAACTGGAAAACGTCGGTGGTCGCCCCTATCTCGGCGAACTCTCCGGCAAGGTGATCAGCTCGGCCAACATCGAGTACTACGCCCGGCTGGTCAAGGAGAAGTACCTGTACCGGCGCCTGATCTCGATTTCATCACATATCTCGAGTGCGGCTTACAACACCTCGATGGACATCTTCGACCTGGTCGAGAACGCCTCGCAGCAGTTCTTCAACATCTCACAGGCCGGCATCAAAAAAAGGGCCAGCAGCATCAAGGAGCTGCTCAAAACAGCTACCCGGATGATTGAAAACCTCAGCTCATCCCAGTCATCGGTCACTGGTATCGGCTCGGGGTTCTCTGATCTTGACGCCCTTACGGCCGGCTTCCAGCCATCGGACATGATCATCATCGCCGCTCGTCCATCCGCCGGCAAAACCGCCTTCGCCCTTGCGTTGGCACGCAATGCGGCCGTAAACTTCAACACTCCTGTGCTCTTCTTCAGCCTTGAAATGGCTGAAATCCAGCTTGCCATAAGGTTGATGTGCGCTGAAGCCTACGTCGAGTCGCAATTAGTCCGGCGCGGCCAGATATCGCCCGAGATGATGAACAAGATCATCAACAGCATGGATGCCCTGGCCGACGCCAAGCTCTTCATCGACGATACGGCAGGCATCTCGATCATGGAACTGTCGGCCAAAACCCGACGTATGAAACAGGAGCACGGCATCGGCATGGTTGTTGTTGACTATCTGCAGCTGGTCACTCCGGTCAGGGACGGGCGCTCCAACCGTGAACAGGAGATTGCCCTGATTTCGCGCTCGCTCAAGGCGCTCGCCAAGGAACTCAATATCCCGATCATCGCACTGGCACAGCTCAATCGCTCGGTTGAACAACGCTCAGGAGACCGACGCCCGCAGCTCAGCGATCTCAGGGAGTCTGGCTCGATTGAGCAGGACGCCGATATGGTCATGTTCCTGTCAAGGCCCGAGATGTACGGCACGAAAAATTTCGAGGATGGCTCTTCCACCAAAGATATTGCCGAGGTAATCATCGGAAAACAGCGAAACGGCCCTATCGGCAATATCAGATTGCTTTTTCTGAAAAACTATGGCCGCTTCCAGTCAACGGCAAACTCCTACCTTACGGCAGAAGAGAGCGGTCATCACCAACCCGAAGCTCCCGGAACGGGGAGCTATCTGGCGGCATCCCTTCCCGAGCCGCCGCCAATCGATATCGACAGTTTTATCAACAATTCGGACGCTGCACCGTTTTAGCTTCTCCGGTCATGGCATACAGAAAAGCACGCACATCTTCCGGCAAGTCGCCGGATTCAACCGGAAACCAGGGCAAAAATCCTGACCCTTCAGGAAAAGAACGCCGGTTCTTCGGCATTGGGGGTTCAAAAGGATTCGCAATCGGCGAGGTCTACGAATTTGTGAGGGAGACCATCGACCATGAAACCGCCGAACTCAGCACAGGAAAAATCGAGGATGAGGTAGAGCGTTTCCTTGCAGCCCTTAACCGTTCAGAAAAGGAGCTGAAAAAAATCGAACGGGTAACCACCCGAAAAATAGGCAGGCTGTACTCTGATCTTTTCCAGGCGCAGATCATGTTGCTCAATGATCCGGTACTGACCAGCAACATCTCTCGCCGGATACGTACGGAGTTCAAACCGGCGCATCTGGTCATCGAGCAGGAGTTCGGCAAGTACCTCGAGCACTTTCTCAACTCGGACGACATCTTTTTCCGTGAAAGGGCAGCTGACCTTCACGATATCAAAGAACGGATCATCAGAAACCTCCATATCCGCAAGCTGCACTCGTGGGTTCCCGAAGGCACTATCGTGGTCTCACACCACCTTTCGCCGGCAGACATCATCCTGCTCAGCAGAAGCAATATCAAAGGGTTCGCTTCCGACACCGGAGGCAAAACCTCACACGTCTCGCTGATCTGCAAATCGCTGAACATCCCCATTGTGGTTGGTCTGGGTAACTTTTCGCAAAAGGCAGTTTCGGGAAACCGTATCATTCTCGATGGCAACCAGGGCCTGCTCATCACTGATCCGAAAGAAGAGACCATTGACGAATACCTGAAAAAAAGAGAGTGCGAATCCAGGCGGGAAGCCGACGATTCCATCCTGGCTCATCGTCATGCCTTCACCCGCTGCGGCGTGAGAATATCGGCCTGCTCGAACATCGACTTCAAGGAGGAGATCGAACACCTCGATTCAACCGGTTCCGAGGGTGTTGGCCTGTTCAGGACGGAAAACCTGTTCCTCGATGACCTCAAACCGCCCAAGGAGTCAGTACAGTACGAGTATTACCTTCAGATGGCCGAAATGCTCACCCCGAAACCACTGGTCATCCGCCTGTTCGATATCGGAGGTGACAAGCTGATTTACTCTCCGATCAAGGAGCCTAATCCGAACCTTGGCTGGCGAGGCATCAGAATTCTGATCGATGTACCGGAAATCCTCGATGCACAGCTCCAGGCAGTCATCAAGGCCAACATACACGGCAACGTCGATGTGCTGCTCCCCATGATTTCCTCCATTGAGGAGATCGAGCATATCAAACAAACACTCGACAGGCATTACCACCACATCAAAGCCAACTTCCACGAACCGCTCGACAAACCAGGCGTTGGCGCGATGATTGAAATTCCGGCTGCTGTGGAACTGATCGACGAGATCACCAGAATCGTCGATTTCATCAGCATAGGTACTAACGATCTGACCCAGTATACCCTTGCCGTGGACCGCAACAACCTGATTGTGCAGGATCTGTTCGAAAAATTCCATCCCGCCATCATCCGGCAACTGCACAAAATCATCACAACTGCGCAGAAAAACCGATGCCGGGTCTCGCTGTGTGGCGATATGGGATCCGACCCGTTTGCCATGCCATTCCTTATCGGTTGCGGTCTCAGAGAGTTCAGCATGGTCAGCTCCGACATCCCGACGCTCAAAACGATCGTGGGCAAGTATACCGTCGAAGAGTGTGAACTCCTTGCAGCAGAGTGTCTCGGGCTCTCAAGAGCCTCAGCCATCAAAGCTCACCTCGAAACCTTCGTCAAGGCGCATGAAACCTGTTAAACATCCAATGACAACTGAAAAACGATCATGATTTTCCGAAACCAGTCATGATCTTCATGACATCATCAGCTCGTCTCCAATACAACCCCCCACTTCCAACAGGTACAATTGTCAGCGAAAAAAGCCAACCCATATTTTGCTGATAATATTAACGTAATCAACAGCCACAGAACAACTCAAACAATTCGCCACTCAAAGCTCTATGCGACACACTGAATCGTTATCATGTTTTAATTGAACAATATAAATTACGAAAGCAAGAGACAGGCTTCTTTTGTAAGTATATAGAGAATTTATCTACCATCCCTTGCACATCAGTTTTGGTTCATGTAAATTCTGGATGAGCGTCAAACGTATGAAAACCGGGTATAATCAGGATAAATCTGTTTGTTGCTGGATAACAAACAAAGGATGCCATCCTTCTCATTGAGACAGAAACTCATTGATGAGAGCACCAGTCAGGTCAATACGGTAACCCAAGTCGAGGTTGGTATTGGTATAGAAAAAGAAACTCATAGTACGCCAACAGTACATGAATTTT
>JAAXWL010000106.1 GCA_013334975.1 Chlorobiaceae bacterium
TATGTGAACGAGTACAGCTACCTGCCCTTCGGTGAAACGCTCCTGAAGACCGAAAGCCTCTCGAATCCGTTTGAATATGTCGGCCAGTGGGGCGTGATGGACGAAAGCAACGGTCTGGACTTCATGCGAGCGAGATTCTACAGCGCCGATGAGGGCCGCTTCATGCAAACGGATCCGGCAGGGATCACCGGCGGATTGAACCTGTATGCATACTCAGGCAATTCACCACTGAACTACATCGATCCAACAGGATATTTCTCGTGGGGCGAGTTTGGAAGCGGACTTCTCAATGTGGTTGGCGGAGGTCTTGCTATCGCGGTTCTTGTCGCCACGGCTCCGGTATCGATGACGGTTGGCGCTGTCGTGGTCGCCTCGGCAGTTGCCCTGAGTGCCGGATGGAGTATCGGCACAGGTGTGCAGCAGATGATTGCCGGCGCCCAGGACCAGACGCATCCGTTTGAAGGCGGTCTCTTTGAAGATCTTGCTGGCCTGTCAGGCAATGAAACGGCCAAATCGGTCGGAAGTATTGCTGACAATGTGTTGGGTCTTGTCTCCGGCCGTGTACTCTCTTCTCCACAGAAGTCCGGCAAGCTCATCGAGTTGGGTATCGAAAAGACATCATCGTTACTTGAAAAGAGTGAATGGGGTACGAGCATTGTCAGTAACCTGCTCAATGTGTGGGGGAATTGGCTTGACGTGTTCGACCTCTGGAATGCAAAAGAAGAGGATAAAATCGTCGTGGTTGTTCCCCGTGACCCCAACGATATCGTCGGGCCACAAGGCTTTGGTGATGAAAACTGGACCAGTACAAAAAATGCTCTCGGCTACACCATTCGTTTCGAGAACCAGGCAAGTGCGACCGCTCCGGCACAAGAGGTAACGGTTACCCAGACGCTCGACAGCGACCTCGATCCGGCTTCCTTCAGGCTTGGTGACTTTGGATGGGGCGATCTCTATGTCGATGTGCCCGATGGAGCGCTTTTCTACATCGACAGGCTCGATCTGCGGGAGACGAAAGGGTACATGGTCGATGTGGTGGCTGGTATCGATATCGAGAAGCATGAAGTCTACTGGACCTTTACGACCATCGATCCCGAAACCGGTGAAATTCCTGAAGATCCGACGGTCGGATTCCTGCCACCCGATACCGATGGCGTTATCGGCCAGGGCTTCGTTAACTACACGATACGTCCGAACTACGGAGTGACGACGGGCACGGTGATCGATGCCGAGGCGACCATCGTGTTTACCACGCAGGAGCCGATCGATACGCCGGCAATTTCCAATACGCTTGATACGGCACTTCCCGTGAGCCAGGTTGACCCGCTGACAGGTTTGAGCGAGGTGACGGTTGATTCTGCGCAGTTCCTTGTGCAGTGGTCGGGCAACGATGTCGGCTCGGCGATCGCTTCGTACTCGGTCTATGTCTCCGACAATGGCGGTGGATATACGGCCTGGCTTGAAAACAGCACGCAGACCGAAGCCAACTATGCCGGTGAGCAGGGCCATACCTACGCATTCTACACCAGGGCAGCCGACAATGCGGGCAACGTTGAAGCTGCGCCGTCCTTTGCCGATCTGGTCGTCCACGTGGATGCGGACGCGGTGCTCTCCGACACCGCCTCACCACAGATTAACGAAGTGGTGCTGCCATCGGCAAGGCAGTATGTTGCGGGCGAAACGCTTGATTTCACCTTCAGATTCAGCGAAGCGGTTGTTGTCGATGTGTCCGGACAACCACCGGTCATCAGGGTGACGATCGGCAGCAGTGAAGTGGATGCCCTCTATCAGTCGGGTAGCGGCAGCGATTCGATTCTTTTCAGGTATGTCATCGCCGATGGAGAGTCAGACACAGACGGCATCGCGCTGGGCGGCGAGATCGTGACCAACGGCGCCGTTATCCGTGACATTGCCGGCAACCTGATCGCCGATCTCACCTTTGCCGCAGGTGCTACCGATGGCATCCGGATCGATCTGCCACCGATCCTGTCGAGCTTCAGTGATCCGGTCGAACAGACCACGCGGAACAAACAGGTGGCCATTTCGCTTGCCGAACTGCTTGCCAAAGGCAATGAGTCTGATGCGGATGGTACGGTCGATGCCCTGGTGATCAAGAGCGTGACGGGCGGCAGTCTGAAGATCGGTGCCGATGCGGCAAGTGCGACGTCGTTTAATGCGACGACCAACAACAGCGTCGATGCCTTGCATCAGGCCTTCTGGACGCCTGCCCTTGACACCTATGGCCTCCTCGATGCCTTTACGGCGGTGGCGAAAGATAATGCAGGCATCGAGTCTGCAACGCCAGTGCAGGTGAAGGTTGACGTGTTGACCTCCATAGTGGGCTCGCCCGGTAATGACCAGCAGAGCGGTACTGGCGGAGATGACCAGATGTATGGAGAAGCGGGCAACGACACGCTGGTGGGCAATGGAGGCAACGACCTGCTGGATGGAGGCAACGGTGCGGACAGGTTGGAGGGAGGCTCCGGCAATGACGTGTATTTGGTGGACAACCCCGGCGACGTGGTGAAGGAAATTGCAGGAAACGGCACGGACTCTATAGAGAGCGGCATTACCTGGACGCTGGGAGCCAATGTGGAGAACCTGACGCTGACGGGAAGTGGCGCGATCAACGGCAAGGGTAACGTGCTCGACAACGTCATCACCGGAAACGACGGAGCCAATGTGCTCAACGGAGTAACCGGGAACGACACGATTCTGGGAGGCGGCGGAAACGACACAATCAACGGTGGAACCGGAGTCGATGTGATGACCGGAGGTGCAGGCAATGATTTGTTCGTCTTCGATTATCTGGCGACCACAGAGAGCGGCGTAGTGGCCATAAGTCATGACATTATCACCGATTTTGTTTCAGGTCAGGACAGACTCGATCTGTCGGCCATCGATGCGAACGTTCGGGTAAGCGGAAACCAGGTTTTCGACAGTGCCATCCTGTCAGTCATGAATCCCTTTACTGCGGCAGGTCAACTGCGTTTTGATGGTGCGTCAGGGATGTTGTATGGCAATACGGACAACAACCTTCTGACTGCGGAGTTCACGATCGAGTTGACCGGAGTTACAAGTCTGCTGGCCGGGGACATTGTGTACTGAAGCCGGAGTATCTGCCAGAAAAGGGAAAGAGCTGCACAAGAATGAAGGGCAGCAGGAGTAACAAGCAAAGTGACTTCTGCTGCCTGGAATGACTGGCATGTTTCGTGACATGAAAGCGCATGGTAATGAAACAGGATCGTGCGTATTATAAGGGACGTGCAACGTCATGAAGTATTCTTTTTTTTGGTACCTTGTCTATTGGTTAATCTGTGTTTATTTTGTTGCATTGAAGTATCCTTTGGGTGGTGATACGTTATATGCTGGAAAAAGTTGTTGACTGATCATTGACAGGTGTGATTTTAATAAAGGTATTTGATTGTTATTTTGAGAGCAGACGCAATTATAATCAATCTTGATAGTGGAGAAATAAATATGAAAAAAGTATTGTCTTTGGTAATCATCGGGCTGTCCATGATGATCGGGACAGGAAGTCAGGCGTCAGCAGATGTTATAGCGCTCTCTTTTACGGGTGGTGAACCTTATTACGTTTCAGACATCAGAACCGTCGGTTGGGAATTTACTCTTGCTTCGCCGGTTACCGTGACGAGGCTCGGATTCTATGATTTTGAAGATGACGGGCTCTTGGCTGATCATTCGGTGGCAATCTGGGACGATGCAGCCAACCTGATGGTATCCACAACGGTAACTACCGGTATGGATACGAGTGAGCAGAGTTTTATCTGGAATGCAGTGGCACCGGTTTCCCTTGCGGCGGGAACCTACAGGATTGGCGCATCAGTAGCGATCGGAGAGGATTATTACTATTCTGCTGTTGATTCGATAACTACTGCTGATCCGGTGACTTTTAACGGTGGCGCAGTTCTTTTGGGTAGTTTTGATTATCCCGCAAGTTTTGATGATACAATCAGCGGTCGTTTTGGCCCGAACTTTGCCTATGTGGTGCCAGAACCAGCATCGATGCTTCTGCTGATTTCCGGTATGACGGGTTTGGTAGCTATACGCAGAAAAAAACAGGGGTCACTGACGCAATGCTCCTGTCACTAATATTTGTAAAAAAAAGGTTGTCTCGGATGAATAAACGGGACAACCTTTTTTTATGAATGATCATGGCCGACAGGAAATCTGGTGGGGAAAAGAAGTTTTGTCAGGGAAAGTAATCAATGAAAAGATGACCTTTTTGAATTTATCACTCAAAATAGTCTCGCGTCAAGATTAAACTGACCTATGTTTCGGAGCCATTGATTTATCCAAATAGAAATCGGTTTTGGGATTGAACCCGATTATTTATGTGAAAACAGAAAACCGGTCATTGGTTGTATCTGTTTAGTTATATCAGCCTTTTTCAAGTAAAACTCGATACCGATACCGATTTGGATACCGATTTCGTTGATAAAAGAAATTCCTGCTATTTTCCGTTGACGCAACAGGGGTAGTGTCTTGCTCTGTTCCTGACTTATCGGGTTGTTCTTGTGAGTGAGTTCTGTTTGATCACTGTCGCAGGTATCGTATTTTCAAATTAATCGAGGATAAAAAAATGAATAAACATTTTTTTTCGGCATTGAAACCGGCATTGCCAATGATTGCAGTTTCATTGTTGTTCGGTTGCGCTACTACAGAAACGCATCAGGCGTTGGTGGTTGAAAAGGTGAACAGTGCCACGGTCAGCTATTCAGGGGTCAAATCGAGTCTTGTTGTTGGTAAGTTCGACAACAGGTCGAGTTTTATGAGGGGGCTCTTTTCGGATGGTAACGATCGTCTCGGAAGTCAGGCAAAGACCATTCTTCTGTCTCATTTACAGCAGTCGAACCACTTCAATGTCATGGACAGGGATAACATGAACGAGGCGAAGCAGGAGGCAACTCTTGGCGGAAAAACCCAGAACATCAGGAGTGCAGGGTATCTCGTTACGGGCGATATAACCGATTTTGGCAGAAAAGAGAGCGGTGACCAGCAGCTTTTTGGGGTGCTCGGCAGAGGCAAGTCGCAGGTTGCTTATGCAAAAGTGACTCTGAATCTGGTTGATACCCTGACTTCAGAAATAGTCTGTTCTGTTCAGGGCGCCGGTGAGTATTCTTTGTCCAACAGGGAGGTCATCGGGTTTGGAGGTACGGCAGAATACGATTCGACCCTCAATGGCAAGGTGCTCGATCTTGCTATTAGAGAAGCCGTCAACCGCCTGGTCGAAGGTATGGATAACGGGGCATGGAAACTAAAAAACTGAGTGACATGAGCAAGAAGTTACCATTGTTTCTGCTTCTGGCAATACAGGGATGCGCTTCTCAGAGTCCCGTACTGTATGAATGGGGCAGTTACGAGAGTCTGATTTACAAGAGTTATTCCGCAACCGGCAAGTACTCACCTGATGAGCATATTCAAAAGCTCGAAGCCGATTATCAGGTAGCAAGATCGAAAAACAGGTCGGTTCCGCCAGGATACTATGCTCAGCTCGGTTTTTTGTATTATCAGACCGGAAAACCCGAAGAAGCAGCAAAGTCATTCATGATCGAGGCTGAGCTTTTTCCTGAATCAAAACAGTACATGAATCGACTTGTCAATAACATTAAGCCAAAGGGGAAATTATGAAATTGATCCGGTTTGTTTCAGGCTTGTCGATTTTATCGTTGTTGGGGGGATGTGCGTCTACACTGACCAGACTGGATTACACGAATTACCGCAGAGCCAACCCTGCCTCGATCCTTGTTTTGCCTCCGGTCAACAATTCACTCGACACCAAAGCTACCTACGGATTTCTCTCCACGGTATCCCGACCCATAGCTGAAGGTGGTTATTATGTGTTTCCGGTTACTCTGGTCGATCAGACCTTCAAGGAAAACGGCTTGCAGAATCCTGCGGAAATGCATCAGGCGCCACTGAACAAGTTAAGAGAGTTTTTCGGGGCAGATGCGGTTCTTTATATCACGATCGAGCAATATGGCTCTTCTTACAAGGTGGTGACCAGCGATACGGTCGTTACGGCTAACGCCCGCCTGGTTGATTTGAAAACCGGCGATTTGTTGTGGTCTGGCAAGGCCAGCGCATCGAGTGCCGAAACAGACAACAATAACAACCTTGGACTGGCCGGTCTGCTTGCCAAGGCCATTGTCAAACAGGTGGTGAGCAGTGCTGTCGATCAGGGACATGACATTGCAAAAATCACCAGTTCACGTTTGTTGGCCCCCAGGTCAGAAGGGTTGCTGTATGGACCAAGGTCTCCTCTGTATCAGCAGGAGAAATGACGGGGAGTTCGACAAAACAGAAGTCGCTTCCTCAGCGTTTTATTTGACCCTCCCGAAAGATGTCGGGCTCTTCTGATCTCCGCAGGTGAAGAAATGGTATACCGATCACGCAGGGGGCTCTTTCATGGAGCCCTTTGGTGTTTGGACGCAGGGGAGCACCGAAACCTGAATTGGGGGAGGCTTTTCGTCGTCAAACCAGGGTGTTTTTCGATGTGTTCAAGGCCCTTTCGAGCCTTTGAGAGGGAGCTGGAGCATATCCGGAGCATTGTAACAATTATGTGACAAGGATTCTTCATATTTTTTCTATATTCGTCCGCTGTAAAAAATTGAGGTTATTGCGGGGTTTTACCATTTCGGTGCGCCGTGCCGCCAGAAGCCCCGGCAAACAATACATGAACGGCAATGCCTTTTCGACGCTGCTTTATCATCTTCAACTCCCAACCGGGAACCATTTTCGGTTCATCGGAGTCATTCCATTCAGAAATCCAATTCCACACGACAACCATCCATGGAACCAAAGCGTATTATTGATATTACCGAGCTTGCCCTGCGCGATGCCCATCAGAGTCTCATAGCGACCAGGCTCGGTATTGACGACATGACCGGTGCCTGTAACGATCTCGACGAGGCGGGCTACTGGTCGATCGAGTGCTGGGGGGGAGCGACCTACGACGCCTGTATCCGCTACCTGAACGAAGATCCCTGGGAGCGGCTGCGCACCTTCAAGGCGCTCATGCCGAAAACTCCGTTGCAGATGCTCCTGCGCGGCCAGAACCTTCTTGGTTACCGCCACTACCAGGATGAAGTGGTGGAGAAGTTCTGTGAAAAATCCGCCGAGAACGGTATCGGTGTTTTTCGCATTTTCGATGCGCTCAATGACCTGCGCAATCTAGAAACATCGGTAAGGGCGGTCAAAAAAACGGGAGGTCATGCCCAGGGCACGATTTCCTACACGGTCAGTCCTATTCACCACACCGGTCTGTTTGTCAATAAGGCGCGGCAGTTGCAGGATATGGGGGTCGATTCGATCTGCATCAAGGATATGGCGGCACTTCTCAAACCACAGGCCGCTTACGATCTGGTTTCCGGAATAAAAGAGGCGTGCGGTCAGGATATGCGGGTACATCTGCACGTTCATGCTACCACCGGTGTAACGCTCGTCAGTCTCATGAAGGCGGTTGAGGCGGGTGTGGATTGCGTCGATACCGCAGTCAGCTCAATGAGCCTCGGCCCCGGACACAACCCGACCGAGAGCTTTATCGAGATGCTTGATGGCACAGGTTACTCAACTCGTGTCGATATGGAGCGCGTTCAGCGTGTCAAGCGTCACTTCATGAACGTTCTGGAGCGATACAGCGAGTTTCAGTCGAAGGTGACCGGCGTGGAGACTGAGTTGTTCAAAAGCCAGATTCCCGGTGGGATGCTCTCCAACATGGAGAGCCAGCTCCGGCAGCAGGGGGCGGGCGATCGTATGCAGGAGGTGCTCGACGAGATTCCTCTGGTGCGTCGCGATGCAGGGTATGTGCCGCTGGTAACGCCGACCAGCCAGATCGTCGGCACCCAGGCCGTGCTGAACGTGTTGATGGGTCGATATGCCGTGCTGACGGGCGAGTTCGCCGATCTCATGCTGGGCTACTATGGCAAGGTGGTGGGGGAGAAGAATCCTGAAGTGATCGAGCAGGCCCGAAAACATGCCGGAAAGGAGCTGATAACCTGTCGCCCGGCCGATCTGTTACCACCCGAGTGGCAGAAACTTCGTTCTGAGGCGCTAGCACTCGAAGGGTGTAACGGCGCCGATGAGGATGTGCTGACCTATGCTCTTTTTCCCCAGGTGGCGCCAAAATTTTTTACCACCCGTCATGAAGGGCCGCGCAATCTTGGCTGCGATCCGCTTACCGGCGAATCGGAAACCCATCCAGCGGAAGGGCACCAGGGAGCCATCACCGGTCCCATCACCTATGCCGTGACCCTGAGTGGCCGACAGCACAAGGTGACGGTGACCCCTTATCAGTAATCATGTAACCTATTATTAAGGCAATGCAGGAACATATCAAGACTATAGAAGAGAAAATAGAGGAGCTGAACCGGAAACGGGAGTTCGTTTATCAGGGTGGCGGACAGGAGCGAATCGACAGGCAGCACGCTAACGGGGGCCTTACGGCTCGCGAGAGGATTACGGCACTTGTCGATCAGGACAGCTTTCTGGAGAGCGGGCTGTTTGCCCAGCACCGTTGCACCAATTTCGGTATGCAGGGCAAATCGATGCCGGCAGATGGCGTTGTGACCGGAGCTGGCAGTGTGAACGGCCGTCTGGTGCACCTGGCGTGTCAGGACTTCACGGTAGGAGGCGGATCGGCCGGAGAGGTACACTGCCGGAAGATCGTGCAGATGATGCAGTCTTCGCTGAAAACAGGCACTCCCTTTATCCTGGTCAACGACTCCGGAGGCGCACGTATCCAGGAGGGGATCGACAGTCTTTCCGGCTACGGGCAGGTTTTTTACAACAACGTCATGCTCTCGGGTGTGGTGCCCCAGATTTCGCTGATCTGCGGGCCCTGCGCAGGTGGGGCGGCATACAGTCCGGCCCTGACGGATTTCATCATCCAGACCAAATCTGCGTGCATGTTCATTACCGGTCCGTCGGTCATCAAGGC
>JAAXWL010000009.1:0-42108 GCA_013334975.1 Chlorobiaceae bacterium
CGGCGCCGAGGCCGTAAACGGTTTCAGTGGGAAAGGCTACGGTTTCTCCGATGTTACAATGGCTTGCCGCCTCTTCAGGCTTGTCGGTTACCAGGGTCTGCATTGTTGAGGCAGGTTGCGGTCAATGCGCGAGCGCTTTCAGTGCTTCGGGAAAAAAAAGGGAGTAGGTGATCATTCCTGCAATGGCGCCGGTGAGAGGGACGCTGATATTGTCATCGATTCTGAACCCATCGATTTTCAGTACCATAGCTTCGATGATGGTTCCTGCGGCGGCCATCACGATGCCTGCCGGGATGAGCAAGCCAGGTATGAGCAAAACGATGAAGAGAGCGCTCGTGAAAAAAGCCAGACTTCCTTCAACGCTTTTCTGGCCAAAACGGTGTTGTCCGTACTTTTTACCAACCAGTGCTGCCATGGTATCCGATACCGACACCATGGCGAAGGCGCTGACCGCGATGGTTTTCGGGAAAAAAGCGATCAGGATGAATGCGGCCAGCGTGATCCATGTAGCGCCGTTCAGATGCAGCCGATCCGTGGTCAGCTCATGATCGCGCAGCATGATGCCGAAGGTCGAGTGGTACCAGGTCGAAAGAAATGGTACGAAATGCTTGGAAACATCGACGAAGAAAAAACCTGCTGCAACCGGGGTGAGCATCATCAGCGCCTGTTTTCTGCCGATGTGCCAGTAGATCAGCGGTATCAGGAGGGATGAAAGATGAATGGCCTTGCGCGCAAGCTCGTATCTGAAACCCAGTTGGTCTGGATTCACTTCGATCTGTACCGTTTTATTCGATCGGCTCATGGCGCCCGTGAGGTTCAGTTGGACAGGACTTTGCTGTCCGGTTAAAATTGCTTGCGGAATATACACTGAAAAGCCGGAAGAGGAAAGAGTGCTGTTGGGCAGACCTCGGTTTCTATTGGAACCATTCAAAGTAAGCCAGTCGCTGTGGAGTGAATGGGTAAATTACGCAAGTAGTGTTGTGTCAAGGAAGTGCTGAGCAATGAATACTTCAGAAGATGGCGTAACGACATGTTCTTGCTGGTGCTGGTGCGTTTTTCGGGGAAATGGCTTATTTTAGTTTTGGCAGTATCTGTTACCATTTTCAAACGCATGTCAACAGCGAAACTCAGGGTAGCCGCTATCGATCTCGGCACCAATTCATTCCACATGGTCGTCGTCGAGGAGAGCGAGGGGAAAGGCATTGTCGAGATCGATCGTGTCAAGGACATGATCTGTATCGGCAAAGGGAGCATCTCGACCAAAAGACTCGATTCCGAGGCTATGGAGGCTGGCGTGGCCGCGCTCAGGAACTTCATCGTGCTTGCCACCCAACGCGGTGTGCCCCCGCATAACATCATTGCTTTCGCCACGAGTGCGATTCGTGAGGCCGAGAACCGCGATGAATTCATCGAAATGGTGAAGCGTGAAACCGATCTGAAGGTCAAGGTGATCTCTGGTAGGGAGGAGGCGCAGTTCATCTATTATGGCGTTCGCAATGCCGTAACCTTGCGCGACAAACCCGATCTGCTTTTCGATATTGGCGGCGGTTCGGTGGAGTTCATTATTGCGGACAAGTCGGAGGTGCACCTGCTCGAAAGCCGGAAAATCGGTGTGGCCAGAATGCTTGAGCGCTTTCTGGTAACCGATCCGGTTTCGCCCAATGAGCTCAAGCTTCTTCAGCAGTTTTTCGCTTCGGAGATGTATGGCGCGGCTGAAAAAGCCAAAGAGCTCGGCGTCAGTCGTGCGATCGCCTCTTCGGGCACTGCCCAGAATATCGCCCGCATGATCAGGGCAGGAAAGGATTCCGACAGTCTGGATGCCCTTAACCAGAGCGGCTTCACCCGTCAGGAGTTTGAGAGCTTTTACCGTATGGTGATTGCGATGGATACTCCCGCACGTCGCAGGCTGACCGGCCTTGACGAGAAGCGGGTCGATCTGATCGTGCCGGGGCTGATCCTGTTTGATACCATCTTCAGGGTGTTTGGTTTGAAGGAGGTGATCATTTCGGATTCAGCATTGCGTGAGGGTATGGTGATTCACTACATCTCCTCCATCAGGGGGCGTAATGGCATCAGCCACCTCGATATCAGGCGTCAGAGCGTTATGGAGATCGGCTATCGGTGTAACTGGCATAAACCTCATAGCCGCCAGGTGGCCCGGTTGTCGCTCTTGTTGTTTGACCAGCTCCAGCCGCTGCACGGACTCAAGCATCAGTACCGTGAGCTGCTCGAATATGCGGCACTCCTGCATAACATCGGGGAGTTCATCTCAATTGCCGCACACCACAAGCACAGCCAGTACATTATCATGAATGGCGATCTGCGAGGGTTTTCGCCGACGGAGATCGAGATCATGGGTAACGTCGCCCGTTACCACCGTAAACAGCCACCCTCAGAAAAGCACCCACTCTACGGTAAACTGAAGGTTTCGCATCGACGTGCCGTTGATGTGCTTTCGGGAATTCTGCGCATCTCCAATGGCCTTGAACGGGGGCATCGCCAGAATGTTGTTTCAATTACAGCTCGTTGCGAACCGGCGCGGATTGTGCTGGACGTTCTGGTGAAGTACGAGCCTGATATCGAACTCTGGTCGGCCGACGAACTCAAATCCTGGCTCGAAGAGGTGCTTCAGAAACCGATCCTGATTGAAGCCAGTATCCAGTAATGGCTTTGTACGAAAAGCTTTCTCGACCGGGTTCCCTCTGGTTCGAATCCTCCTGCCCGGACGAGCGCTACGGAGACTCACTGTTTTTTTCTGATCCGGTTGAAACGTTGATGCTTTTCTCAGGTGACGATATTTCGGTATGGTTTGGCCAACTGGAATCGTGGCTCGAAAAGGGGTTCTGCCTTGCAGGGTGGCTTGGATACGAGGCGGGTTATCTGCTCGATCCGGCGTTGCTGGATGGTGCGTTGCCTGGTGATGAGCGGCGGCTTCTTGGATGGTTCGGTGTCTACGGCAGTCCGGAGCGCTTTGACCGGCAAACGGTTGAGGCTGAAGATGCTCTGGCTTCGAAAAGAGGCTGCACGATTTCCGGGTTCAGCTTCGAGTTTGACGAGGAGGAGTATTACCGGAGGATCGAGCGGATCAGGGAGGAGATTGCCGCAGGGAATGTCTACCAGGTCAATTTCACCGGACGTTGCCGTTTCACCTTCGATGGAGCTGTCGAGTCGCTGTATGTTGCCATGAAACGCCGCCAGCCTTCGCCGTGGTCAGCCTGGCTCAACACGGGTGATCGTGTGGTGCTCTCGTTTTCACCGGAACTATTTTTTGTTCGTGATGGCCGGGTGATTGAAACCATGCCGATGAAAGGAACGGCACCGAGACGGAAACGTCCTGAAGAGGACCTTGCCGAGAAGATCGGATTGTCGAGGTGCGAAAAAAATCGTGCTGAAAATCTGATGATCGTCGATCTGTTGCGCAACGATCTCGGGCGTCTCTGCACGACCGGTTCCGTCCAGGTTTCAGGGCTGTTTGAAACGCAGAGCTATCCGACACTGCATCAGATGGTTTCGACCGTACGCGGTGAACTCCGGAAAACGACACCCCTTCACGGGCTTTTCAGGGCGCTGTTTCCCTCTGGTTCAGTGACGGGTGCGCCGAAGGTCAGGGCGATGAAGCTGGTCAGGGTGCTTGAATCGAGCTTGAGGGGGGTCTATACCGGTGCAGTCGGCTTCATGCTTCCCGGCGGGCGCATGGCCTTCAACGTGGCCATCAGGACCATCGAACTTCACGGAAAAAGCGGCCTGTACGGCACGGGCAGTGGCATCGTCTGGGACTCCGATGCGCAACAGGAGTATCGTGAATGTATGCTCAAAACCGCCATTCTCACCGGTCTGGTATCGGAGGGGGTGGAGGGACTCTTCGAGACCATCCTCTGGATAGGGGGCACATGTCTGTTGCGTGACGACCATCTGGACCGGCTTGTTTCGTCGGCATCTGCTCTTGGATTCTCATACTCACCCGATGATCTCAAGGCTGCACTTGAAATAAAAGAGCGTGCGTTGCGCACTATCGGCGGCAGGCACCGGGTACGGCTGACCCTGCATCGTGACGGCAGCATGGAAATTGTTTCGGAACCGCTGATGTACGAGCGATACAGCACTCCGGTAACGCTTTGTATTGCTGCAGAACGTGTCGATTCACGAGACTCGCGGCTCCGGTACAAGACGATCGCCAGGGAACGCTTTGACCGGGCTCTTGGCGAAGCCATTGATCAGGGATGTCGAGAGGTGCTTTTTCTGAACGAACGGGAGGAAGTCACCGAAGGAGCGATCAGTAACATTCTGGTCCGTATCGATGGGATATGGTACACTCCACCCGAATCGTGCGGATTGCTGAACGGTGTGTACCGCCGCTACTTTCTGCGAACGCGCCCGTGGATCAGGGAGCGGCTCATCACACTCGATGAGCTGTACCGGGCTGAATCTGTGATGATCTGCAATTCGCTGAGGGGCTTGCGTCACGCGGTGCTCGCGCTTCCGGAATAAGCACGCGGGAGGTTGAAGGGCAACCCCCAGAGCTGTATATTGATGCTTCAGCTTATCTTATGTAACAGCCAACAGCTTCCTCCCATGAGAGACCATACGCCGAATTTTAAAATGCAGGAGCTTTCGGATGAAAGCAAACAACTTGTCAGGGATACGGTTACCCAGCTTCTCGAAAAGCTTTCCGGTGACGGCCAGCTTACTTCTGATGCCCGTCTTGAGTTCTGGGTGGAGATACCTGGAGTGAAGCATGCTCGGGGAACCTTCAGGGGCGGTTGCCTCATGCCGGACAGCTATCTCTGTCTTTCTGACTGGTTCAAAGCCGGAACAACGGGAATAGAACCGTCTGACGAGTATTCCGGAACGGAAAATCCGCTCGAAGTTGCCTGGAACGACCTGCTCGACGAGTTGTACTATCAGATCGAGATATTTACCACTTTGGTGTCCGTCAATCAGGGAATCACGGTCGAACTCTGGGCCGGTACCCGCAACCGCCCCGAATGCGAGTGGCTCTATGCGGTGGACAAGAAGATAGAGCTGGTATGAAGTAGGTAATAGGTACTGGGTAACAGGGAACAGGAAAACCTACTTCCCAGTACCCAGTACCTAACAGGCAACGAAGAGCGCTCTTTCCCGGAACTTCTCTTCTCTTTCCCCTTTCACCCTTTCCGTCCCTTTCTTACAGTGTTTTCTCTTCCCAATCGCAAATCTCTCTGATCGGGCAGGCACTGCACTCCGGTTTTTTGGCTTTGCAGGTGTAGCGTCCGTGCAGGAGCAGGTAGTGGTGGAAGTCGATCAGTTTCGATTCGGGTATGATCTTGAGCAGTGCCTTTTCGGTCTCTTCCGGTTTCGAGGTTTTGCAGAGCCCGATGCGGTTCGAAACCCGGTGGACGTGGGTGTCTACCGGCATGGCCGGTATTCCGAAGGCGTTGCCGAGCACCACATTGGCAGTTTTTCTGCCAACCCCGGGCAGGCTCTCCAGCGCTTCACGTTCAGCGGGCACCTGACCACCGAACTTTTCAACAAGCAGCTTGCTGACCGCAAGGAGATTTTTCGACTTGTTATTGTAGTAGTTGATCTGACGGATGATCGTTTTGATCGCTTCAATGTCCATACGGCTCATGCTTTCCGGATCGGGAGCGATTCTGAACAGTTCGGGGGTGAGCTGGTTGACCTTCTTGTCGGTAGCCTGAGCGGCCATGATGGTGGCGACGAGGAGCTGGAAAGGGGTATCGTAGTGAAGTTCGCTTTTCGGCTTTGGCCAGAGTACCGACAACGCCTTTTCGATGAAGGCGATTTTTCTTCTTTCGTGCTGGTGCATTGCTGTTGAAAGTACCGGTTACCGGTCGCTTTCCGTTTTCTGCATTTTTGTATCCGAGTGGTCGACAAGCCCTCTTCCGCTTTTCTGTATTCGTCCTTCTGCTTTCAGGTCGTTGAAAATGGCGTCAAGAATACCGTTAACGAATTTACTGCTTTTATCAGTGCTGCTGAACTTTTTGGCGATTTCGATCGCTTCGTTGATCGATACCTTCGGAGGTATGTCTTCGCAATAGAGAATTTCAGCAAGGGCCATGCGCAGGATGTTTTTATCGATGATGGCGATGCGGCTCATGTCCCAGTTGAAGGTGTGCTTGGCGATGTATCGGTCGATCTCTTCACGGTTGTTAACAATGCAACCCATCAGGTGGCCGAAGAATTTCATGGCGTTGGCGTCATCCATGATCTCTTTGGTCAGGAGCCAGTTGGTCGCCGATTCGGTATCGACATCCCGGAGATCAAGCGTATAGAGCGCCTGAAGGATTTTTTCTCGGATCTGTCGTCGGTACGTCTTCATGATGCGGAATTAAGAAGGTTGTGGTGAAAGTATCTCGGTGAGTACGTCACCGGTGTCAGCGAAATTTTTGAACAATGCTCCCGGATTGTGCTGTATCAGCTCCTGCATGGTGAAATTTCCGGTCGCTACGGCGATCGAATGGGCATTGAGTGTCTTGGCGCAACGGATATCGTGTTCGGTGTCGCCAATGATAACCGTATGTGAGGGGGTAAAGTTTTTTCCGGTCAGGCGTCGGGCGCGGTCGAGGGCAATGCGGGGAAGTTCATTGCGGTCAAGAGCGTCATCAGCGAAGGCGCCGAAACGGAAATATCGGTCAATGTCCGGAAGTTTGAGCTTGTGGCGTCCTGACGCTTCGAAGTTGCCGGTCACCAGGCCGAGTAGGACATCGGTTCGCGCCGACAGTGCTTCGAGCAGTTCCCGGACACCTTCGAGCAGGGTGATGTCCGATGGCCGGGCGCGCTGGCGGAAGAGGGCGATATAGGTCTTTTTGGCTCTGTCGAATTTTCCGGCGATTTCGCGGCGATCGAGGCCTGCATGGGTCAACACCTCGTAGATAATGGCACCGTCCATTTTGCCAGAAAAGTCGTGATTTTTGGTGCTCCCTTCGGTTCCGTATACCTCGATGAGGGCGTCGGCCAGGACACGCCGGTTGACGCCGCTTACCCTGAGCAGGGTTCCATCGATGTCGAACAGAACAAGTTTGCGATACATTTTCAGGTTACAGACTCTTCAGAAGGTGCTTTTTCTATCTTTACAGGAATAAGTTTCGATACTCCTTCCTCTTCCATCGTGACTCCGTAGAGCGCCTGGCAGGATGCCATGCTCTTTTTGTTGTGCGTAACGATAATAAATTGGGTGTTATTCTCAAATTTTTTCAATAACCTGATGAACCTTCCCACGTTAGCGTCGTCGAGAGGAGCATCGACTTCGTCAAGGATACAGAAGGGGCTTGGTTTGACCAAGTAGATGGCGAACAGGAGCGAAAGTGCGGTCAGTGCCTTTTCGCCACCGCTGAGCTGCTCGATAGCCAGCGGTTTTTTTCCTCTCGGTTTGGCGACGATCCTGATGTGTGCTTCGAGTGGGTCATCTTCTGACTCGATGAGCAGATCGACCTCGTCCTCCGGGTCGAAAAGGTCGTGAAAGATCCTGATGAAATTTTTTCTGACCTCATCGAAGGTTTGGCGAAATTTTTCAAGCGCCGTCCGGTTGATCTCCTCGATCGTTTCCCTGAGCTGGCTTTCTGCAGTTACCAGATCCTCTTTCTGGGCGGTCAGGAAATCAAGGCGCTCCTGTTCACTTTCATACTCTTCGAGAGCCAGTTCGTTGACCCCTCCGAACTGCTCTTTCTGTTTCAGGAGCACAACCAGTCGCTCTTTCGATCGGGCAGGATCGAATCCCTCGTGTACCATTGACGGAAGCCGGTCAAGTTCGATGCCATAGCGTTCCATGACCGTGGTCTGAAGCTGGACGATCTCCTGTTCGAGCCTGGTCTGCCGGTTGCCGAATTCGGAGAGCATCTGACGTGAAAGGTCGAGCTTGCGCCGCAGATCCCTCATGTGGGTGAGGGTGTCGTGGTTTCGTGCCTGAAGGTCACGGCAGGTCGATTCAAGTTCATTCAACGCCAGCTCCTCACTGGCCGATTCGAGGAGGACTTTTTCATGCGCGGCGGTGATCTCGGCAATTGATCGGTCGAGTTCCTCAATCTCTCTGGCAGCTTTTCCCTTCTGATGCTGCATCGCCGTGATTTCGTCACTGAGGGTGACGATAGTCTGTTGGCAGGCTCCGGCTCTGAATTGGTGTTTTTCCAGATCGAGCTGTGCGTCACGGTAACGGCCCTGCTGCGCCTGGAGCTGCACGTGAAGCGATCTGCTGCGTTCTTCCTGGCCGGCAAGCGCCTCCTGCATGAGGGTGAGTGTTTTCTGGCCGACTTCCAGTTCCTGTTCCAGATGGACTATTTCCGGCTGCATGTTTTCCAGTTCGTTGTGCACTCCAAGGATCGAAGCGATCAGGAGTTCAGCCTCTTTTCCATTTCGTTCGATCTGGTTGGCTCCGGAGAGTTCGTCGGCTTCGAGTCTCGAGAGCTTTTTTTCGAGGACGGAAATCTCCTGGGCGATCGATGAGGCCGACCGTCGCGCCTGTTCAGGATCGATGGCGCCCAGCTCTTTTCTGAGAGAGGCGATTGCGGCCTCGGTTTCAGCCATTGAGGAGCTGACTGCTTTCAGTTTTTCCTGCAAGAGCTCTTTTTCAGCCTTTCTGCCGAGCCGGAGGCTTTCGCTGCCTTTGACGCTGCCGCCGAACAGTACTCCCTGGTGCGTGAACTTCTCACCTCTGGTGGTGATGAAGAGTGCTTCCGGATGGTGTCGCGCAAGCTTTTCGGCGGTTTCGAGGTCGTTCACGACGTAGCAGTGTTGCAGGAGCAGGTGAAGTGCGCGGGAAAGATAGTCAGGAGATTCGACGAGATCGACGGCTCGCTGGGCGCCATCGATTTCAGCGTTATCGATGGTACTGAGCGCATTGACAAGGTCAAGTATGAGGAAATGGACTTTTCCCTTGTCGGCTTTAGTCAGGATCGAAACAGCACCTTTTGCCTGGTCGAGGGTGTGGCAGATGTAGTAGGCGAGGCTTTCGCCGAAGGCCGCATTGAGAGCTTTTTTCTGTTCATCGCGAACCGAGATGAGGTCCGAGAGGCATCCGGGTCCGGGTTTGCCGTCACGGTGCTTTTCGAGGAAGGCGACCCCTTCGGGCAGTCCTTCGAATTTTTCGAGGATCGAGTTGCAGAGGAGTATCTGGTTGTTCAGGTGGTTTTGTTCACTCCGGAGGGTGAGCAGTTCATCCCTGCGTTTGTCAACCTGCCCGGTGATGTGTGTCCTGAGACTCAGCAGTCGCTCTTCCTCCCTTTTCAGGGTTTCGATAAGTTTTTTTTTCTCTTCGATCTCTGCGGCTGTCCGGAGGCGTTCGGGCACGGAGAGTTCAATCGAGCGTTCCAGCTCCCGACGGCTCTGTTCGAGTCGGTTCTTCGAGCCTTCCAGATGCTCTTTTCTTGTTCTGAGCGACTGGCGTGAAAGGTTCAGGGTGTTGAGTGATTTCTGGAGATCGGCCACCGTGCGACGTTCGTTCTGCAGGAGTTGTCTGCTGGCGTCAAGCGTCGAGTGAAGTGCGGTCTCCTGCTCTTTCAGTTGTTCGAACTCTGCCAGTCTTGATGAACAGAGCTCCTCGATTGGGGTCTGTTGCTCTGAGAGTGTTCTGGAGAGCTGCTCCTGTTCGAGACGTCGGCGTCCCTTGTCAGCGATGGAGTGGTTCAGGCGCTCAATGCTCTGGAGGAGGCTGTTCCTTTTTTCCCGGATTTGCAGGAGCTGTTTTTCGAGGGTATGGACAAGCTGGTTCGATGCATTCAGCTCTTTTTGCTCTTCGGCAAGCTGTTTTTCGAGGTTGAGCTGATGCAGTTCAGACTCTTGGTGCTCACTGTCCATGAGGGCGATGGTGGCGGCAAGCTCATGACTTCCGAACTCCTCGGCGGAGATCGATTCAAGCAGTGGACGGAGTTTTTCGAGATGCTCGTTCATGGCGATACCCGAAAGGGTCAGGTCGAGCGATCGCAGCTCCTCCCGGATCTCCTTGAACCGCTCGGCCTTTCTGACCTGCTGGCGAAGTCCTTTCACCTTTTTTTCCACTTCGGCAAGCACGTCGTCCACTCTGGCCAGGTCACGGGAGGCGCTTTCAAGCTGCCGGAAGGTCTGCTTGCGTCGCTGCTTGTAGCGGGTGATGCCGGCAGCCTCCTCGAAGAGCTTCAGGCGCTCCTCGCTTTTGTTGCTGATGATCTCCTCTATCATCTTCAGCTCGATCACCGAGTAGGCATCGCTGCCCATGCCGGTGTCGGCGAAAAGATCCAGAATGTCCTTGAGTCGGCAGGGCACCATGTTGAGCAGGTAGTCACTGTCGCCGTTCCGGTAGAGTCGACGGGTGACTGTTACTTCGGTATATTCGGTGGGGAGGACGTTACGGGTGTTCTGGATGGTGAGGGAGACCTCGGTGAAACTGAGAGGCTTGAGCTTTTTGGTGCCGTTGAAGATGATGCTCTCCATTTTCGGTGACCTGAGAAGCATCGACTTCTGCTCGCCCAGTACCCAGCGGATGGCATCGACGACATTGGTTTTGCCGCACCCGTTTGGGCCGACGATAGCTGTCAGTCCTTTGTCGAAATGTATCCTGACCCTGTGGGCAAAACTCTTGAAGCCGAAAAGCTCTATTTTCGACAGGTACATGAAGGCGTTGTTAACGGTCTCCAAAAGAACGACGATGCCTTCGGGCAACGTCTTCCGGCATTACCGGACAAACATTAAATTTAACAAAAAAACAACGAACAGGATAAAATCGTTATGGTTGTTTTTTTACGGCATCACGCAGAGCCAGAATCACCGATCGGGCGTCTGCTGCCGCTTCGACATCATGTACCCTTAAAATGTCCGCGCCGTTCATGAGTGCGATGGTGTTGGCGCTGATGGTGGCGTTAAGGCGTTCATCCGGGGGAGGAGACTCCTTGTTTCGTTTTCTCATGGCCTGGCCAAGGAACGATTTTCTTGACAGGCCAGCAAGCACCGGATAGCCGAATTCGTGCAGTTCATCAAGCCTGGCAATCAGTTGGAAGTTCTCTTCAACGCTTTTGCCGAATCCCAATCCGGGATCGATAATGATCGATTCAATGCCGTGGCTTCTGGACGTTTTTATCGATTGTTCCAGAAAGTCGCTCACCAGGCGCACGATATCTCGCTGTTTCGTTCTGGTATCCTGACTCCAGCGGAGATGTTCCGGTCTTGCCGGTGTATGCATCAAGACGATGCCGCACCGGTATCGGCCACAGGTATCGGCCATGGAGGGATCGAAGGTCAAACCGGAGATGTCGTTGACCAGAGAGGCTCCGGCCCGGAGCGCCGCTTCGGCGACTTCGGCTTTCCATGTGTCGATGGAGATGAGCACATCGCTGTTCTTTCGCAGGAGTTCGATGAAAGGCAGCGTTCTGTCAATCTCTTCGGAGGCGCTGACTCGGGAGGCTCCGGGTCTTGTCGACTCTCCGCCAGCATCGATAATTGAAGCGCCGGCCTGCACCATTCGAAGTGCCGATTCGAGCGCCTTGTCCAGACCGGCTTTCTGCGTTGTCGTGCTGAATCTGGCGCCGTAGTAGAAAGAGTCGGGGGTCAGATTGACGATGCCCATGATGGCTGGCTGTTCGGAAAGATCGAGAACTTTTCCGGCGCATACCAGCCAGTAACGGCTTTTGCTGATTGCTTTACGGGTCATGAAAACAAGGTCAGATGATTCCGAAAGGTACTGGCGTGAAGGTAAGGATGAAAATGGCGATGCAGAGCCATCCGGCGACCACTCTTCCAGGCGAGAGTCGGCGGTCGCTGCCTGCCTGCGGGTGCCGGATGCCGAGAAATCGCCTCAGAATGAGGGTCCAGAGTATCCAGCCGGGCCAGGAGTATCGCAGCATCAACTCCGGCAGAGAAATGGCAACTGATGGAAAAAGCAGCACCAGAAGCGCCGCTGTGAATGAAGGCGCGCCGAGAATGGTGATGCAGAGCAGACAAAAACGGGCGATTTTCTGGTGCGCGTGGGCTCCGAACATGGCGTAGATGATGTGACCGCCATCGAGCTGGCCTATCGGCAGGAGGTTCAGGGCGGTGACGAAACAGCCGAGCCAGCCGACAAAGAGGTAGGGGTAATGGTACAGTTCAGTCATCGGTGGCAGACCTTTTGGCGCGATGAGGGTTTCGAGCAGGATGAAAATCAGGTTTTTTCCAAGATAGAGCGTGCCCGTCGTTGCCTGGGGAATGCCTCCCGTTGCCCGGTACTCCGGATGGATCGTATAGATGAAGTCGACTGGCGGCAGGTGCAGAAATCCGTAGATGAGCAGGCCGAAGGCAACGACAAAGCCGGCAAGCGGCCCGGCAGCACCGGTATCGAACAGTGCTCGCCGGCTGTTGATCCGCTCTTTGATGCGGATGACCGCACCCAGGGTTCCGATGCTCGTGAGAAGTGGCAGCGGGGGAAGGGGAATGTAATAGGGCAGGGTAGTCGCTATACGGTGGCGTTGAGCAGCGAAAAAATGGCCGAATTCGTGGACACTCAGGAAAAACATCAATGAAAGTGAGAAGGGAATTCCCGTTTTCAGAGCGTTAAGCAATGTGATTGTGCTCTTGATTTCAGGAGGTGTGCCGCACCATTCCGCACCCGCCCAGGTGGTACAAAAGAGCGTCGCGATGAACAGAAGGATATGAAGCGGATAGTTTCTGCCAATCGGCAGACCTCTTCCGGTTAAAGGAAAATCTGGCATTGATTCAGGAGGTTGACGCCCTTGTTCTTATACGGAATGGAGCAGTGAAGCGTGGTATCGATCGCGCAGTGAAAGAGGTTATAAGGTTGACGCCCTTGTCCTTATACGGAATGGAGCAGGGTCAGGATATGAAAGTTTTCACCAGGAACCGCCGGATTCCTTTTTTGAATCCTGACGGTTCCTGGAAAGAGCGATCAACGGGCTTCCTTTTTCTCGTTTTCTTCGTCGCCGAATGTCGCAGCAAGGCCTTTGACCAGTTCATCTTTTTCCGCCGGAGTCAGCTTTGCTTCGGGATGCGCCGGCATATAGAACCACGGAGGCATCTTGCCGTTTCTGGTCTCGGATGCTGCTTCATCCCCTTCGTTCTTGCCTGGACGGCCCCACTCAGAGACGTTGAATTTCGATCGTCCCACCTTGACGTCAAGGTTGATGATCCAGGAGAGGGGCGCGATGTTGCTGTATCCTGGCCAGACGGTTTCGTTGGAGTGGCAGTTGCTGCATGCTCTTGTGAAAAGTTCTGCGGTCCGTGGGCTGTCCCATTGGGGCTCACCGGTAACCGGTGGGTTCAGGTGATCACGTCCGGGGAGGAACTGGATCAGGACAAGGACGACCAGCGTCGCAATTAGTGCTTTACCGATTTTCATGGGCATGTTCTCCGTTTTGTGGGTAGTGACCCTAAAGTTACCGGTTATTCGAGACGATGTTCTTCGATACGATAATAAAGGTAAAATCTTTCTCGGGTATTACCAATCATGATCCATGGGGGAGCACCAATTCCTTCAGAGTGACCATGAGCAGGGTCAGAGGCCATGAACACTCTACCCGGTGTTGCTGCCGTAGTGTCGCGATGGTTGCAATGATGTCGAGTTCAATCCCGGAATAAAATTTTCGGGCTGAGGTCAGCCCGTCCTGCGTAAAAGCGGCCATGCCCTGGAGCGCGGCCACCAGAGGAACGCCACCGCAAAGGAGCAGGCTGCGGTAGCCGTCGATGCCGGCGAATGCGGATGCGCCATGCATTTTTGCTTGTGCAATCATGAGGGCGAGCTGGCCGGGGCTGAAGTGGTGCATGCTTTGTGAGATGACGACCAGATCGGTTGATCCGTGTTCAAGCCCTGCAAAATCAAAAGCGTTCAGTTGTCTGAATCTGACCGGCAAACGCCGTTGTTCAGCGATGAGATTTCCTTCGTCAACCATCTCCGGCACGATGTCGGAGGCCGTGATCCGGATATCCAGACCCCGTTGCTGAGCTTTTGTGGCAAGGGCGAAAGAAAGCCCTCCCGAACCGGAGGCGAGTTCGAGAATGCTGACCGGTTTGCCTTGTCGGGCAAGCTTTTCGATAACCGGCATGAGCAGATCGCACTGATGGTCGTAGGAGAGCGTCAGGTGATTCATCCGGTCAAGCGCTCTGACCCATTCCAGCCGCTCCGCTCCGGCAATCGTTTCATTATCCATGTTTTCGCTCTCTTCGGTTCTTATCGCCCGGTCGATCAGCTCGGGAATCAGAAATCCGGGGCCGAGATCTTTCGATACTTCTATCCTTTCGGTGCGAAAGCGTTCCAGAAACCGGTTGGTGAGTCTTTCGACTTCATCGATTGTTTGCCATTTGGGCGGGAACTCTCCACGTGACCGAAGGTTGTCGAGTGTCTTGTATCCGGCGGTCTCTAACTGGAGCATGGTTGTTCAGGTTGCGTCGTTTGTTGTCGAAATCGAACCGGCAATGCAGGCCGTTTTTTCCGGTACATCAGAATCTCATTGGATAAGTGAGCCAGTCGGTACAATACGGAGTGTCTGGTCAGGCATAAAACGACGTATTTTACGGAGCCATTGATATTCTCGGTATCGAAAACGGTATCGGTATCGAAATCGATTATTCATGTGAAAAAGAGAAAACAGGTCTCTGGCTTTATCTGTTTAATTATTGAATGGTTATGACAATAAAACACAATACCTGGTGAGTTTTTTCAGCATCCTTAAAGTGGAACTCGATACCGATACCGATTTTGACGTGTCACTTGTTCGGCATGATGTGAACATATACCGTAAAGCAGGGGTGGGGGGTTCCTTCGATCCGGATTTATTTTTCGGAAACCGGGAATTTTCCGAAAGAGTTTTTGATTTAGATTAACTGATACTAAATTGGTATCAGAAAAAACACCATTATGAAAGTTCTGAATAAAGAAACCGACTACGCTGTCAGGTCGCTCATTTCTCTCGGCATGAAGCCGGAGGGATGGGTCTCGGCAAAGGTCATTTCGGAGGAGCAGTCGATTCCCTACCAGTTTCTGCGACGCATCCTGCAGGAGCTTATCAGGAATGGTCTGGTGCTCTCAAAAGAGGGAGCCGGGGGAGGCGTGAAGCTCGGGAAGGAGCCCGACGAAATCGGTGTGACCGATGTCATTGAAATATTTCAGGGAAAGGTGCAGGTCTCGGAGTGCATGTTTCGCAAGAAGATCTGCTCGAATCGGGCCAACTGTGTGCTGCGTCACGAGATCATGCGCATTGAACGGCTGGTGAACCAGGAGTTTTCGAAAGTGACCATCGGCAAACTGATCGCCGACCTGAAGGCTGTGGAGTCGATGAGGTCACAGCAGACCAAACAACCGGATTGATCCAAATCGGTATCGAAATCGGATTCAGGATCAGGATTATAAAGCAACAAAAACACAGCCATGAAACGACAGATTATAACCATAGATGAAAAAAAATGTACAGGGTGCTCAGCGTGCATTCCGGCATGTCCCGAAGGGGCGCTCCAGGTGATCGATGGTAAGGCGAGGCTCATCAGTGACCTCTTTTGCGACGGCCTCGGTGCTTGTATCGGCCACTGTCCGACCGGAGCGATGCAGGTCGAGACCCGCGAAGCAGAACCCTACGACGAACGTCGCGTCATGGCCGAGAGTATCGTGAAGGGCGGGCCGAACGTCATAGCGGCGCATCTGCGCCATCTGGAGGAGCATGGCGAAAGCGGCTATCTCTGCACGGCGCTCGACTATCTCGAAGAACAGGGTATTGCCAATCCGCTCGAAGCGCGTGCGGCATCAAGCCCTGCGCACCATGTTGGAGGATGCCCAGGAAGTCGCACGATGGATTTCGGGGAGCCGGTAAGGAGTTCCTCCAGCGAGGCTTCGGTCGCTGCCGTACACGGAGAACTCCGTCATTGGCCCATCCAGTTGCATCTCATCACTCCGATCGCGCCCTACTTCCATGATTCCGATCTTCTGGTTGCTGCGGATTGCACCGCTTTTGCGATGGGCGGCTTCCACGGCGAGCTGCTGCTCGGCAGAACGCTCGTCATCGCCTGTCCCAAGCTTGACAGTGGCATGGAGCGCTATCTCGAAAAACTGACCGCCCTGATCGACATGGCCGGCGTTGCCAGCATCACCGTGGCGATCATGGAGGTGCCCTGCTGCAGCGGGCTCGTGGTGCTGGCGCTTCAGGCGCTCGAACGGGCGAAAAGGAAGGTGCCGGTCAGAAAGATTGTCGTCAGTGTAACCGGCGAGCTGCTCTCCGATGAGGTGATCGCATGTTGAAAGATGCCCTGGGCGCCTGGCGCGGCTCCGAACAGGAGATCAGCCGCTTGATCGATGCCGAACCGGAGAATGCCGAGGCTTGGAGCAGCCGGGCGGGTGTTCGGAGCGCTGCCGGTGACCTCAACGGGGCATTGCACGACTTCACGATGGCCATAAAGCTTGGTCTGAGATTCCGTGAACGCATCATAGCATTCGGTAATCGCGGCCTGATCCGCTTTGATACCGGGGATTACGCTGGAGCGATCGAGGATTTCAGCGCCGTCATCGAGGCGCGACCCCGTCAGAAGGGGATTATGAAAGCAGCCCAAAAATACCGGGAGATGGCCAAAGAGCGGGCACTTCAGAAAAAGCGTCATGAGCGGCCTGAGTGCGAGGCAGCTGGAGCACAGAACCCGGAGCGTACACGGAGTACGTGAGGATTTCGAGCACCACCCAACGAAGCAATCAGGTTGCGTAATAGCTTTTTGAAGTGACCGGGAAAAAATTGGTGACAGGGAAGGCGGCACAGCCGACCGACGGCTGGCTTGCCTCCTGTCACCTGACATGAACAAACAAACAACAGAAAACTGAGGAGAATACCATGAGTATGCATTGCGACCAATGTCAGGAGAGTGTCAATGGGACAGGATGTTTCGTTCGCGGCGTGTGCGGCAAGGATGAGCTGACCGCCAAGCTTCAGGATACGCTCGTGTACGCCGCCGAGGGCATCGCCCTGTGTGCCGAAGCAATCCAAGGGCCGATTGACCGGCAGTACGGGCAGTTCATCAGCGAATGTCTTTTTGTGACCGTTACCAACACCAACTTTGACGATGTGGCCATTGTGGAGCAGATCAACAAGGCTCTCGCCATGTGCGACGAAATCAAGGCGATGACCGGCAATACTCCGGCGCACGACGCAGCCAACTGGAGCGGCAGCACACGAGAGGAGTTTCTCGGCAAGGCGATGGCGTGCAGCATCGACAGCCTGAGCGAAGACGCCGATCTGCGATCGCTCAAGAGCCTCATTCTCTACGGCATCAAGGGGCTGGCCGCTTACACCGACCATGCCGCCGTGCTTGGCTACCATGATGACGATATTTATGCCTTCTACGTCAAAGGCTTGTCAGCGATGACGAAAGAGTTGCCTGCCGACGAGCTGCTTGGCCTCGTGATGGAGACCGGCGCGGTAGCCGTTAAGGCGATGGCCCTGCTCGACAAGGCCAACACCGAGACCTACGGCAACCCCGAGATCACCACGGTCAAGACGGGTGTTGGCACCCGTCCCGGCATCCTCATCTCAGGCCACGACCTGCGCGACATGGAAGACCTGCTTAAGCAGACCGAAGGTACAGGGGTTGATGTTTACACCCACTGTGAAATGTTGCCCGCTCACTACTACCCAGCCTTCAAGAAGTACAACCACTTCGTCGGCAATTACGGTAATTCCTGGTGGGCACAGGATCGTGAGTTCGAGAGCTTCAACGGACCGATCCTCATGACCACCAACTGCATCGTGCCGGTACGCGAGTCCTACCGCAACCGAATGTTCACCACCGGCATGGCAGGTTATCCCGGCCTCAGGCACATTCCTGCGCGTTCCGAAGGCGGCAGCAAAGACTTTTCGGAGATCGTCGAACTGGCAAAAAGCTGCAAGGCTCCGACGGAGATCGAGAACGGCGAGATTGTCGGCGGCTTCGCCCACACCCAGGTTATCGCCCTTGCCGACAAGGTGGTTGATGCAGTCAAGTCCGGCGCCATCAAGCGCTTCGTGGTGATGGCCGGTTGCGATGGACGCCACAACTCACGCCAGTACTATACCGACGTTGCCGCAGCTTTGCCGCAGGACACGGTGATCCTCACCGCCGGATGCGCCAAGTACCGCTACAACAAGCTCCCGCTCGGCGACATCGGCGGCATTCCAAGAGTGCTCGACGCAGGCCAGTGCAACGACAGCTACTCACTCGCCGTGATCGCCCTCAAGCTCAAGGAGGTGTTCGAACTGGCGGACATCAACGATCTGCCGATCTCCTACGACATCGCCTGGTACGAACAGAAAGCCGTCACCGTGCTCCTGGCGTTACTCTACCTCGGAGTCAAAGGTATTCGCCTCGGCCCAACACTCCCCGAGTTCCTGACCCCGAACATCGCCGCCGCGATCATCGAAAATTTCGACCTCAAAGGCATCGGCACCGTCGAAGCCGACGTGGAAGCAATGATGGCCGGGAATTGAGAATAGTTTTGCACCAACACCGTCCCAATCATTTTGGGCGGTGTTGGTGCAACGGTTTTACCCCTGGGAGCGCCGAGCTCCAGCTCGGCTATACGTATTTGATCGTATCCACATCGTTCAACCTTAAAGCGCATCACGCCTGGTTGGTGTGGTTATCTTGATATAAATGATTGATTGAACATCCAAAGGGTTGCCGAGCTGGAGCATGGCGCTCCCGGCCTTTGTGATAGCTTTATCTCCATCATTGTCATCCGATCAAGCACT
Organism: Chlorobiaceae bacterium; assembly: GCA_013334975.1. Classification (GTDB taxonomy): domain Bacteria; phylum Bacteroidota; class Chlorobiia; order Chlorobiales; family Chlorobiaceae; genus Chlorobaculum. The sequence continues at coordinate 18,654 of JAAXWL010000009.1, forward strand.
ATTTCGACAGTATGAAACCCCCTTTGTCGATTTCTCCCAACCGAGCAACATAGTCGGCGGTCACGTTATCGCCTCAATCGTCGGCGTTTCTATGTACATGCTCAACAAAGATACTATCCTCGCCAGCGCAACAGCGGTCTCGCTGGCCAACATAGCCATGCACCTCAATCGCACGCAGCATTCCCCCTGGAGGCAAATGGACGCAGGGCGGTATTGATAGAACGAGCGAATCCGAAGAGTCGATGCTGAAAAAAGCGGGAGTCGGGGAGGTATGGTTCTGTATTGTCAGTGATGTTTTATCATAAAGCTCGGGGGTGTGGTGTCATGGTCAGGCATCATGAATAAAAAAAAAGGACTGAATGTGTAAATTACCGTATGAGACGTGGGTGAATTTTGATCAGGTTTCTGTGTTTTACTCTACAACGTCGCTGTTTCCTGTTTTGGGACAGCTATTTTGCGCTCATTGAAGGTGTGCAGGGATGTGCAGGAAAATCGGTGGAGAAGCGTCTGACTTGGTACCCATGGACTGAAGAATAAAAAAAATATTTACAGGAGGATGTTGATGAGACGTATAGTGCTGTTTCTGGTGACCAACCTTGCGGTGATGCTGGTGCTGTCGGTTACGGCCCGTATCCTGGGTGTGGACCGGTTTTTAACCAGCAATGGATTGAACCTGACCATGTTGCTGGCTTTTGCCGCACTGATTGGCTTTGGCGGTTCCTTTATTTCGCTGATGATGTCCAAAACCATAGCGAAGTGGAGTACGGGGGCACGGGTTATCGATCGGCCTGCTAACCAGGAGGAAGCGTGGCTTGTGGAGAGTGTGCGGCGGTTATCGACAAAAGCGGGATTGCCGATGCCCGAGGTGGCCATTTTTGCAGGCGATCCCAATGCGTTTGCTACCGGCCCAAGCAAGTCAAGATCTCTGGTGGCTGTGTCGACAGGGTTGCTGCAAAGCATGGACAGAAAACAGGTTGAAGCCGTGCTGGCTCACGAGGTTGCCCATATTCAGAACGGCGATATGGTGACCCTCACGCTGATCCAGGGGGTGCTCAATACCTTCGTGATTTTTCTGTCACGTGTCATTGCCTATGCTGTGGACAGCTTTCTTCGCAGGGATGATGACGAATCGGGCAGTCCTGGTATCGGATACTGGGTTGGCAGCATTGCCGGTGAAATCTTTTTCGGTATTCTGGCAACGATCATCGTTATGTACTTTTCGCGCAAGCGTGAATTCCGGGCGGATGCAGGAGCGGCGGCGCTGATGGGTGATCGACGCCCGATGATCGATGCTCTTCAGTCTCTGGGGAAGTTTCAGGCAGGCCAGTTACCGAAGGCGATGGCGGCCAGTGGCATTACCGGTGGTGGCATGATGGCGCTCTTAAGCAGTCATCCGCCTCTTGAATCGCGGATTGCTGCCTTGCAATCGTCACTCTGAAAATTTTGCCTCGGTCAAAGACCGGTTTCCTCACACAACCCCGCACAAGACCTGCTCGGTTGTGCATTTCGTGGAAAAGGGTGTCAGTTCAATAACCGGTAATGAAATAAGAATCCTTGGATATTCAGTTTGGTATCGGTATCGGTGTCGGTATCGATACCGGATTGGAGTTCAAGGAAACGTGAGCTTCGGCATGGTGCCGGAGATGGATCACGACGATTTATACATAGACCGGCAGTGCGTTTTCATGCCGTGAGCGCAGTTGGGTAAGCATCTCTTTTTCGGTTAAGTTCAGTGCCCACACAGGTCGTAACTGAAAGTGTGGCTGGTCAACCATGTTTTTCCAGTTTCCACCCCATTCAAGACCAAGGTCAACTCCCAGTGCTCCGACAGCCTTGTATTTCGGGGAGTCCGGCAGGTATTTGTTTCCTTCGAACACTCCGATGTCGAAAGCTATGCCGAAGTTGTGGTTGGAGTATCCACCACGGGCTTTGGTGACCATGTCGCCTGGCGCCGTTCGTCCCTGGGCGTAGAGGGCATCCTGCTCGGCCCAACTTCTCAGACCACTGATAATTTTGATCGTGATGTTTGCAGCGGCGGCTTTCTGTACGAGCAGGCGGGCAATCGGCTGTACCTCTGGAAGGAGGGAGGTGATCACCTTTTCACTGCGGCTGTCTGCCGGTGCGATGGTTACGGGTGGTTCCATATCCTCGCTCTGTTTAACGACAAGGTGCTTGTAGATGGCACCCCAGGTTTGTGGGCCGGCTTTCCCGTCAACATCGATACCGAGCTCCTGCTGGATTGCGGCGATCATTTCTTCGATGCGCATGGTTCTCTCCCGTAATTGGTTTGCTTTGGTGATGTTCTTGCGACAAGCGTACAGAAACGGCTTGCCGGAGTGTGAACACGCTCAAGTCGGGTTCCAACGGCAAGCACTTTGTTTTCTTTGATCTTTTTTCAGCCAGTTGTTCTCAATCCTCCTGATATGGCGTTAACGGTAAGGAGGAGTTCAGGGAGAATGGCGTCCGACTGCTCCTGGTTCTTTTCGGCTTGTGCGGCTCTCCAGTTTCTGAGGAGGTCTATCTGGAGACGATGGAGCTTTCCGAGACCCTCCTGACGGGTTTCGATGAAGCGATAAACGTTGAAGAGCTTTTCCCTGAGCGAGCCGTCGTAGAGCAGTTCGAGCAGGCGCATGCTTCTGAGGTATTCTGCATGGATCATGCCGAGCAGGTTGTCGCGGATGCTAGTGTCGGGGACCAGCGAGGCGTACTGTTCCATGATCCAGGGATCGACCGACAGGATGCTGGTGGCGACGTTGTTTATAATATAGTGGAGGGGCGCCCAGGAGAAGTCGCTTTTGCGCATGAGGTCGAAGGTGTCGGGATCGGTGACCCGTAACTCTTCGAGGGCGGTGCCGGCGCCGTACCATCCCGAGATGGCAAAACGCGCCTGGTTCCAGCTGAAGACCCAGGGAATGGCGCGCAGGTCTTCAAGGCTCTGGCCTCCGGTACGGCGTGATGGGCGCGATCCTATGCGGCTCGATTCGATGATGTCGATCGGTGTGGCCTGGCGGAAGAATTCGAGCAGGCCTTCGGTTTCAATGAGCTGCCGGTAGGCTTTGTTGCTGCTGCGGGAGAGCAGATCCATGGCCTTTTCAAGCGGGTGCGCGCGGTAACCCTCCTTGCGATGGTCGAGGCGGGCTTCGGCGATACCCGCCAGAAAGAGTTCGAGATTGTAGGCGGCGCTGATGCGGTTGGCATATTTCTGGGCGATGGTCTCTCCCTGTTCGGTGACCCGGAGGCCTGCGTCCAGAGAACCGTGAGGCTGCGCACGGATAAAGCGGTGGGTCGGTCCGGCTCCTCGGCTGATGCTGCCTCCACGGCCATGAAAGAAGAGAATGTCGATCCCGTGTTTCTTCCCGGCTTTGATGAGACGCTCCTCTGCCCGGTAGAGGCTCCAGAGGCTGGTGACGATACCACCATCCTTGTTGCTGTCGCTATAGCCGACCATGACCTGTTGTACCGGTTTTCGGCGGACGTGCAGCTTCTGTTGCAGGGCGATACTCCGACAGGTGACCGGATGGTCGAGAAACCGGTCGAGGATGTCGTGACTGCTTTCAAGGTCATCGATGGTTTCGAAGAGAGGTACTACCGGGATGGGGCAGGCGTCACCCTCTCCATGCGGCACCATGAGGCCGACTTCGCGGGCCAGGAGATAGATGACGAGCAGATCTGAGAGGCTTCTGGTCATGCTGACGATCAGCGAGCCGATCCCTTCATGACCGAACTGCCGGTAGTGATTGAAGAGCACACGGTAACAGGTGAGCACGGCTTCGGCTTCCGGCCCGGCATGCATGTCGGGGTGGGTGAAGGGGCGCGGCGAGAGCAGCTCGCGCTGGAGGAACTCCAGACGCATCGGTTCACTCCACTCAAGGAATGCGTTACCGTCAAGCCCGGCAGCTGTCATGAGCTGCGAGAGGGCGAGGTCGTGGAAGCGGCTGTTCTGGCGGATGTCGAGCCGGCCCAGATGAAAACCGAAGGTCTGAACGATACGATAGACCGGAGCGACGTCGCCAATGGCGATGTTACCGGCGTCGATCTCATTGAGCGATTTCATCAGGAGATCCAGATCATCAAGCAGTTCGGTGTGACGCCGGTAGCGATACGGTTCTGCTGCCTGTGACTCACTATCCTGCCGGAGGGTTGCCTCCTCCGGAAGAGCACTTATCATGAGGTTGACGAATTGCCGCCAGGGTTCATGCCGGTTCCGCTCCAGTGCTTCGCTCCCTTCGCTGCCAAGTTTGTGAAGCAGTATCTCCATTCGCTCATCCATGGCTCCCGAAGGAGACTGAAAGCGTCCCGAGATGCTGAGTTTGGCGGCAAGTCGTTCGAGATGTTGCCGAACCAGCAGGAGTGCGTGATGGCGCATCTCCAGCAAGGTCTGGTGCGTCGTTTCTGCCGTTACCAGAGGATGGCCGTCACGGTCACCCCCGACCCAGCTTCCAAAGCTGATTCGAGGCAGGTTTCGCGGGTCGGCGGTCGTCGCTGGATCGAATCCGGCCACAGCCCAGGCTTTTTCAAGTCGGCTGTCGAGAAAGGGAAGGACGTCGGGGAAGATCGAGTGCAGATAGTGAAGCACGTTCTGGCGCTCAGCACTGACTTCAGGTTTTTCGAACAGGATTTCTCCGGTACGCCAGAGTCGTTCAAGGACGACCTTGATATCGGTGCGAATTTTTTCATGTTCTGCGGGAGTCCACATCCGGTTTTCCCGTTTGACGAGCAGCAGGTAGAGTTCACGGTGCTGTTCAAGCACTGTCCGTCGCTTGGCTTCTGTGGGATGAGCTGTCAGGGTTGGCTCTACCTCGATCACGGGAAGTTCGCTTGCGATTTCCGATTCGGTGACGCCAAGGCTTGTCAGGTGGCGGAATGCTTCACCCCAGAGGCCGCTGAGCGATTCCACCCCTTCGCTGGATTCGATGCGGCGGCGATACTGTGCTGCCGAGTTCTCCTCGGCCATGTTGAGCAACTGGAAGACAATCGACCAAGCCTGGATGGCGCGTTCGGAGCGCTCAAAGGCTGAAACCGGCACCTGGTTGATGCCGAGGAGGTGGTGGGCAAGCTGATCCTGCCCGAGCTCCTGCAGCACTTCGACGAAGCAGTCGAGCAGGTACCGGAAATCGAGAGCGGATTTGTTGAAATCGACGACGCTTGAGGTTGTAGTGAACATAACATCGGTGTCCGGAGTTGGGGAACTGTTTTGTCTTGTTAACTTACGTTCCTGTCAGCAGGATGCAAAATTCTTCACACAGGGCAACCGGTACGTCGGTAATGTTTAATGCTTTTTAATCTTATTGTTTGTCCCCTTTGTCAATAATGATTATCTTTCACAATAAATTCATGCAAGCGGCTAACACCTAATCCATTACCTGTCATGGACAACAAGTCAAACGGTAAGCTTATTGCTCTGGCGATAGGCGGGGCTGTCTTAATGGGATCCCTGTTTTTTGCGGTATCATTCCTGACTGGCTACGTTCCGGCACCGAATGCAATACCCGCCCTGGTTCCCCTGAGGTCATTCATGGGGTGGTTCATGCTCATTTTCTGCGCTTCCATCATCATCATGGGGCTCGGCAAGATGTCCGGAGCTATCAGCAACAAGTGGTTTCTGAGTTTTCCGCTGAGCATCTTCGTCATCGTTATGGTGATGTTCTTCAGTCTCCGTGTCTACTGGGAGAAAGGCCGCACCACCACGGTGGAAGGTAAATACATTCGTTCAGTCACAGAACTGAAGGAGTTCCTCAACAAGCCTGCTGCTACCAGCGATCTTCCTCCTGCTCCTGCAGGTTTCAACTTCGACGCTGCCAAACAGTTGACCGATAATCGCTGCAACAAATGCCACACCCTCGGTTCCGTTTCCGATTTGTTCCGTACCAAGTACAAAAAGACCGGTCAGGTCAACCTTATCGTCAAGCGCATGCAGGGCTTCCCTGGCGCAGGTATCAGCGATGACGAGGCTCAGAGCATCGGTATCTGGCTCTACGAAAAGTTCTGAACAATACTGTGCAGCAGGGATTACCAGAGGATCATGAAACAGAAGCGCCCCGGATTTCCGGGGCGTTCTGCATTATAGAGTGTTTACTGAAGTGAGGCGTTGTAGGAAACGGTGACCGATTCGGTGATCCCTCCCCTGGCTTTCCATTCGGTTTTCACGGTCATTGTTTTTGGTGAGCAGGCTTCGACCAGATCATCGAGCATCCGGTTGGTGATGTTTTCATAGAAGATGCCCGCATTACGGAACTCCAGGAAATAGTACTTGAGAGACTTGAGTTCAATGCAGCTTTTGCCGGGTATGTAGGTGATGGTGATCGTGCCGAAGTCGGGCAGGCCTGTTTTTGGGCAGACCGAGGTGAATTCGGGATTGACGATCTCGATGGTGTAGTCCCTGCCGGGCCAGGAGTTGTCGAAAACTTCGATGATCTTTTTGTTCATAATAATCGGCGTGAAGGGTTATCGTTAGTGCCTTGATGCAGCAAAATAGAAAACGGAACCGATTTTCATTAAATTGGTGGCCATATTTACCTTCAGGATTTTTATTCATACATGCATTTCGACAGATACACGGTACCGTTGCCTGCCGGTTCAGGCCCGGCAGTCGACGATGAACTGATCAGGCTTCGTGCCGAACTTGCCGCCGAATATGACCTGCGCGAGGTTGCCTACCGCTTCGGAGAGGATGAATTTATCTTTCTGAGTGTGCGCGACAGCTATGCCCTTCTTGACCGGATTTCACCCGAGGAGTTTCTGAAAGACGAGCAGATGCCTTACTGGGCGGAGATCTGGCCGGCATCCGTGACGCTTTCCCGTGAACTCATGGTCTCAAAAGAGCTTGCCGGCAAGTCAGTGCTTGAACTCGGGGCCGGAGTGGGCATGGCCAGCATTGCCGCTGCACGGAGCGGCGCCAGGGTGGTTTCGACCGATTACTCGACAGAGGCGCTGAAATTCGTTGCTTACAATGCACTTCGCAATCACGTGCCGCTTGATACCTGGCGTCTGGACTGGCGTCTGGTTATGGGGAGCGAGAAGTTCGATGCTGTTATTGCTGCAGATGTGCTTTACGAAAGGGTCAATCTCTTACCCATTGTCACGGCGATCGACGCCCTGCTGACTCCCGGTGGTATAGCCTTGATTGCCGATCCGAGAAGGCGTATGGCTGAAGAGTTCATTGAACTGGTGCATGAGAACGGATTCAGGGTTTCCGAAACTCGCATGCGTGACGCCATAGCCGACCAGACGGTAGCCGTGACCATCTACAAGCTTGAAAGGATCATGGCATGAAAAGGCTCCCTTATGAAGGGGTGGGATTATCCTTTCCGGAAGGCAAGTGGGAGTGGCATGGGGGAAGTGGAGCCATGATCTGGCAACTGATGTTTTCAGGCAGCGAATCGGTGATGGGCATCAAGCGTTTTCCAGAGCGGCGCCAAGCGACCCTTTTTTGCCTCAATTCGGAGACGGGTCGGGTGTTGTGCGACGATTTCGTGCTGACCGAAGCTGAGGGTTTAACCGTTCCGGCTGGCGATGGCTGGATGATCGGGCTCGAAACGACTTATGACGGGCTTCTTTTCTGCCATACCTATCTGCCGGGCACTCCTGAACATCTGGGTATCTGGGCGGTTGATCTTCCTGGAAAGGTCATGGTCTGGAGTCGTCCCGATCTTGTGTTCGTCGCCAATCTCGGAAAAGAGTTTCTGGTCTGCAAAATCCGGGTTTTTGCCGGATTTCCCGAACGTCAGTATCTGCTGCTCGATCCCTGCACCGGCGAGGAGATCGAGGATGGCGGCATTGAGTTGGAATGCGCCAACCGTTTGCGTCAGGAGGCAGAAAGCGAACAGGAGCGTCAAGGCATTATTCTGCCGGTCTCCTGCATGGACGAAGCAGGTTATGCCGAAAACATCGGCCATGGTGCCGGGATGGTTACGGGGCGTCACCGCATGAGATCGGAGGAATCTGGTACTGTGGTCTGGGACTCCTTTCTCGAGATTGCTGCTGGTGAACAGATCTACTATGAGGATACCATGGCGGCTGGCCTCTCGGCCCCGACCTTCAGCAATTTTCTCATCAGGGCTGGGCGCTTGTATTATATTAAAGAGAAAGAGGTATTGATCAGCGTTTCGCTCTCATGAAACAAAACACATCAAGGCAAGAGTCAATCGAGGAGACGATCAGGTGTCGATGGCTGGCGTTTTTTCTGTCACATCTCGAATCTGCCCGTAACGTCTCGGACAAGACCCTTATCGCTTACAGGACGGATCTGCTTCAGTTTTTTTCTTTCCTGAAAGAATCGGGTGGTTTTGATGACCTTGCAGATATCGATCCCGATCTGGTAGTGGTGGCCGATGTAAGGCTCTTTATGGGACATCTGCTTGACAGGGGTATCGGGACGCGCTCGATTGCCCGAAAACTCGCTTCGGTAAAGAGCTTTTACAGGTATCTTGTTGAAACAGAGAGGATAGCGCAATCGCCGCTCTCTCTGGTTGTGACGCCACGGCTTGACAGGAGGGTGCCCGATTTTCTGAGTGAGGAGGAGACCGGACGGCTGTTTGAGGGATTCGGAGAGGAGCCTGCCAAGAAGCCTCTTCGGGAAATTGGAAAAAGGGCTGAAACCCAGAGGTTTGAGTGGTCGAGGGACCGGGCAGTACTCGAAGTGCTCTATGGGTGCGGATTGCGCCTTTCGGAGGTGACCGGGCTGGAGAGCCGTGATGTCGATTTGCAGCACGGTTTTCTGAAAATTACCGGGAAAGGGCGCAAACAGCGGATTGTGCCGATTGGAGTGCCAGCCGTCGAAGCACTCAGAAATTATTTTGAAGTAAGACGAAACTTCTTTAGAATATCAGAAGAGAGGACAGGTGAATCGTCAAAGGTTTTCGTGACAACAAAAGGAAGGCAGCTTTATCCAATGCTTGTCCAGAGAATGACCAAAAGATATCTCTCCCCGGTTACCGAGTCGGCGAAGAAAAACCCCCATATTCTACGCCACAGCTTTGCTACTCACATGCTCAACGGTGGTGCCGATCTGAAAAGCGTCAGCGAAATACTTGGGCACAGCAGCCTGACGACTACCGAACTTTATACCCATGTAACTTACAACAGACTCAGGGAGGTCTACCAGAAAGCTCATCCACGAGCCTGAGGTTCAACGACCCGGAAAAAAGCACATGCAGAGATTCGATGTCGGTTCTGTTCTTTCGAAGCACTTCAATTCTTTCAATGGAGGCAGGTATGACAAATTCAGCTACAAGCAATGCGGTCACCGTCAAGGTCACCCTTCGTCATTCCAACAATCATGGCAGCATAGAGGAGTATGCGAGGGATGCAGTTTCGACTCTTCTCAAGTTTTATACAGGACCGCTCAGCAGTCATGTTATTCTCGATCACCAGAATAACGATTTCGAACAGAACAAGCTGGCTGAAATCACCATTCATGTTCCACAGCACGATTTTGTCGCTCGCGAGTCGGCGGTAACCTATGAGCAGGCAATTGAAAAATGCATCGATTCCTTGTCGAGACAATTGAAGAAAATGAAGGAGAAACAGCGGAACATCTGAAATCATCCGGACAGACAGGGTCAGCATGCTGACCCTGTTCCGGTATTGAGCATTTTGAAAACCATGATTTTCCGAACATGAATTTTGAGCAGAAGGGACTCAGGAAGCGATCGATCACGGTCGCCAGTTTTTTTGAGAACATCGTCAAGAAGTTCGATATCCGGCTCCGGCGCCTCAACGAGGTCGACGAGCAGAAACGGCGCATCCATGAACGTGACCTTCATCGTCCGGGGCTTGCCATAGCAGGATTCACCAATCTGTTCACCTACAAAAGAGTTCAGATTATCGGCAATACCGAGTCGCGATTTCTGAACCATCTTTCTGTCGAAAACCGAAACTCAGCATTTGAAAATTTTGTCAAGTTCCGTATCCCGTGCATTATCCTGACCAATAACAACAAGCTCGATCAGGTGCTGCTTGATATGGCGACCGCCGCTGGTATTCCGGTGTTTGCCACCAGATGTTCATCGACGAAGGCGATCTATCTTATCACCGATTTTCTCGATGAGCAGTTCTCGCAATACCAGCAGTATCATGGTTCGATGGTCGATGTGTACGGTGTTGGCGTTCTTCTGACCGGGAAGAGTGGTCTCGGCAAGTCGGAGGTGGCGCTCGACCTGGTTGAAAGGGGGCACGGCCTGGTAGCCGATGACGTCGTGGTGATCAAACGCCGTGGTGAGACCAACGCTCTGGTCGCCTCGCGGAACAACATCATCGACCATTTCATGGAAATACGCGGTCTTGGAGTCGTTGATGTACGTGCAACGTTTGGCATCAGGGCGATTCGTGACAAAAAGGTGGTGCAGGTAGTCGTCGAGCTGCTCGAATGGAGCAGGGAGGCCGAGTACGAACGGCTTGGACTCGATCAGAAGACCGTCAAGGTGCTTGGTGTGGATCTTCCGCTGGTGCAGCTTCCGATTTTTCCCGGCAAGAATATCACTGTTATCATCGAGGTGGTTGCTCTGAATTTCCTGCTGAAGCGTTATGCCGGCTACGTGGCCGCCGAAGCGCTGACGGAAAGGATACGAACCGTAATCAACAAGGATCGCGGCGAAAAGGCTGACGACTCATCCATTATTCCCGAATATCAAAATGATGAAATCGAATAAATCGGTTCTTCCGTTGTTTTCCATGCTGCTGCTTGCCGTGGCAATTTTGGTGACGGGGTGTTCGAATCCCGGAAACAGGAGCTCCGGCGCACTGACGGCAGCTGCAAGGGACTCCTCTCTTGTCATTGGTATGCTCGGTGATGCCGATTACCTCAATCCGGTTATCGGAGCATCCCTGACTTCAAGCGAGATCACCGGTCTGATCTATCCATCGCTTCTCCAGGGTGAGTTCGACACCAGAACCGGCCTGTTGAATTATCTTGCTCTCGAAAAGCGGTTGCGTTCCTCTTCAGGCAATGCTGATGAAAAGTCACCCAAGGCTGCTCTGGCAAGAAGCTGGAGTATCTCGCCCGATCATCGTTCGATCACCTATACTCTCAGGAGCGATGCCCGGTGGGCGGATGGCCGACCGGTTGTTTCACGCGATTTCAGCTTCGCCTACCGGCTTTACGGAAACCCGGTGATCGCCAGTCCGCGTCAGCAGTACCTTGCGGAGCTTGTCGGAGCGGACAAGGGTGCGGTTGACTTCGACAAGGCGATCGAGACACCGAACGATACTACGCTGGTGTTCAGGTTTTTCAAGCCTGTTCCGGAACATCTCGCCCTGTTTCATACCTCGCTGACGCCGTTGCCGGAACATCTCTGGAAAAACGTCAAGCCGGAAGCATTCCGTGAGTCGAAACTGAACCAGCAGCCTGTTGGCGCAGGCCCCTATCGCCTCGGTTCATGGAACAAGCAGCAGGAGGTGGTTCTCTCGTCAAGCGCTTCCTGTAATCTTCCCAAGCCGGGTAACATCCGGCGCATTATCTTCAGGGTGATTCCTGACTATACTGTAAGGCTGGCCCAGCTTCAGACCGGTGCGCTCGATCTGGTCGAGAATGTCAAGCCGGAGGATTTCAAGGCTGTACGGAAAGCCAATCCCGACGTCGATATCAGAACGGTTGGGCTGAGGGTCTATGACTACGTTGGATGGATGAATATCGATGGCGAGCATTACAACAAGACAGGCAAGATTCGTCCTCATCCGCTTTTTGGTGATCCGTCCGTCAGGCGTGCCCTGACCTGCGCCATAGACCGCCAGGCCATCGTCGATGGCTATCTTGGCGAGTACGGAGTGCTGTGTAAAACCGATATTTCACCGTCACTCAAGTGGGCTTACGACGAGACGATCAAGCCCTGGGCTTTCGATACGGCACTTGCCGTGAAGTTGCTTGAAGCGGCGGGGTGGTTCCCCGGTCCTGATGGCATCAGGCAGAAGAACGGACGCCGTTTCAGTTTTGTTCTTTACACCAATGCCGGTAACGCTCGCAGGAACTATGCCTGCGTGATCATCCAGCAGAACCTGAAGGAGATCGGTATCGACTGCAAGATCGAGCTGCAGGAGTCTAACGTTTTCTTCCAGAACCTGCAGGAACGCAAGCTCGATGCCTGGATGGCTGGCTGGTCGATAGGCCTGGAGATTGATCCGCTCGATGTCTGGGGCTCGGATCTCCGGAAGAGCCGTTTCAATTTCCCCGGTTATATCAATCCGAAGATCGACAGGCTCTGCGAGCTTGCCAAGAATAAAATGCGTCCAGAGGATGCCCGTTCTTACTGGATCGAATACCAGCATATCCTGCATCAGGATCAGCCGATCACATTCCTGTACTGGATCAGGGAGACGCAGGGATTCAATAAACGTATCCAGGGGGCAAAACTCAACATTTCCGGAACCTTCTATAATATCGATGACTGGACGCTGAAACCGTCCGTGGTGCATTAACGACATGTTCAGGTATATTATCAAACGACTGCTGATTGCTGTGCCGCTGGTCTTCGGGGTTCTGACCCTGACCTTTTTTATCATAAGGCTGGCTCCCGGTGATCCTGCGGCATTTTTCATCCAGCCAGGCATCAGTCCCAATGTCGCAGAGCAGCTTCGCCAACAGTACGGGCTGAACGATCCACTGCCGGTTCAATATGTCAAATGGCTTGGCAACGTGATACATGGTGATTTCGGGCGTAGCTTCAGCCGCGCCCAGCAACCGGTGTTCGATGTCATTGCCGAGGCCCTGCCGGTGACGATGACCATCGCGGTGCTGACGCTTGTTGCCAACTTTGTGTTCGGAATTGTGATTGGGGTCATTTCAGCCGTCAGGCAGAACAGTTTCCTTGACCGGTTTCTGACGGTGACAGGGCTTTTTTTCTATTCGATGCCGGAGTTCTGGTTTGCTCTGATGATGATCATTCTTTTTGCTTTGCGTTTCCCTCTGTTTCCTGTCTCCGGTCTCAACGAGGTGGGGGCGGAAAGCTTTGGAACGTTTGGCTTTGTCATGGACAGGATATGGCATCTGGCGTTGCCGGTTACGGTACTCAGCATCAATGGAGCTGCCGGTATTGCGCGATATGTGCGGGGAAGTATGCTCGAAGTGATCCGTCAGGACTATATCCGAACCGCAAGGGCCAAGGGTCTTTCGGAGCGCACGGTGATCCTGAAGCATGCCTTGCGCAATGCATTGTTGCCTGTGGTGACGTTGATGGGCAGTTCGCTGCCTTTTATTTTCAGCGGTGCTCTTTTTATCGAGGTGATTTTCGCTTTTCCGGGGATGGGCAGGGTGACCGTCGAGGCGATTTTCGCCCGCGATTATCCCTTGATTATCGCCGATACTTTTGTTTCCGGTGTCATGATCGTGCTGGGCAATCTCATGTCAGATGTGCTCTATGCCGTGGTTGATCCGAGGATCAAAATATAGCATGAACCAGTAAACCGTCATCCGAGTGAGGATTGAATCGCTGAATACGGCTCCTGACCCTTCGGAAGTGCGGTTCGAAGAGAAGATACGTCCGCAGAGCATGGGAGATTTTGCCGGTCAGAAAAAACTGACCGACAACCTCGGTGTGTTTATCGCTGCGGCCCGCAAACGGGGCGATGCTCTCGATCATGTACTGCTTTCAGGGCCTCCCGGTCTTGGCAAGACAACCCTCGCCCATATTATTGCTGCCGAAATGGGCGGCGGGATAAAAATCACTTCAGGGCCGCTGATCGACAAGGCGGGTAACCTGGCCGGTCTGTTGACCAGTCTCAGAAAAGGCGATATCCTCTTTATCGATGAAATCCACCGGCTTGCACCTGCTGTGGAGGAGTATCTCTACTCGGCTATGGAAGATTACCGTATCGACATTCTGCTCGACAGTGGGCCGGCGTCGAGGGCTGTCCAGCTCAAGCTTGAACCCTTCACGCTGGTTGGCGCCACGACCAGGGCCGGATTGCTGACCTCGCCCCTGCGGGCCCGGTTCGGCATCAACAACCGTCTGGACTACTACACCCCCGAACTTTTGCAGGGCATCATCGTCAGGGCGGCGGGAATCCTGAATATCGGTGTCGATACCGATGCGGCCATGGAGATTGCCCGGCGTTCACGGGGCACACCGCGAATTGCCAACCGTCTTCTGAGACGGGCCCGTGATTTTGCCCAGGTGGCCAATGAAACTTCCATTTCACTTACCATGGCTAAACGAACCCTTGAATCACTTGAAATTGACGAGGGGGGGCTGGACGACATGGACAAGAAGATTCTCGAAGCGATCGTCCGGAAATTCAATGGCGGTCCGGTTGGCGTAGCTTCGCTGGCCGTTTCGGTCGGTGAAGAGCAGGATACGATCGAGGAGGTCCATGAGCCCTATCTGATACAGGTAGGCTATCTGGCCAGGACACCTCGGGGACGGGTGGCAACCAGGCTCGCCATGGCGAGGTTCTCCGATCAGGGATTGTCGGGCCACGGGCCGCTTTTCGAACCGGTGGAAGGCCATGAAGCGTAATACCGCTCCATTGGGTAACTCCGCCAGGGCTGGATGGTTCTCAGCCCTTTTCGTGATGGTCTTGTGGTTGAGGCCACTGCAGCTCTCAGCCGCACCGGCCGAGGCAACTTCGCCCATGAATGCTGCGATGAGGCCGGTGTCATCCTCTCTTGCAGCGCCAGAGGAGATCATGTCCGAATATCTGCATGCTCTATTTCTCGATATGAAGGGTGATTATCGTGGTGCTATCGTCAGCTACAAGAAAGTTTTGGAGGTCATGCCTTCAGAGCCTGTCGTGAGGTTTTCGATTTCCAAAGCCTTTTTACGGATGGGCGTTCCTGATTCGGCACGCGTCCACGGTGAGGCGGCCGTAAAACTCGACCCCGAAAACAGGCACTATCTCGTTTACCTTGCCGTTTTCTCCCATTCCGAGCATGACTATGCCCGTGCAGCCGAACTCTACGGTCAGGCCTCTCTTGTTGAACCAGGGCGAGCGGAGGCCCTGACCCATCAGGGCCTCGAATATCTTTCATCTGACAAACCGGAGCTGGCGCTTGAAGCTTTCAGAAGTGCTGTGCGGATCGATCCGTACCATGAAGATGCCCTTTCCCGGTTGCTGGTGCTCGAAATTGGCCTCAAGCGTTATCCGGAGGCGATTGATACCGCCAGGCAGTTACAGGGGCTTGGCGGCAATGAGAGGAAACTCAGATTGACGCTGGCTGAATTGTATGAAAAGAGTGGCCAGGAAGCACTATCCCTTCAGACCCTTCGTGAGCTGGTCGAGTCTGACCGGAGCGATCTGACGGCCTGGAGCGCTCTGTTTAACCACGCTATCAAGGCAGGCAAAGTCGGGGAGTTTCATCGGGAACTGCGGGAGTTTCTTGCCGTCAAACCATTGCCGTCGAAGAAAATAGTTGATCTTGTCCGGATGTATGTGTCACGATCAGCCCCTGATTCGATTTATGCTGAGCCGGTGAAGATTCTTTTCGATGAGGTCGCCGCTCTGCAGCCTCGTAACGCTGAAATCGAGTTACTTAAAGGCATCTATGCGATGAAGCATGACCGGAAGCGGGAAGGCCTTGAGTGTTTCAGAAAAGCCGTTCAGTTTGATGACCGTAATGTGAGTGCATGGGAATTTATGATTACGGCTCATTTTGATCTGAACGAAAAGCGCAATGCATTCAAGCAACTTTTGACAGCCAGACGACGGTTTCCGGCTCACCGGTTGAAGTGGCAGCAGATCGAGGGCTACCTGTTGCTTCATTCCGGGGCACCGAAAAGGGCGGCGGTCGTCCTCGAAAAAGTACTGGCGTCAAGGCAAAAGGTCTCTGATACGGGGATTCTTATCAGGGCCAATCTCGACCTTGCAGCCTCCTATGACTTGCTTGGTCAGCAAAAACGCACCCTGAAGCTCTATGAAAAGGTGCTCAAACTCGATGCCCACAACACCATCGCGATGAACAATCTCGCTTTTCTGCTTGCTGAAGAGGGGATCAGGCTTCAACAGGCCTTTCTTCTGGCATCGAACGCAGTGATGCTCGATCCGGAGAACGGCGTCTATCTCGATACCCTCGGTTGGGTGCATTTCAAGCTCGGGAATTACGATATCGCCCGCCAGCTTTTCGAAAAGGCCATTGCCGCCGGCACTGAAGAGGCTGAGATCTACCAGCATCTCGGCCAGTCTTACCGCGAGCTCGGCAACGAGCCGAAGGCCATTGAGATGTTCGGGAAGGCGAAAAGTATCAACAGGCGCTGATGCATCTCCCGAGGTGTTGTGTCAACGGTAAATAGTCAGAATTTCTTATACCCACGAAATCGGTATCCAAATCGGTATCGGTATCGATTTCCACTTGAAGAGGCTGATTATAACTCATCTGGTTTTGTGGTATATTGTGATAATCATTTGATAATTATATAGATACAGGCAACAGGACTTTCTGTTTTCACATAAAAAATCGATTTCGATACCGATACCGATTTGGATTTGGATAAATCAATGGCGCTGAGACATACGTCAGTTTAAGCAACAGTAGATGAGCATCCCGGGAAAGCAGTGAAGCCTACATAAACAAAAAAAGGCGTCCTGACAAAAGTCGGGACGCCTTTTCTGTTACTCTGCGTTCAGTGTGTCATTCACCTTCGACCGAACGGTTGGCGAGGTGTTCGTAGTGGGCCCAGCGAGAGTCAACCTCTTTCTGGATCGCCTCAAAGTACTGTTTGGCAAGCTCCGGATGGGTTTTTTTCAGCATTCTGAAACGGTTCTCCATATTCAGGAACTGCTCGACCGGTATTTTCGGCTTCTTTGAATCGAGCATCAGCGGATTCAGCCCCTCTTTGTGTCTTTCGGGATTGTAGCGGTACA
Organism: Chlorobiaceae bacterium; assembly: GCA_013334975.1. GTDB lineage: Bacteria > Bacteroidota > Chlorobiia > Chlorobiales > Chlorobiaceae > Chlorobaculum. Next base: position 35,442 of record JAAXWL010000009.1, read on the forward strand.
GCAGCCAGTGGCCTGAATCGACAGCGGCTTTCTGGTGTTCGAGTCCCGATGCGAGATCAAACCCGTGGGCAATGCAGTGTGAGTAGGCAATAATGATCGACGGACCATTATAGGCCTCGGCTTCAAGGAACGCTCTCAAGGTCTGTTCATCACGGGCGCCGAAGGCGACACTTGCCACATAGGCGTTTCCGTAGGACATCGAGATCAGGCCGAGATCTTTTTTGGTCATGCTGCGTCCTGCTGCGGCGAACTTGGCAACGGCAGCTTTCGGTGTTGCCTTGGATGCCTGACCGCCGGTGTTTGAATAGACTTCGGTATCGAGGACGAGCAGGTTGATGTTTTTGTCGGACGCCGTGACGTGATCGAGGCCTCCGTAACCAATATCGTAGGCCCACCCATCACCACCAACGGCCCAGACACTCTTTTTGACCAGCATGTCGGCAACGGCAAGCAGGTTCCTGGCCTCATTTGATTTCATCGCCTTCAGCTTCTCTTTCAGCACGGCGACACGCTCGCGCTGCTCGAAGATTTCAGGCTCGGTTTTCTGGGTCGCTACAAGGATACCGGTCGCGAGTGTTTCGCCGATTTCAGTTGCAAGTCTCCTGACAAGCTCCTGTGCATACTCCTGCTGTTTGTTGATCGATATCCTGAAGCCGAGAGCAAATTCCGCAGTGTCTTCGAAGAGCGAGTTCGACCAGGTTGGGCCGAGGCCTTGCGCGTTGGAGGAATACGGGGTGGTCGGAAGGTTGCCGCCGTAGATCGACGAGCATCCGGTGGCGTTGCCGATGACGAGACGGTCACCGAACAACTGGGTCATCAGTTTGACATAAGGGGTTTCACCGCAGCCCGAGCAAGCACCGGAGAATTCGAAGAGCGGCTGCTGAAGCTGCTGCTCCTTGATGAGTCTCGGATTGATTTTGGTGCGGTCAAACTCAGGAATGTTGATGAACCAGCTCCAGCACTCACTTTCGGAATTGCGAAGCGGTGCCTGAAGATGCATATTCAAAGCCTTGCGCCCTTCGGTGTGCTTGTCTTTGGCGGGGCAGGCGTTCACGCAAATGGTACAGCCGGTGCAATCTTCCGGAGCGACCTGGATGGTGTAGCGCATCCCTTTCCAGTTCGGCGCCTTGGCTTCAAGGCTCTTGAAGGTGGCCGGAGCGTTTTCGAGGTACTCGGCATCGTAGACCTTGATACGGATTGCGGCATGAGGGCAGACCAGCGAGCACTTGCCGCATTCGATGCAGAGTTCAGGCTCCCAGACGGGTATATCGAGCGCCAGGTTGCGTTTCTCGAATCTGGTGGTGCCTGTCGGATAGGTGCCATCAGCCGGAAGAGCGCTTACCGGGATGTTGTCGCCCTCACCGGCGATGATCTTCGACAGCACGTTGCAGACAAACTCCGGTGCGGCTCCCACGATGGGTGAGCGCAGCTCTTTCTTACTGTCAGCCACAGCGCCGATCGAGACCTGGTGCAGGTTGGCAAGGGTGTTGTCTACGGCCTGGATGTTCTGGCGGACCACTTCATCACCTTTTTTGCCATAGGTCTTCCGGATCGCCTCCTTGATGTTCTCAATCGCCTCTTCACGCGGCAACACTCCGGAAATGGCAAAGAAACAGGCCTGCATAATGGTGTTGATGCGCTGGCCCATTCCGCTCTCCTGCGCCACTTTGTAGGCGTCGATGGTGTAGAGCTTCGCCTCTTTGTCGATCAGATGCTGCTGAACCGGCCGAGGTAGTCTGCTCCAGACCTCTTCGGTTGGATAGTGCGAGTTGATGAGCAGCGTACCGCCATTTTTCAGGTTTTTGGCTACGTCGATCATTTCGAGGAAGACCCAGTGATGGCAGCCGACGAACTGAGCCTCGGTGATGAGGTAGGTCGAGCGAATCTGCTCCGGCCCGAATCTCAGATGTGAGGTGGTGATGGAACCGGCTTTTTTCGAGTCGTAGACGAAGAATCCTTGTGCGTAGTTGTCGGTATTTTCACCGATGATTTTGATCGAGTTCTTGTTGGCCCCAACCGTGCCGTCCGAACCGAGGCCGTAAAAGAGCGCACGGAACACCGCGTCAGGCTCTATCGAGAATGATTCGTTGAAGGCGAGGCTTTTACCGGTCACGTCATCTTCGATACCGACGGTGAAGTGGTTGATCGGCGAGGCGGCGTTCATGTTGTCGAAGACCGATTTGACCATCGCAGGAGTGAACTCTTTCGATGAAAGTCCGTAGCGGCCTCCGAGAACTTTTGGCATGACGGCGATCTCGCCATTCTGGAACGTTTCTGCCACGGCGTTGATGACGTCGAGGTAGAGCGGTTCGCCTGCACTGCCAGGCTCCTTGACGCGGTCGAGCACCGAGATGCTCTTGACGCTCGAAGGCAGGGAGGCAATAAAGGTTGCCACATCGAACGGTCTGTAAAGGCGAACCTTGACCAGACCGACCTTTTCGCCCTGGTTATTGAGATATTCGACGGTTTCGAGGGCGGTTTCTGCACCCGAACCCATCATGATGATGATGCGGTCAGCATCTGCTGCACCGTAGTACTGGTAGAGTTTGTAGCTGCGCCCCGTCATTTCGGCGAACTGATCCATCGCCTTTTGAGTGATAGACGGGCAGGCGTCGTAGTAGGTGTTGACGCTCTCCCTGGCCTGGAAATAGACATCCGGATTCTGCGAAGTGCCGCGGATGATCGGGGCATCCGGTGACATGCGTCGCATACGGTGAGCGATCACCAGATCATCATTGATCATCGAGCGGATATCCTCTTCAGAGAGCACCTCTATTTTCGAAATTTCGTGTGATGTACGGAAGCCGTCGAAGAAGTGCAGGAAAGGCACCCTTGATTCAAGGGTGGATGCCTGCGAGATCAGCGCCATGTCCATGACCTCCTGGACTGAACAGGAGGCGAGCAGGGCGAAGCCTGTACCCCTGACCGACATGACGTCGGCGTGGTCGCAGAAGATTGACAGGGCCTGTGCGGCCAGCGAACGGGCCGAAACGTGAATGACGCAGGGGGTCAGTTCACCGGCGATTTTGTACATGTTCGGGATCATCAGCAAAAGACCCTGAGCTGCGGTGAACGTCGTTGTGAGCGCACCGGTTTGCAGGGCACCGTGTACGGCCGCGGCCGCACCCGCCTCGCTCTGCATCTCATCGACGAGCGGTACGGTTCCCCAGATGTTTTTCACATCGACTGCTGCCCAGGCATCGGAGTATTCGCCCATTGGAGAGGCCGGGGTGATCGGGTAAATCGAGATGACTTCATTGGTGCGATAGGCGACATGAGCAAGAGCCTCATTCCCCTCCATTGTCTTGAATGTCCGGGTCATACGATCATAAACTGAATTATTATTGATACGGGATTGCGATCCTTGACAGGTAAACCCCGAAGGTACAGGAAAAGTTACGTTCGCAGGTAAGAAAATGCTTAGACTGTGCTTTTCAAGATAGCAAAAAAACTGATATACTTCAATTCCGATCATGCGACCACACGGTCTTTTATCGATTATCGGAAATTTTATGTTTCCGGCTCGCTTTTGCGACGCATTTTCACAAGCGGTCACCATCAAGAAACCGAACACCCTGGGAGGTGGTATTTATTGGAAAGAACAGAGTATATCGTCACGCCAGCCCCGGAACATCATGAGCAGGTTGTGTATGGCCGTAATGCAGTGATTGAGTTGCTGCAATCAAAACCGGAGAGCGTTGAGAAAATCTATCTCCAGTTTAACACCGCCCATCCCAAACTCAAAGAGATCGTCATCACCGCAAGGAGGCTGAAGATTCCCTGTGGCAAAGCGCGCATGGAGAAGCTGACGCTCATTGCCGGAACTGCCAAGAATCAGGGGGTGTGTGCGCTCCTGAGCAGCGTTACCTTTTACAGTCTCGAAGAGGTTCTTGCTGCTCCGCGCAACAGCGCTCCGCTTCTGGTCATCCTGCAAGGGCTGGAAGACCCTCACAATGTCGGAGCCATCATCCGGACGGCCGAAGCTGTGGCTGCCGATGCGGTCATCATGATTGACGGCAAGGGTGCTCCGGTCAATGCTGCCGTGCACAAGTCCTCGGCAGGAGCCCTTTCGCACATGCGGGTCTGCAAGGTCAAAAGTGTGGTCAAAACCCTCGATTTATTGCATGAACGCGGATTCCATGTTGTCGCAGCCGACATGGAGGCCGAACAGAACCACACCGATTTTGACTGGACCCGGCCAACGGTGCTTGTCATGGGCGCTGAAGGCAGCGGTCTGGGTTCAGAAACCCGGAAGCGCTGCGACCGGATTGTGCGCATTCCCATGGCCGGCTGCGTCGAGTCGCTCAATGTCAGCGTTGCCGCAGGGGTGATGCTCTACGAGGCGATGCGCCAAAGGCTGGGATGAAGCAGAAAAAGATCGATCGGATCGCACCGATCAGCCTGATCCGACCGATCTTTTCCTCTCTGGTGAAAAAATGTTACCTTCAGAATCATTCACAGTTACCCAATTGCATTGAAAACCATAAATCACGTTCTGCCATGAACTTCCCTGACAATCTCCGCTATACGAAGGATCATGAATGGCTCTTGCTCCTTGAAGATGGCGCGACCGCTCTGGTCGGCATTACCGATTTTGCACAGTCTGAACTCGGTGATATCGTTTTCATCGAAACAAAGCCGGTCGGTACAAAAGTTGGGTCGCACGTTGTGTTTGGTACTGTGGAAGCGGTCAAGACGGTCGCTGATCTGTTTGCACCGGTTGCTGGCCAGATCGTCGAGGTCAACGAGGCGCTTGCCGATGCGGCTCTTGTCAACACGGATCCTTACGGTGAAGGGTGGATCGTCAAGATGAAGCTGGATAACATCGGGGAGCTTGATTCGCTGCTTTCGCCTGCGGATTACCGCGCATCGATCGGCGAGTAAGAACCGTCTGCAAGGTTTTTCAACAGAATCACAATACACCACCATGCCTTTCATTGTCAATTCCGATGCCGAACGTGCTGACATGCTCAGAAGTATCGGTGTCGCCAGCTTTGACGACCTCATTGCGGATATTCCGGAAGAGGTTCGTCTGCAGAAGGCGCTCGAATTGTTCCCTGCCATGGGGGAGCCCGAGGTGAAGCGTCTGCTCGAACAGATGGCTTCGAAAAACGCAGCGACCTTCGACCATGTCAGTTTTCTCGGTGCGGGTGCTTACGATCATTACATTCCGGCGGCGGTCAGAACCATCTCATCGCGGAGCGAGTTCTACACAGCCTATACTCCTTACCAGGCCGAGGTGTCTCAGGGCACCCTCCAGGCGATCTATGAATACCAGAGCATGATGTGCCGTCTGTATGGCATGGATGTTGCCAACGCCTCGATGTATGACGGGGCGAGCGCCCTGGCCGAAGCTGCGATCATGGCTGTTAACATTACCGGGCGAAACGGGGTGGTGGTGGCCGGCAAGCTGCATCCCTACAGCCGCCAGGTGCTTGAAACCTACCTCGAAGCCGCCGGTGAGCGAGCCATCGTGCAGAACAGCATCGAGAACGGCATCGGCAGCGTCGCCTCGCTCGAAGCGCTCGTCACCTCCGAGGTGGCGGCGGTGATCGTGGAGCAGCCGAACTTCTACGGTTGCCTCGAAGAGGTTGAAGCGATTGGCGAGATTGCCCGTAAACACGGCGCGCTCTTTATCGTATCGGCTGACCCGGTTTCGCTCGGTGTGCTCGAAGCACCCGGCAACTACGGTGCTGACATCGCCGTCGGCGAAGGGCAGTCCGTCGGCAACGCCCAGAGCTTCGGCGGGCCCTACCTCGGCATCTTCACGGTCAAGCAGGCGCATGTGCGCAAGATTCCGGGCCGTCTGGTCGGTATGACCAAAGACAAGGATGGCGAGGAGGGTTTCATCCTCACGCTCCAGACCCGCGAACAGCACATCCGCCGCGAGAAGGCAACCTCCAACATCTGCTCGAACCAGGCGCTCTGCGCTTTGCAGTCGGTGGTGCACCTGTCGCTGCTCGGCAAGAAGGGCATCAGGGATGTCGCCAATCGCTCGATGCAGAAGGCGCACTACCTTGCCGACCGCATCGCCGCGATTCCCGGCTTTTCGCTCAGGTACAGCGCCCCGTTCTTCCGCGAATTCGTGGTCGCGACGCCCGTTCCGGCCGCAGCGATCATTGAAAAGATGCTGGAGAAAAAGGTGTTTGCCGGCGTCGATCTCTCGGCATGGGGAGAAGATGGCCTGCTTGTCGCCGTCACCGAGAAGCGCACAAAAGAGGAACTCGACAGCTTCGTCAGCGAACTTGCTTCGCTCGGCTGAGTCTCAGAACTGGAAACAGAAAAAGCCGCCTCGATGGGCGGCCTTTTCATTATGGGTACTATGGGTACTATAGGTACTATGGGTCGTATAGGTCGTATAAGTCCTCTAAGACTAAGACCTATTCTTCTTTCTCAAGGGCACCTCAAAAAGTGTCATGAGCGGCCTTAGTGCAAGGCGGATGGAGCGCAGAAACCGGAGTGTACACGTAGTACATGAGGATTTCGAGCACCACCCAACGCAGCAATCAGGTCGCGCAATAAGTTTTTAGAGGTGCCCTCAAATCAGCCCGAGCTTTTGCAACTCTTCGCGCAGGATTGCCTTGTTGGCTTCGGCCATGGGTACCAGCGGCAGGCGGTAAATTTCCTCGATCATGCCCATCAGCGAGAGTGCGTACTTGACCGGTAC
>JAAXWL010000009.1:42208-45851 GCA_013334975.1 Chlorobiaceae bacterium
CAGGGTCGGGAGCGCAATAGATTCAGCCTTCGTGTTGTTAGGAATGTAGCCAATGCGAACCATTTATAAAAAACTGTAAATTAAAGAACAGGGCGGATTCCCAAAGAATTTGTAAGACAGACTTCTCAAACAGGAGCATTATACTATGGCTGAACTGGAATCGATTTTCAGGAAACTCATGCCCAGACCACTGAAAGGGGATGAAATAGACAAATGGTACGTGGATTCGACTGCGGGACGGAGTGAAGGGTATGAGCCTGCTGAAACGCTCAAACGCCGATTGCTTGCTGCACCTGATGGAAAGCTTCAGATTCTTTTTTCAGGTTATCGCGGTTGCGGCAAGAGTACCGAACTGAACCGAATGGCGAGGCAAATTGCTGACCGTATGCTTGTGCTTAACTATTCGATCCGGGAGCTCGATCCGATAACCCTCAATCATGTCGAGCTTTTTGTGCTGGCAATGGAAAAGCTTTTCGGTTTGTCCCAGGATTATGGTCTTGGAATCAGTCGTGAATTGCTGGATAGCGTCAACTCATGGCGGCGAAGTACCGAAATCGAAAAAATCATTGAGGTGATCGGTGATCTGGGTATCGAAGCGGGTGCTGAAGCTCAGGTTACAGTGCCCTTTATGACAAAATTTTTCGCAAAACTTCGGACGACTGCAAAAGTTGGCGGATCGAGCAAGAGGAAGATCGTTGAAACTATCGAGCCTAAACTGAATGATCTTATCATTCATTGCAATGATCTTATCCGGGAAATCAGGTTGCATCTTTCCGATATCGGAAAAGAAGGGTTGGTGATCATCATCGAGGATATGGATAAGCTCAGTGTCGAAAAGGCTGAGGAACTCTTTTTCAATCACAGTACGGTACTTACCAGCCTTGAGACAAACGTTGTTTTCACTTTTCCTGTGTCGTTGAAACATCATAACCGTGCGAAAATCGTCATTGATAATTTCAAGCCGGTTTTCGAACTGCCGATGGTCAAGGTTCACGATAAAGAGGGGAATCCTTTCGAGAAGGGCAGGGAAACATTGCGGCGCATTGTCGAGCAGCGTATCGGTAACGAGTGTTTCGAATCAGAAGCATTGTTATATTGGTTGATCGATCTCAGCGGTGGTTGCATTATCGATCTTTTCAGGTTGATCAGTGATGCCGCCGATATAGCTCTTAACAATCGACGGGAAAAAATAGGCGATAGTGATTGCCGGAAGAGTTTTTACCTTTTGCGGAGGGATTACGATAACACGATTGCAGAAAAGCGGATCGATAATAAGCTTGTGGTTTCTGTGGGGGAATACTTCGATGTACTCAAACAGCTTGCATCGGATGGCACCAAAAAAGTGGAAAATACCGAAGCTGCGCTCGATCTCCGGCAAAATCTCTGTATTCTCAGTTACAATGATGAAGGCTGGTGTGATGTGCATCCGGTAGTGCGAAGTATTCTCAAAGATCGACAGTTGATCTGAGCTTATGACACAATCGATTGGAAGCAAAAGCAACGAACAGCGCACGTATGCGGAGAACATTGTCAGCATTGCGCGGTATTTTACGGATACGGAGGGGGGCGCGTTCCGGTTTGCCGTGACGGATGACGATCTGGTGCAGCGGCGGTTCAATACGGAGCTTCGGCAGGTGCTGCGGGGCAAGGGGGTGCCGGTAGAGATTCACGATTGGTCGAAGGCTTCGCCGCCCGATATGTATCCCGCCGAGCAGCTTCGGCGCCTGAAGGCGGCCCATCCCGAGACGAAGGGCATCATCTGCATCGGCCTCGAACGCGCCATGTGGGAGAATCCTGAGATGCTGACCATGCTCAACTTCGCGCGCGAGGCGCTGGCCGAGGTGGGCGTGCCGCTCTTCTTCTGGATTTCGTTCAAAACCCTGCCGCTCATGAGCCGATACGCCATTGATCTCTACAACCAGCGGATCGGGGCGAATCTCTACTTCGAGCACGACGCCGAAACCACCGATACCGACGGCTCCGCGATGCGCTTCATCGCCCACGAAACCGTCCAGGCCAACCGCGACCTCCGTCCCCTCGAAGCCCGCCTGAAGCTGCTGGAGAAGCAGTTCGACGAGTTGAAAAAAATCGAGTCGCCCGAAAAACTGGCCAACGACATCGTGCTTGAGTTGCTGAGAGTATATATCCAGATTCCCGGTATGGTACCGATGGTTCAGTCTCTGATTGATGAGTATGGAGGATTTGTTGACACTGAGAAGCCGGAAAATTGTTTCGCGTTGGCTGAAGTGAACCGTTATCTTGGTGAGGTTCAGCATGCTGAACATTACTATCATCAGGCTTTGCAACAGTATCGTATTCTTGCTGCGCAGAATCCAGAAGCATGGTTGTCCGATGTGGCAGGTACGCTGAACAATCTAGCTGTATTGCAGCAAAATCAAAAAAAATATGATGAAGCAGAACAAAAATATAGTGATGCACTAAATATTTATAAAACACTGGTAATTAATAAATCTACAATATTTTTGTTTGATGTTGCACATACACTGAATAATTTGGCTTCATTGCGTAGTGATCGACACCAGTATGCTGAATCAGTCAAAGATTTTACGAATGCACTAGATGTTTATCGTGAATTGGCGAAGAGTAATTCAGAGAAATATTTGCCTTATGTTGCGGGGGTTTTGAATAATATTGCTATAACACAATATTATTTGCATCAGTACTCTGAGGCGGAAAAAAGTTATCAAGAGGGATTAAGTGTTTATCGTGAATTGGTAAAAAATAACCCTCATATGTATCAATACAATATTGGGTTGATATTAAATAATCTGGCAATGTTACAGGTTGAGCTTAATCAATTTGAGGAAGCAAAGCAGAATATTGAGAACGCCTTAGTGATTAGGCGAGAGTTGGCTAGTATTGATCCAAAATTATATTTATCAGATGTTGCAGTGACGTTGATAAATATGGCTATGCTATATATGGCAAATATGCCCAATGGAGAGAAACCACTATCCTGTATTGCGGAAGCTTTACCCATTCTTTTACCGCTTTCTGAAACTCAGTCTAAAGCTCGTCAAGCTGTTGTAACAGCTTTTAAAATCATCAAAGATTTGTGTCTCGATCCTGATGAATTTATTGCCAATCTGAACGATCCCGCCAACTCCGCATCTTCTCCTGAATCCTGATGAACCGCATTCGCGTTGCGACATGGGTGCTGGTGGCTATCCAGATGGTGCACTCGGCCGAGGAGTACCTGAAGGGGTTCGACCGGCGCTTTCAGGTGTTTGTGTGGTACAATGCGCACTTCTCGTCGGTGGGGCAGGGGATGTTCTTTGCTTTTAACCTCTCCATCGTGGTGATGATGGCGCTCCTGTCGCTGGTGGCTTTTTCGGATTGGTGGCGTGAGCGCTTTCCCTTTCTGCTCGCAGGGATCGAGCTGGTGAACGGCCTGAACCATATCCTTTTTTCGGTGTTCACCGGCGGCTACTATCCCGGCCTCATCTCGGGGCTTTTCTTCATTCCCGTCGCGCTCTGGCTGCTTGCAGGCCGGGAGCGCTCCTGCCTGAAGGATTGAAAGAAAGAAATGGTTGATCTCGAACCGCAGGAACTCGAAGTGGTGCGAACCATTCTGAACCGTTTCGTGCCGGAAGCTCAAATCATTGTTTTCAGCTCACGAATT
>JAAXWL010000107.1 GCA_013334975.1 Chlorobiaceae bacterium
GTATTGTAGGCGATATAGTTGAAGCGGGGATCGTGGTGCAGCTTCAGATAGGTGACATCGCTCCACGGTGGCTGCGGGTCGTCCGGTGGCCAGTCGGCAAAGGCACTGGCGATGATGCTCCGGCTTCCATCGGCATAGTCGCCATGATAGCCATCCTCTTCAGCGATGAGTTTGGGCGGAGCCTGGACGAACCGGTTCCGGTAGGCCTCCACTGGCGCGGGAAGATCATGGAAGTCGTGCTTGTCCACCTTTTCGTAGATGCGGGCAAGGGTATCGTGGTCAAAGGTTGGCTGGCCATAACCTGACAGGTCATTGCCCTCCCTGAGCCAATAGAACCAGTCGGGATGCTCGGTAATCCAGTCGCTGTCGATGGCCGCAGTCCTGAAGACAAATTCGAAGACCACTCTCATGCCGAGATGGTGAGCGGCTTCGACCAGAGCTTTCAACTGTAATTCCACAGGAAGGTTGAGCGCCGGTTCACCCAGCATTTCATCGAGCTGGTAAGGATTTCTGATGGCGTAAGGAGAGCCGAGCAGGCCTTTCCGGTTGACCTTGCCGATGGTGGTCAGCGGAAGCAGATAGAGCGTATCGACTCCCATCTTACGGATGTAGGGGAGCATGGCGATTGCTTTGAGCAGCGTGCCGGTCTCCCTGAATCCACTCGGAAGCACCTCCATGCCGATACGGCCGTCTCTGTCGTGGTCGAAAGCTGCGTTGTAACGAACGAAAAGGTTGTAGACCGTTGCCAGGGAGCTCCAGTCAGCGGGGTTTCCCTCGGTTCGTTTCAGTTCGATCGCTTTTGATGACGCGATGGAGCTGAGAATCTCTCCGTAATAAGCCACAGGGTCAACCATAGAAAAGCCGGTGCTTCCCTTGTGCCAGAGATTCGGCACAGCGTAAGTCGTTGAAGGCTGGCGGCTTCCGGCCGATTCCAGCGATGCGAGAAGGGTGTCAAGGGATAGTGTCGTCAAGCTGCAAGCCGGTTTTTCAGGATCGTGGAGATGAAAAAATAAGGCCAAAGATGCTAAAGATAATTATTATCAGGAAAAAGATAATGAAGAACGACGACTTGCCTGTCCAGAAACGGAGCTTCGATCAATGAGGAATATCAGAATGGAGATCGAGTATGACGGAACCGGATTCTCCGGGTGGCAACGGCAGCTCTCACCCGTACCAACGGTTCAGGGGACGATCGAGTCGGTTCTCAGAAAGATACTTCAGGAAGAGGTCACCATTATCGGCGCAGGCAGAACGGACAAAGGGGTTCATGCTCGCGGACAGACGGCCTGTTTTACGACCGGCTCGCTTATGGATACAGCACGACTGATGCACTCCTCAAATGCACTGCTGCCCCGATCAATCAGAATAACCGGTATGAGAAAGGCTCCCGAATCGTTTCACGCCCGATTCAGTGCGACATCCCGGCAATACCGTTACTTTCTGCTCGAACGCCCCTCGGCTCTCGATCTGCGTTTTGCCGGATGTGCTCATGGTCGTCCGGATCTTCCGGAAATGAACCGTCTGGCCGCCACGCTTACCGGTACCCATGATTTTTCAGCTTTTTCAAAGGAGAGTGATAATCAGCAGGGAAGCGAGTGTACCGTTATGAGCGCCCGATGGTACCGCTCGGGTCGTTTCTATGTTTTTCGTATCGAGGCCAACCGTTTCCTCAGAAGCATGGTGCGTTTTCTCGTTTCAGGCATGGTTGAAGCTGGCCAGGGACGTCAGGATTGTGATGTTTTTGAGAAGATGCTCGCAGGCTCGTCCCGATCGCCGAAGCTGGTTCCAGCCGATCCGGCCGGTCTCTTTCTCTGGCGGGTCAGGTATGGGGGGGGAGGAGCAATGAGCAATGAGCAATGAGCAATGAGGGGGGAGAGAAGATGAAGTGGACGAATTGAAGAAGTGGACCATGTAAGAAAAGAGGGGAAGGAGGAGTGGTGATCAAAGAGCAAAGAGGAATGAGTGGGAGCGGCTCTTTTTTCTGGTACCTTGTATAAAACGTTCGGTGTGCTTATGTTGTGTATTCATACTGGTCTCCTTGCCATGAACCTGAGGGTGCCTGGGCATCTTCTCCTGTTAAACCTGCCAAGCTTGTGAAGAACTTCTTACAGTTCAGGCTTTTTTTTGTCTGCATACTTTTGCAGGTTGTTCTCTGTCAGTCCGTATCTGCCGGAGCGGAGCCTGATTCCACATCGAATTCCCGCTCTTCGCGTATTTCTGAAATCCTCGACAGTCTCGTTACGGCAACCTATTTCCAGGATGACCGTTTTTCATCCGGTCAGGGCAAGGGGATCGATTTTTTCCCCAGGGAGTTCATTCCCCAGTTCAGTGATTCGGTATACCAGTCCAGAATTGCCACTCTTGACAGGAAAAGTGAATTCAATCTTGTTTATAACCAGCATGTCAAAGGCTTTATCCGGGTTTATGCCGTAGACAAAAGAAAGTTCATGACGAAAGTGCTGGGGTTGACCCGCATCTATTTCCCGCTTTTCGAAGAGAAGTTACGCGAGTACAACATTCCCGATGACATGAAGTACCTTGCCGTCGTGGAATCCGCACTGAACCCGACAGCGGTCTCTCATGCCGGCGCGCGCGGGCTCTGGCAGTTCATGAGTGGCACCGGCAAAATGTATGGTCTGCACTCCTCGTCATTCATCGAAGACCGCTACGATCCAAACAAAGCTACTGAGGCGGCCTGCCAGCATCTGAGCGATCTTTACGACATGTTCGGTGACTGGTTCCTTGTCCTTGCTGCCTACAACGCTGGCGCCGGTAATGTTCAGCGGGCAATCCGGGCTTCCGGTGGTGCGCATGATTACTGGGAGATATGGCCCTATCTTCCTCAGGAGACCAGAGGATACGTTCCGGCTTTCATTGCCGTGAACTATGTCATGAACTATTATCGTGAGCACAATATCAGGCCGGCGCAGCCTGGGTACCTCTATTCGGATACCGGGAGGGTGCCGGTCAGGGAATCGCTCACGTTTGAACAGATCAACGAGACGCTGGGTGTGCCGATGGAGGATATCCGTTTTCTGAATCCGCAGTACAAGGTCGGTCTGATTCCTGCTCCTGATGCGGAACCCAACATGCTGCGTCTTCCCCGGCAGTATCTTCAACCGTTTCAGCAGCGCGAGCAGGAGATCTATGCTTACCGTTCTGAACTGGTCGAAGATAAATCGCGTCTTTACACAATGGTTCGTGATGCCGACCGGCAGGAGGCTGCCGTCAGCAGCGGTCGGGGCCGGAAAGTGCATGTGGTCGGCAAAAAACAGACACTTGCAGGAATTGCCCGTAAATATGGCGTTTCCGTCAGCCAGCTTATTGACTGGAACAATCTGAAAAGCGCCCGACTGAAACCGGGTCAGAAGCTGACTGTTTTCAAGGCCAGCAATAACCGGGGTGGTTCGAAAGGTTCATCAGCTAAAATCAAGGCTAAAAAAGGCAATGTCAAAGGCAAGGCTTACAAGGTTGCAAAAAAGAAAAAAGTGACCGGTAAAACCAAAGCCGTCAAAAAGGGCAAGCAAAAAGTGGTCGTGAAAAAAAAGCGCAGATAGCCCTTTTCTGGTGGAATCATGAGGAGTCAGAGCTTAGGTTTTCAGGACATCCGACATGAGTTTTTCTGCTGTGTTAGTTTGGAGTTGTTCTTCTTCTCATTGAAGTTTTTTTTTATCTTTAGCATTCAAAATTTCGCACGTACCTGAAGACCAGTATTTCTGGGGTACAGAGAGTTTCTTCAACCAACCTAATAAAGGGTACTTATCAAAGCGTATGCGTAATATCATTTTCACCGGCAAGGGAGGCGTTGGAAAAACCTCAGTTGCAGCAGCGACAGCCCTGAGAGCAGCCGATATGGGCTACAAGACGCTCATCATGTCTACCGACCCGGCACACAGTCTCGGAGACTCGCTCGATATCGAGCTTGGGCCCTCTCCGGTCAAGGTTGCCGAGAACCTCTGGGGACAGGAAGTCAGCGTTTTCGGTGATCTCAATCTGAACTGGGACGTCGTCAGGGAGCATTTTGCACACCTGATGGCTTCGCGTGGCATCGAAGGTGTCTACGCCGAAGAGATGGGCGTACTTCCCGGTATGGAAGAGCTTTTTTCGCTCTCCTATATCAAACGTTACAACGAAGAGCAGAAGGACTTTGATCTGCTCGTCGTAGACTGTGCTCCGACCGGCGAAACCCTCAGGCTGCTTTCGCTGCCCGAGACCTTCGGATGGTTCATCAAATTTATCCGTAATGTCGAAAAGTACATGGTGAAGCCGATGATCAGGCCGCTCTCCAAGAAGGTCAAGAAGCTTGATGACTTCGTGGCGCCTGAAGAGGTGTATGAAAAGGTAGATAACCTCTTCTCTTCGACCGAAGGCATCATCGATCTGCTTGCCGACGGCACCAAGACCACCATGCGTCTGGTCATGAACCCTGAAAAGATGGTCATCAAGGAGTCCATGCGTGCTTTGACCTATCTGAACCTCTACGGCATTACGGTTGACAGAATCACCATCAACCGCGTCATGCCCGATCAGAGCCCTGACCCTTACTTCCAGAAATGGCGCGCCATTCAGCAGAAGTACATTGAGCAGATCCAGAGTGCCTTTGCCCCGATTCCGATTGCCGAGGTGCCGCTGTTCGACGATGAGGTTGTCGGTCTTCCCATGCTTCGCAGGGTTGGCGAGAAAGTCTATGGCGATGACAATCCGCTCGACATCTTCTTCAAGGAGGATCCGATCAATATCAACAAAATCTCTGATGGCCATTACATGGTTCGCGTCAAACTGCCGTTCATGGAGAGCATGGGTCTCGAGCCCAAGATTCTCAAGCTTGGCGATGATTTGACCATTCGTATCGGCGATTACCAGAAAGTCGTGGCGCTGCCGATTTTTCTTGCGGGTATGGAGTCCACTGGCGCATCGTTCGAGAATGGCTGGCTGAACATCGAGTTTTCCAAGGGGTAAGCAGCTCCTTTTCTTTCACCTCTTTTTGGAGGAACAGGAGAACCTGCCAGTACGGCAGGTTCTCCTGTTTAAGGCCTGCCGGTGCGGCAGGGAATTTATAGTCATGCAGTCCCATTATTCTGGTTGTTTTGTTATCTTCAAGGCAAACAGTGGTTAAAAGACGACTTTTCTTAGTAAAACGAATGCAACAGTTACAGGATTTAAGAGTTTCGCGAATCATTACCTTAACATCACCGAGAGCGCTGAAAGAAAAGCTCCCTGTTACGGAGCATATCGCCGACACCGTTTGCCAGGCCCGTCATGAGATCGAAGAGATTCTGACCGGAAAGGATTCGAGAATGCTGGTCATTGTCGGTCCTTGTTCAATCCATGATATCAAAGCTGCTCGTGATTATGGTTCGCGTCTTGTCGCCTTGCGCAAGGAGCTCGAATCGGAGTTCTGCATTATTATGCGGGTCTATTTCGAGAAACCGAGGACGACCATCGGCTGGAAGGGGTTCATCAATGATCCTCACCTGAACGATACCTATGATATAGAGCATGGCCTGTACCATGCCCGCAAGCTTCTGATCGGGTTGAACGAGATGGGTCTGCCGGCGGCCACTGAATTTCTCGATCCTATCTCACCGCAATATGTCGCTGATCTGATCAGTTGGGCGGCAATCGGGGCGCGTACCATCGAATCGCAGACTCATCGCCAGATGGCAAGCGGACTTTCAATGCCGGTCGGCTTTAAAAACGCGACTGATGGTCGTCTTCAGGTGGCCATCGACGCCATTCGTTCGGCCATGCATCAGCACAGTTTTCTGGGAATCGACCAGGAGGGCCAAAGCAGTGTCATCACGACCAAGGGGAATCCATTCGGGCACCTGGTGCTGCGAGGCGGATCGAGCCGTCCGAACTACGATGCAGAGAGCATTGCCATAGCCGAAAAGCAGCTTCACAAGGCTGATCTCACCGGGCATCTCCTTGTCGATTGCAGCCACGCAAACTCTGGCAAGAAATTCGGAAACCAACTCAAGGTCTGGAACGATATTCTCGCACAGAAGGCTGCGGGTAACAACAGTATTGTCGGCGTCATGATCGAGAGCAATATCTGCTCCGGAAACCAGCCATTTCCGGTCAATCCCGGAACCCTGAAGTATGGTCTTTCCATTACTGACGAGTGTGTTTCGTGGGAAGAGACCGAAAAGATGCTTCGTGAGGGTGCCGCATTCATGAAGGAGAGAGGTGCCCAGGGGTAGTGTTCTGTCAAGCAATTGAGTTATCCAGATCGAAATCGGTATCGGTATCGAAATCGATTAATTGTGTGAAAACAGAAAACCGGTTTTTTAGCTGTATCTTTTCAATTTCTAAGAAAATCATGTACTTATAACGTACTATGATCTCCTTTTTTCGATTTGGATACCGATACCGATCGGGATGCTTTCCAGCGTGATACGACAGTTAACGGCTGAAGCACGAGTGTTTTTTTCAATAACCATATAAATGTTCTCTCCATGAATATCGACAGGATCGTCTATGCCGTCGCCGGATTTTTCGTTCTTTCCAGCGTGCTGCTTTCCATATATCACAACCAGAACTGGCTCTGGTTCACCGGTTTTGTGGGTCTGAACCTATTTCAGGCTTCATTTACCGGGTTCTGCCCTCTTGCAATGATTCTGAAGTCTCTCGGTGTCGAGCCCGGCCATGCATTCAAATGATCAATCGCTTTCAGGACTCCCCCTCTCCAGGGGGATTTCTGTTCCGGTAACCTTACCATAGTCTATAACATCATGAGCATCGAAATCAGGCGTGTCAACACGAAAAGCGAACGAAAGCAGTTCATTACTTTTGCATGGAAGGTCTATCGAAGCGATCCTGAGCTTAACCGGAACTGGGTGCCTCCGGTGATCGCCGACTATATGAAAACGCTCGATACGAGCTCCTATCCGCTCTATGACCATGCCGATCTGGCGATGTTCACCGCATGGAAGGATGGCATGATGGCCGGTACGATTGCTGCCATCCAGAACAGGCGCCATAACGAGATACACCAGGACAAGGTCGGATTCTGGGGCTTTTTCGAATGCCTGAACGACCAGAAGGTCGCCGATGCTCTGTTTGACGCTGCCGCCAAATGGCTGAAAAGCAAAGGGATCGATACCATGAGGGGGCCGGTGAGCCCCTCCATGAACGACCAGTGTGGTATGCTGACGAAAGGATACGACAGTCCGCCGGTCTTCCTGATGCTCTACAATCCTCCCTGGTACAACGATCTTTGTCTGAACAATGGACACAAGACAGGCCAGGAGTTGCTTGCCTGGTACATCGACCAGAAGATTATCGATATCGAACGACTTCGACGCATCGCACAACATGTCATGAAAAAAGAGCGATTGACGGTGCGAACGCTTGACATGAAGCATTTCGACAGCGAGATCGAGAAGATGAGGACGATCTATAACGGCGCCTGGGAAAAGAACTGGGGCTTTGTGCCTATGACCGACAAGGAGTTCGATTTTCTTGCCAAGAGTCTCAAGTCGATCGCCAATCCTCACTATGTCTATTTTGTCGAGAACCATGAGGGGAAAACCATAGGCTTTTCGCTCTCCCTGCCCGATATCAACCAGGCGCTCAAACATGTCAACGGCAACCCGTTCACTCCCTGGGGGCTGGTTAAATATCTCTGGTACAAACGGAACATTTCGATGGTCAGAACCATCGTGATGGGGGTGCTGCCGGAGTACCGGAACAAAGGAATCGACAGCATCATGAACGTCCAGATTGCCGATTACGGAGGCAAACACGGTGTGTTCGCCAGCGAGATGAGCTGGATACTCAAGTCAAACGAAGCTATGAGCAAACTGGCCAAAGTGATTGGCGGTATTCCCTACAAAGAGTACATGATCTACGAAAAGGGGATTTAATAATGGACAACAAGTAAAGAACGCTGTTCTTCTCAGTGAACCAGAAACTCATTGATCGAGTGAGCCGGTCAGCAAAGACAGAAATTCAGTTCGGTATAGCATTGAATCGAGATTCCAACTGAAATCCGATTTGGATACCGATAAAAAAAAGGTGCTGGCACGTGAATTGTCCAAATCGGTATCGAAATCGGTATCCAAATCGAAAAAGAAGGTCATAGTACGTCAACAGTGCATGATTTTCTTAGGAATAAGGAATAGGGAGCTGTAAGCCGCTGCATTTGTCTTTTTGTCCGTGAAAGTCCATGAAATTGTACAATACAAAAAAAGGAGCCCAGGGGGCTCCTTTTTTTATTGTTCAACCTAACAAAGAACAGTTCCACACTCAGAATGATGCCATGAAGACCAGGAAGGAGGCTTCCTTATCCGGATTGTACACGAACGATCCGGTGTAACGGTCTTTGGCTACGGAGATGCCGGTGTTAACAACGGCGATCTTATCGCTAGGAGCAGTAATATCACCATAGTAGTCTTCGCTGCCAATGCCGACAACCGCTTTGGCAGTGTAGCCATCTTTTTCGTAGACTGGATAGGTGGCTTCGCAATACATGGCATTTTTATAATCATTACCTGCAACGAAGACTCCAGCAAGGAGGCCAAGTTTATCGATGCTGTAGCTTGCGCTGATCTCGACGGAGTTAGCGCCGGCATCCCTGAAGTCGAATGCTCCGCCGTTACTGGCATCATCGTTTGCGGGATCAGCACTATAATCGGTAACCGTAAGGGTGACCGGGCCTACGGGGACACTGACACTCAGATCGATCTCTTTGTAACGAGATCCCACGGAGTTATCGGTAAGAGCATAGGATCCCCATGCGCCGATGGTGACACCGCTTTTGCAGGTGTAGGAGAGTGTTGGCTGGATGGCTGCGGAATTACCCAGTTCGCTTCCTCTCCAGACATAGCTGCTGACGACATCTGCGCCAAGCTTCATGCCTTCAGCATTTGCATTGCCTGGGCCGAAACCGGCAACCAGTGCTACGGCGAGAGCG
>JAAXWL010000108.1 GCA_013334975.1 Chlorobiaceae bacterium
TAGGTTTTCATTATGAATGGCGTTTTTTCAAATCCGATAGCGGAATGAACCCGACTTCGCCAGCCTCGATGCGCCGCTTTCTTTCCTGAAGAATCGGCTTGTGCCAATCAGGAGTTTCGAGTTCCTCTGGTTCATTCACGAGGCTCTCCCAGATTACCTCCATGACCTCCAGCCGCTCTTTCGTACTCAGCTTTTTTACTTCAGCAATGTTCATCGTGTTCTCTCCGCTCTATGGTTTTTTATCAGCACAAGGCAAGTTACTGAAGAAAACGAGACGGTCAAACAGCGTCACCTACCGTGAAGACAGCTTCTACGGCATGGTGCGCACCGCAGTGCTCTGCGGCCGCTGCGACGCCCATCTCGGCCAAGTGTTCGACGACGGCCCGCCGCCCACGGGCAAACGCTTCAGCATGAACTCGATCTCGCTTGTGTTCGAGCCGGATAAGAAGTGACGGGAGGATATTGGTGAGACTGATTGTTATCGTTATCGAAATCGATTCTGGATCCGATTTCGATAGCGATTTCGATTTTGAGGTGAGGAATATCGAACGCCTCAATGTGCCGACGACATGTCGGCTTTGTGGGATTTGTCTACCCTGATGAATAGCAACAGGGGGAGGCAGAGGGCGAAGAGGAGGGCGATCATTTTGAAGGCGTCCATGTAGGCGAGGTGGTAGCTTTGGGTGGTTACGGTATATTCCATTGCTTTCATGGCCATGAGATGGGCGTCTGATGGGGCGACGCCTGACAATCCGAATGCCTGTTCGATTCCGCCGACTCTTGTTATGGTAGCCGGGTCGTAGGGGGTGATATGGGTGAGTATCTCGCTCCGGTGTGCGCCTACACGCTGGGCGATGTAGGTGTTGGTGATGGCGATGCCGAAGGAGCCGCCGAGCTGGCGTACCATGTTGTTCAGGCCGGTGGCCTGGCCGATGTCGCGACCGTGCAGGCCGGTTACGGCAAGCATAGTGACCGGGATGAAGATGAAGCCGAGAGAAAGGCCCCTGAGTAACAAGACCCAGAAAAAGTTGCTGGCTCCTGATTGCATGGTCTGCATTCCGAGTGACCAGCAGAAGAGACAGAAGGTGCTCATCCCGATGGTCATGAGCAGTTTCGGCGAGACCCCTTTCTGTAAAGCGATGCCGAGTGGCATGGAGATAATTCCGGTGAGCATGGCGCTTGGAAAGAGCACCAGACCGGTGAGGAGGGCAGTGAATCCGAGCAGGCGCTGCACAAAGACCGGAAAGACGAAGAGCGATCCGTAGAGGCCGAAGCCGACGATGAAGGTCAGCACGGCGGCGATGGCCAGGTTTTTGCTCCGGGCCAGGACACTCAGATCGACTGCGGGATGCTCCGTGTGCAGTTCGTGCCAGACGAAGGAGACAAGGGAGACGACGGCAATGATTGTGAACCAGGTGATGTAAGGCGTTTCAAACCAGTCTTTCTGCTCTCCCCGTTCGAGGATGAACTGAAGCGATCCGATACCGGCGGAGAGCAGTCCGATGCCAGCCCAATCGATCTTTTCAACCGCGTGTTTGACTTTCGGTTCTTTGACATAGGTGAACGCTGCCCAGGCAGCCATCAAACCGACCGGAATGTTGACGAAAAAGCACCATTCCCAGGAGAAGTAGTCTACCAGCCAGCCTCCGAGCAGCGGGCCGATGGTCGGGCCGAGCACGAGCCCCATCGAGAAGATGCCTGTGGCCGTGCCTCGCTCTTCGGGCCTGAAGGTTTCGTAGAGGATCGCCTGCGAGGTCGGCAGGAGCGCACCGCCTCCGATTCCCTGGATGAATCTGAAGAATACGAGCATCCAGATGTTCGTGGCCATGCCGCAGAGGAGCGATGCTACTGTGAAGAGCAGGATGGAGCCGATAAAGTAGTTGCGCCGTCCGAAGAGGTTGCCGAGGAATCCCGACAGCGGAATGACGATCACGTTGGCGATGGCGTAGCTCGTGACCACCCAAGAGACATCTTCGATACTTGCACCGAGGTTGCCGCTGATGTGGTTGATGGCGACGTTGACGATGGTGGTGTCGATCAGTTCGAGCATGGCCGCCACGATAACCGTCACGGTGATGATCACCTTGCGGATGCCGGTTTCGTAGTGGTGTGGCTGTGGCACGGCTGTTGCGATGGTGTTTGACATCACTTCACCTTCACTTCGACAATCACATTCATTCCGGCGGCGAGGGGTGCGTCGGGTTTGGTGTCGAATACAATCTTGACCGGCACACGCTGGCTCACCTTTACAAAGTTGCCGCTGGCGTTGTCGGGAGGCAGAAGGGTGAACTGTGCTCCGGTGCCTGCGGAGATTGAATCGACGTGGCCTTTGAACTCTTTGTCCGGAAAGGCATCGACAGTGATGATGACCGGCTGGCCGGGCTTCATCAGTTTGAGCTGCGTCTCCTTGAAATTGGCTGACACAGAGAGGTCGTTACGGTTGACAATGGCAATGAGCAACTGGCCGGGAGTCACAAGCTGGCCTGGCTGGACGTTCTTTCTGGAAACCTGGCCATCCGCCGGGGCCTTGATGGTAGTCCACGAGAGCATGAGTTCGGCGTTTTTCAGTTCAGCTTCGGCAAGCCTGACCTGGGCCAGTGCTGCCTGGTACTTGTCGCCGGCAGCGTCATGTTTGGCTGTCGATGCGCTTGCGCCCGCTGTGACGGCATCGAGTTCGGCACGCGAAATGACATCCTGTTTCTGAAGGTTCCGGCTGCGGCGCAGGTCGGCATCGAGTTTTTTTTCTGTTGAGGCGGCTTCGGCGATATCCGACTGGGCAGAGGCAACAGAGGCTTTCGCTTTCAGCAGTTGCGCTTCGGCCATGTCGCGCCGTATCTGGTAGTCCGACGGATCGATGGTGAGCAGGGTGTCTCCCTTCCTGACATTCTGATTGGTATCAACCAGTACGTCGATGACGGTTCCCGGGACGCGCGGACTGACCGGATAGAGGTCGCCTACAATCTGGGCGTTGTCGGTCTCCTGATAACTGAAAGAGCGGATGATCTTCGGGCCGCCCCAGATGACGCCGATGGCAAGCAGGATTCCGAATATCGCAAGCCGTATCCAGGAGCGCTCTTTCTGTGGCTTTTCTGCACCGCCGGAGGGTTTTGCAGGGTTTTGATTTTTTGGTTCTGCCATGGGTGTAATGCTCAATCGTTGGTTATGGACAATACTTCGACCGGTTCCTGGTGGAGTGACGCGGATTTGGTGTTGCTGTCGGGCGAGCGGAGCACCAGTACCGGGCATGGGGCGTGGCGCATGATCGTTTCGGTGGTGCTGCCGACCAGCAGGCGCCGGATATCGCTTGCGCCATGCGAGCCCATGACGATCATCGATGCGCCGGTTTTCCTGGCGTAGTCGATGATTGTGGTCGCTGGCGATCCGTACTCAATGGCAAACCGCACGTTGCACCCGTAGGCAGAGAGGATGTCGGAATAGCTTGAAAAGTGGTGGAGGTGCTCCTTGAGCATGGTGCCCCGGTCACCCTTTCCCGTGTCGCCGACATGCAGCACGATCAGTTCGAGGTTCCCTGTCAGGGTTTCGGCGGCATGAAGCAGCGCTTTTTCTGATGAGGGTGAAAAATCGGTCGGGCAGAGCACGGTTCCTGATTTTGTTGTATTTGTGGTTGTCATCGGTTCCTTTTGATTATTGGCTGATCAGGTCGCCCGAGGATCTCCTGACCGCATAGGTGTTCAGTACATATTCATAGCGAGCCTGGAGATTGGCAAGTTCCGCCCCGGCCAGCGACGCTTCGGCATCGAGCAGGTCGAGCGTGGTTGCAAGGCCGTTGTCGTACCGGGTTCTGGCATGATGGGCGGCCAGCTCGGCCTGAGAAACCTGCAAGCGGGTTGTTTCGAGCTTCTCCCGGCTGCTCTGGAGGTCGTTGAGCGATTGCTGCACCTCGGCGCGGGTCATCTGCTCGGTATCGAGCTGCTGCTGTTCGGCATACCGCTTCATGGCGGCGGCCTCCCGTAGTGAGGCGCTCTTGCGGAATCCGTCGAAGAACGGCACCTGCAACTCCACCCCTGCGGACATGTTGGTGCGCATCTTCTCGATGTCGGGCACATAGCCGTTGGTCGTGCCCCATGAGGCGCTGCCAACGATTTTCGGCAGGAACTCCCGGACGGCCAGCGATTTTTTTGTCGATGCCGCACTGAGACTCTCGCGGGCAAGCAGAAGTTCCGGACGATGTTCGACCGCCGAGGTGGCAAGATCGGCGCCATCGATGCCGACGGCGGAGATGTCGAATGATCCCTTCAGATCGAGGGGGGCATTGGTATCCAGGCCGCAGAGCCGCCGGAGCGAAATCTCCTGGTTCCGGAGCTGGCTCTGGAGATCGATCCTGCGGGTGCCTGCCGAGGCGAGTCGTACCTGGGTCGTCAGGAGGTCAAACCGTGTTGCCGCGCCTTCATTGTAGCGCTTCTGCATGTGGTCGAGGTTCTTCTGCAGGGCGGTGATCTCTTTGTCCTGCACCTTCACGGCCTCCCGGAGAAAGAGCACGGAGTAGAATGCCCTCACGGTGGCCAGCGAAAGGTCGCGCAGGGTGATCTCCTGACGAATGCCTGCGGAGTTGCGTCCGGCTTTGGCCAGATCGACGGTGCTTCCGGTGCGCCCGAAATCGTACAGCATCATCTCGGCGGTGATTCTTGCATCGTAATTGTTGTTCGGCATGAACTGCATGACCGAACCGCCTATAGTTATTTTCGAAACCGGATCGATGTATCGGTAGCCCGCTCTTGCTGACACTCGCGGGTACCATGCGCTACGGCCTTCGGCGACTTTTGCGTCGAAGGCCGTCACCTCTTCCGAGGCTTGCAGGGCTCTCGGGTTGTGCTCGCGAGTCAGGCGAAGAGCCTCCCGGAGGGTCAGCGCCTCTGCGGCGGCAGGGCTGCTGTCAGCCGCCTGTGACGGCGCTGCCGTTGTCAGGGCGACAGCGAGCAGGAGCAGTACAGCGAGGGATTTCTTGTGCGTCATACGAATGAGTGTTTCTGTCTCAGGCAATAAAAACGGGGTTTCTCCCCGAACAGAGAGTATTATTTTTATATCGGTATCGGTATCGGACTCGACCCCGATTTCGAGAGCATCAATAGTGTTAACGGATTGTCATCATGGGTTATCGCTTCAAGCCAGCCTCAGCTTGCTCCGGGTTGGCCTTTTTGTCATCGTGTCACCATCGATACGATATTATTATCAATATCCGTGCCAGAAGCGCATTTTTTTTTTCGTTGATCGGAAACCCCTGTTATTGTTGATGCTCTTTGTGCCGAATCCTTTGGGGTTTGCGCTGAATTCTGAAATAATCAGAAAATTCTGTACATTGTATTCTGAAAAAATCAGAACAGAGGCCATGACGACAACAACATTGCCCGAAGCGCTCCAGCTCATGCAGTATATCGGTGACGCCATCGGCACCATCCGCGAGCCGCAGGAGCTGTTCCGCACGGTCACCGACAAACTGCGGCTCATCTTTTCGTTCGATTCGGCGGTGATCATCACCATCGACCGCGATCGCCGTGAGGCAAGCGTCTTTTTCGAGATGCTTCGCTTCGAGCTTCCCTCGCATCTTCGTCACCAGACACGCTCCATCGTCGGAACCTGGCTCGAAGGCCATCTTGACGATCGAAAGATAACCATTGCAACCATCGTCCGCGACATTCCAGCCTTCGGCAAAGAGGACGCCCCATTGCTCTGGACGTTGCACGAACTGGGCATGAAACAGATTGTGCTCTCTCCCCTTCGTTCAGGCGGCAGGTTGATCGGTTTTCTCTGTTTCGTCTCGAAAGAGGAGGTGCTCTGGAGCGACAGTGACCGGTCGCTGCTTGCCGGGGTTTCATCGTTGATTGCCATTGCCGTCAGCAATGCGCTCGCTTACGAGGAGCTTCGCCAGCGTGAGGCTGAAACAGCCATGCAGCTTGCCATCAACAACGCGCTCTTCACCATCAAGGAGCGCAGCTGCATGATGCTTGCCGTTTGCGAGCAGATCAGCAAACTCATTCCATGCGCCTTTCTCGGCATCCGGGTGGTAGGCGATGATGGGCGGTTCAGGATTTTCGACAACTTCATGCGCGAGCCTGGCCAGAGCTTCTTGCCATTCTCTCCGTTTGAATATCTCGACATGTCTCCTGACGATCCGATAGCGCGTGAAACCGTCGAGGTGATCTCCCGCCCGGGGGTCTACTCCGGTGAGCGTTTCGAGGAGATGTGCAACCAGTTCCGGCTTGTCGGCATGGTGCGCGACCGCTTCGGCATCAGTTCAAGTATCGTCGTCCGTCTCTGGGATCTGCCGGGCAGCCGAGCAGGGCTCATCATTTCCGGCATAGGCGTTTCGCTGGGTGAAAGCGAACTGGCAACGGTCCGTCTGATTGTGCCGCAGCTCGCCCTTGCCTTGCAGAACTACCTGGCCTTCGATGAGATCGACCGGTTACGCCACAAGCTTGAAGGGGAGCGAACCTACCTCGTCGAGGAGATTCGCGAGACCCACAATTTCGAGGAGATTGTCGGCCAGAGCGCCCCGCTTGCTGAGGTGCTGCATCGCGTCAGCCAGGTTGCGCCGACCGATGCCACGGTGCTTATTGAAGGCGAGACCGGTACCGGCAAGGAGCTGATCGCACGGGCGATTCACAATCGCTCTCCCCGCAGGGAGCGGGTGCTGGTGAGGGTCAATTGCGCCACCCTTCCCGCAGCGCTCATCGAGTCGGAACTCTTTGGCCATGAAAAAGGGAGCTTTACCGGGGCCGTCGAGCGGCGTATCGGTAAGTTTGAACTGGCTGACGGCGGCACTATTTTTCTCGATGAAATCGGCGAACTGCCTCTCGAACTTCAGTCGAAGATGCTCCGGGTGTTGCAGGAACGCGAGCTGGAGCGCATCGGTGGGCGGCGGGTGATTCCGGTCGATGTGCGCGTCATCGCCGCAACCAACCGCGACCTCGGCAAGGAGGTGGACGCAGGACGATTCCGTCAGGACCTCTTTTTCAGGCTCAACTCCTTTCCTCTGTCGATACCACCGCTCCGGGATCGGCGCGACGACATCCCCATGCTCGCCCTGCACTTTGCACGGAAATTTGCCCGTGAATTCGGCAAGCCGATGCGCTTCGTCAGGGAGAGCGACATGCACGAGTTGATGGCGCGTGACTGGAAGGGCAACATCCGTGAACTTTCCCACTGCATCGAGCAATCGGTGATCGTTTCGGAGAGCGAAACGCTCGACTTCTCCACAGCCCTGCCGCCAAGAGGCAAGGCGACCTCACTTGCCGCACCTTCGACACTTATGACGTTGGCAGAGTTCGAGGAGGAGATTCGGGGCATGGAGCGTCGCCTCATCCTCGACGCCCTCGATCGCGCCAAAGGGCGCGTCAGCGGCGAAGGCGGAGCCGCCGGACAACTCAGAATCAACGCCAAAACCCTATACTCCCGAATCGACAAACTCGGCATCCGCAAGCGCTACGGCACGGGGTGACGCTTTGGGGGGGAGACATCCTGGGAGCGCCAACCCTGGGAGCGCGAAGCCCCAGCTTCGCAATTGAGCCGGAGGCTCAACAAATGGGGGCGTGTGGGAATGCCGGAAGGCTTTGGATGGCTGGGCAAAATAGACGATGTAATGTTCTTTTGAGGTATGGTGATGCTTCGATGCAGAGAAGATGCGGTACCGAAAGCATTCGGTACCGCGCTCCCAGGTTTGTTTCGGCGGTGCGTTGAGGTTTTGCTTAAAAGAAGATGCCAGGCTGGAGCATGGCGTTCCCAGCGAAGAGGGAGCCTTGCAGGGGCGGTTCGCGAACCGCCCGTTCCGGGGTACGGGAGATCACACAGCCCCCGCATTCATCGACGGAAATTGCGTACATTAGGGTACATTCTTAACAATTGTCAATCGTCTGGGTCAAGCGGGACGGAGTGATTCATAAACCAATCAAGATCATGAACTTTATTATCCGCAAAGCGTTTGCTGTTGTGCTGCTTCCGGCTCTTGTGCTGTCGGCGTGTGGCGGCAAGAAAGAGGGCGCAACACCCGCAACCAGCAAGAGCGCTTCCCCGGCAGCCTCGGGTGCGTTCGAGGGCACCATTTACATGACCACTACCCTGCCGAATGCTGGCACTACCGACATGAAGCTCATGGTTGGCAGGAGAGGGATGCGTGCCGAAAATGCGGTCAACATTGGCGGTCATGCCAATACCATGATGGTCACCGTGCTTGCGCTGACCGAAAAACCCGGCAAGCTCTACATGATCAACGGAGAGAGCAACGAGGTGATGGAGCTCAATGTGGCCGCGGCCAATGCGCAATCGGGTGGCAACCCCTACAAGAACGCAAAGATTGAAAAAATCGGCAAGGAGAAGATCAGGGGATTCGACTGCACCCACGTCAGAATCACC
Organism: Chlorobiaceae bacterium; assembly: GCA_013334975.1. GTDB lineage: Bacteria > Bacteroidota > Chlorobiia > Chlorobiales > Chlorobiaceae > Chlorobaculum. The sequence goes on from JAAXWL010000108.1 coordinate 8,368, forward strand.
TGGCCGGGCAGGGACACGGTCATCGATCAGTGGGTGAGCAGCGAGTTTCTCGACTTCTATGCCTACGCCCGTATGCAGGGGGCTGACGGCGAATCCATGACACAGCTTGCCGACCGCCTCAAGGCTGAAGGTGTTGAGGGCTTCCCCGTCAAGATGCTGCTCTCCCCGTCAGGCGTGCTCACCGAGCTGACCAAAGTCGAACGCAACGTGCCGGATGACAAACTTTTCGAGGTTCCTGCCAGCAGCACCACGATGCAGGTACCTGCCAACCCTCACGGTTACTGACCCAACGTAGCGGCAACCCCCCCCCGTGGTTGCCCTGCTTGGTGTATGGAATTGAAAGGGCGATCCCGACCCACCGGTACTACCATTGAATGGCGGGTTGGAAAACCCGCCCCCCCTTTCAAGATCAAGCCTCTTGCGCCGGAT
>JAAXWL010000109.1 GCA_013334975.1 Chlorobiaceae bacterium
CCTGGGCGATGGTTTCCGGACATAATCTCTCATATCTCTGGATCCTGTCAAGAACGCCGGTCATGGACAAGGTGCTCCTCGAACGCCTTCTCGCCGAGGCCCATTCCAAAGGATTCGACACCCTCAAGGTCATCCGCACCAGGCAGTTGGCGCCGGGCATGTGAGCTGACAGGAAACCGGTCGTAAACGTTGATTTTGTAATGGCCGACGGCCACGAAGAGACACGTTTACGACCGGTTTTTGACTCTCTATTTTCCAGAATCCTTTCTTTACTGTTTTGCTGAACAGGCAAGAGTGCTTAACAGCCAGCACTTTCATTCCCGTTTGCATGGGAAACGGTTCAGCGCGTGGAGGACAAAAGCCATTAACTAATGAACTTTATAGTATTTGCCGTACACTGCTTTTGTGTAATTCCTGCCGATTGAGATATATTTAATTACTTCTCAATCACGGTCTGCAACTACAATATTTTTCATATGTCAGTAACATGGCTGCATGTTTCGGACTTCCACCTCAGCGATCGGGGTCCATATAATCAGGCGGTTATACTTCGGGCTCTTGTCTCATCCGTCAAACGCTTCAGGGAGGAGGAAAGCCGTGTTCCGGATCTCATTTTTGCAACTGGTGATATTGCCCAGTCCGGCAAGGAAAATGAGTACGAACAGGCGACAAAATTTTTCGATGACCTGCTTGATGCCGCAGGGCTCAATCGTGATCGCCTGTTTGTTGTGCCCGGTAACCACGATGTCGATCGCAAGATGGGGAAATTTCTGCTTCGTACCCTCGACAACAAAGATGATGCCGACGAGTTTTTTGATCCTGATACACCACTTCCCAACCTGACCCAGAAATTTCATGCCTTCTCGGAATGGTATAACGACTATTTCAATACCATCCGGACATTTCCCACCAATACGACCTGCAGTTCGGTAGAAATTATCAACATCAACAACATCACTATTGCGGTATTACCCCTGAACAGCGCGCTTTTCTGTATCGATGAGCATGACCATGAGAAGCTATTTATCGGTCGTCGGTGTCTCGATAAAGCCACGTCGCAGTTTGGGGCAGCCGATCTGAAAATCGCGTTCATCCACCACCCCCTTAACTGGCTGAGTTCGGTTGAGCAACGCAACATCAGGACATCGCTTGTCGAATCGGTTGATCTACTCCTTCAGGGCCATTTTCACGAGGCAGTTACAGAAAGCATTGTTTCAGCCAATGGAGAATATCTGAAGCTTGCTGCCGGAGCAGCATATCAGACACGGCAATATCCGAATACCGCCATGTATGGCACTTTTGACGGGCATCAGGTGAGCATCTTTCCGATTCGCTATGAGGATGCACCTCGTGAAGTGTGGACGCTTGATACGAGTCTTTTCCCTGCACCCTCATATATAAAGAGTTACCCTTTGCCGGGACGTACACTTACAGGTGTCATAACAGTACCAACTCCAACACGAACTCTCCATGCAGAGAGTAAAGCGCGTTACCAGGCAACGCTCAGGGCGGAGCTTGGCTATATACGCATGCTTGGACTGCCGGGTATCGAGAGTATCAAGGTCAACCTGAACGACGACACCTTTGTGCCGTTGCGTCTTTCCGGAATGAGTGCGTTTGATCTCGATAATCCTGAAAAGGGAGATACCCGGTGGCCTGAGCATATTCTCTATCCTGACGAGATCATGAAACGGGCTTTCCATGACGGGAGAAAGCTTCGGATGTTGCTTGTTATCGGCGATCCCGGTGCCGGCAAGACAACGCTGCTCAAGTATTATGCCCTTTGCGTTATCGAGGATTACAGACGACTTGGTTTTCTCGAACCGCTCAATGTTTTTTATTTGCCACTCCGAGAGCTGATACGTGACAAAGATGGGTATAGTAATTGTTCACTGCCGGAAAACCTTAGCGCCTGGTCAGGTAAACACCACCAGACTCTCGATGCCGAATTTTTCGATGATTGGATCAGTAGCGCCCCCTCTCTGGTTTTGCTCGACGGACTCGATGAGATCAGCGATACCACCGAGAGAAAAGAGGTGTGCGAGTGGATCGATAACGCATGGAGCGGCTTCAGCAAGGCATATTTTGTGGTGACCTCACGGGCCACAGGGTATAACAAAGATGAGGGGATCGAGCTTGAGGCTGACTATGAACGGGCCGATGTGCAGGACTTCACTCCTGAACAGCAGGAGCGGTTTTTGTTAAACTGGTTCACGGCTGCCTTTCTGAAAGAACCTCGTGAAAAGGAAGTTGACGAGGCAACCTGGCAGGCAGACCAGAAAGAGGAAGCGATAGAGCGAACCAGAGCCATTGTCGAACACCTGAAATCCGAAAAGAACAAAGGGCTGCGACAGCTTGCCGCCATTCCCATGTTGCTTCAGATCATGGCCATTCTCTGGAAAGATCGGGACTATATGCCGGAAAGCCGTGTGAAGCTCTATGACGCATCTCTTGATTATTTACTTGAATTCAGGGACAAACGTCGGAAGATAAAGCCCCTTCTTTCAGCAACGCATGCTCGTCAAGTGCTTGCTCCAATCGCTCTATGGATGCATGAGGTTCTGAAAAATGAGGAAGTAGCCAAAGACGAAATGCATACCGCAATGCAGGAAGGGCTCGAAAATCTCGATGCTCCTCCAACCGCAGAAGATTTTTGCGACTATCTCGTCAAACGTGCCGGCTTGTTGGTAGATAGCGCCGGTAAGGAGTATCTTTTTCGGCACAAATCATTCCGCGAATATCTCACTAGTGTTCAGCTCAAGGAAGATGGCCCATATGAGCATCTCGACACACTTGTAGCTCATTTTGGTGAAGACTGGTGGGAAGAGCCGCTTCGGTTTTTTATCGCTTCTGTTGATGTCAAAGTCTTTGATGCCTTTATGGAAAAACTTTTCGATTTGCCGCAAAGCCAGGCGTTTACACAAAAGCAGCAGTTTTTGTTGCAGACCATCATCGAAGAGGCGAAGGGAAAAAAGATTGATGCTCTGTGTAAAAAGCTTCTTGATCCGGTTGAGAATACTACAGCAGAAAGACAGCGAGCGATTCTCGACTGCCTTAAAACCATTGGTAAAACAGCAGCACTCAATTCATTGAATCAATTCAGAGCGAAACGTCTCGCAAAAAACCGTGATGTTGCCGGTCGGGTTGAAGAGGTGATTCTCGCTTTTGGAGGTCAACCAAGCGATCAGGAAAATGAAAGGCTTATCGGCGAAAGACTTATTTTTTTCAGTAATAAGAATGAACAAAATGCAATATATATCTGGATACCTGGTGGCAGATTTCTTTATTCAGCGACTCGAAAAGAAGAGTATGTGTCAGGGATGTTCTTTGGTAAGTATCCGGTGACCAACAGGCTTTATCGTTCTTTCATAATCTATCTTCAGTCACAGGAAAATGAGCATGAAGCTCTTCTACCTGTTTCACGATTTGTGAACTTGATTCAGGATATTGCTAATGGGAATACATGGGATACCAGGTTTTGTAAGTATCTCAATGAGAGTCGAAGTAGCGATCTTGCCGGATTGTTTCGTTCAGAATATGATCAAGACAGAAAATTTGGCGGTAACGAGCAGCCGGTGGTCGGTATAAGCTGGTATGCAGCCAAAGCATACTGTTTGTGGCTGTCGTTGCTTGAGAGCGGGGGGGAAAAATATGATCTTTACAGGCTGCCGACAGAGATTGAGTGGGAATGGGTGGCTACAGGAAAAGAGCAACGCTTCTATCCTTGGGGAGACATTGATCCGTTGTCTCGTTTGGCCAATTACGGTCACAAAGTAGGTGCAACCACTCCGGTAGGTAGTTATCCAAAAGGCGCGACACCACAAGGGCTCTACGATATGGCAGGTAATGTTTGGGAATGGATGGATGGTTTATTTGATAAGAAAATGAATCGTGCTTTGCGTGGAGGCTCGTGGAGCAACAATGCAGGTAGTCTGCGTTGTTCAGCCCGGAACTATTTTTACCCTTCATACTGGTACTACTATGTCGGTTTTCGTGTTGTCCGCCCTGGTCTTGCCGTGGAGCCCTGATTATCTGTTATCTGAACATCTGATTCCTGTATTGTGTCAAATAATGAGATGGTGATTGTGAAAAAGTCGTATGACTTTTCAAAATGGTTGCTGAACCATTCCGGGAAATTCCCGAAAAGCTACCGGTTCAGTATTGCGGTACGTCTCGAAAACGCAGCATTGGAGTTTACAGAGCTTGTCGCTGTTGCCAATATGCGCACAAACAAACGATCTCTGTTGCATGAGGCTGATGAAGTGCTTACAAGTAATGACCATCGGTAACTTTCATCAAATAATCCATATGTGCTATCAGCTTTGCATAAGATTTACACGGATTTTCTGCTTTGTGCTGCTTCTCGCCGGAGCGGTTGACACCAGCGCTGTTTGCGCAAAAGAGGGTGGTACAAATCAGGTCGGTGTTGTTCCAATGCCAGCATCAGGATCGCCTACTTCTGAAACGAAAGCTGCGAATGAACCGGCTTCAGGTGCTCAAACGATCAAGTCAGATGTACAAAAGGGTTTGATGGACTATATCCCTGCTGCCGCTGTGATTACGGCTATTGCTTTGCTGTTTGGTGTATATCAATACAGAAAAAGAATTTCCGATGCTCAAAAGAAAAAAGAGGCGGAACTCGACGTTCAGGAAAAACATGATGACCAAATAAATCAAAGCCAGAATAAAAAGGATGAAAAACGTTATCGGGAGCGCTTGAGGGTCGAGTTGTTGAAGAGTTCGATATTCGGGATGCCGTCGATCGATGGGGAAAACGAAGAGGTTGATCAGCCGGATACTTTCGTTTCGCTCGATCTCGATGCGGCGGAAAGTTATTGCAATGAAGGTTTTGAATTGTCCCGTGTTCAACGTTCAGCGGTGGAACCTGAATTTGAAAACCCGGTCAGCGCCCTGCAAAAAGCGATACAGAGTTCCCGGATGTTGCTGATTATTGGTGAGCCGGGTGCTGGAAAAACAACCATTATCAAGCATTTTGCCCTGATGGACGATCTCGAACTGACAGGTTTTTCTACTCCTGTACCGGTGATGTATCTCCCTTTGAGCAAGATGATTCCAGGGGAAGAAAATAAATCGCTTTACACGAAACTATCGGAGATCTTTAATCTTGGGTTTGGCCATAATTGGTTCAAAAGTTGTTTGGAAACTCAGCCGACCCTGGTGTTGCTTGATGGTTTGGATGAAATAAGTGATAAGGAGCAACGTAAAAAAGTTTGTAAGTGGATCTCCGAGAAATCACGCGATTTCCAGAAAGCCTTTTTTGTTATGACGACGAGAGACAAGGCGTTCGGCGTAGATGAGAAAAATGCTCTTCAAATCAACAAAAGGATCGCTTACGTTAAACGCTTTACCGATAAACAGCAAAAGGAGTTTCTGCACAAATGGTTTAGAGCTGCACTGCTTCGAGACTACCGCCTGAAACATCGGCACAGAAGTGAAGAGGATGAGCACTCTGTTCAAGAGGTGGCGGCACAAAAAGCTGATGCATTGGTTGCGCATCTGGCTCGACCACAAAACATAGGTATGAAAGAACTTGCCGGTATTCCGCTGCTCTTGCAGTTTATGGCGATTTTCTGGAAACAAAGCGGTGCTCTCGGTATGAAGCGTGAAGATCTTTACCGAAACGCTCTTGACTTTCTCTTGTATTTTCGGGAAAACGAAAAAGGTATCAACTCGCTTTTACTGGCAGAAGATGCAAAAACGGTGCTTGAGCCGGTTGCACTTCGGATGCAGGATAACAATGAAGAGACATTACAAGAATCTGTTATGTTCGATGTCATGCAACCCGAAATCGAAAATCTTGGAGTGGAGTATCGCCGGTTACGTGCCGAAGATGTTTGTCACAACCTTGTTGAGCGTAACGCAGTTATCGATCATACCGGATCGACATATCAGTTTCGTCACAAAACCTTTCGGGAATATCTTGCCGCAACGAAGCTCATCAGCTTGATGGATCAAAGAGAATCCGATGAATGGCTGAAAAAGCTTGTCGATGGCGTTGGCGATCAGGAGTGGAAAGAGCCGTTGTTATTTTTTATGGCCCTGGCGACCACAGGTAAATTCGAAAAGTTTATGCTGGCTTTTTTCGATGCGGAGCGCAGCAAATTACTTGATGAAAAGACATTAAGCGCGTTGAAGGAGTTGATATTGAAAGTGCCGAAAACCTCCTTGACTGTGTTTAAGGAAATCTTGTCGGCCCAGGGGACAAGCCTGAATGAAGAGGACGTATCGAATCGACAAAGCTATGCGCTGGAGTGCCTGAAAACGATCGGCAGCCGGGCAGCTGTCGAGATCGCGCAAGACTTTATGGTTAAGCACCCGGCTGCCGACACGCAATTGATCAGAAAAGCAGCTGAAGTGGTTGAGTTAATTGATTCCGGAGCGTATTCTCAAAGCTTAGAGCATGATCTGAATACTGAAGAGTTGGTTCAAGGCACGACGGCAATCGGAACCAGCTATATTGATACATCCAAAAGGCAAGCGCTTATCGATGTCATTCAGAGTAGCGTTGAGCCGGGAGCCCAGTACATTCTGATCAGGGGAGGGTCTTACCGGTATTCAGTGACCGGAAAGGATGAGGATGTCGATGATCTTTATGTTGCCAAGTACCCGGTTACCAACCGTCTGTACAGAAGGTTTATCAACTATCTGCAATCTGAGGACAAAGAGCGTGCCGGTCGCCTTCCTGTCGCGGATTTCCTGGAAAAGCTCTCTGGCATTGATGGATTCAGGGAGTATCTGAATAAAGACAAGAACATCGCGACGATGTTTCGATCAGAACGAGATGATGACCGGCGATTCAAGGAGGATGAGCAACCGGTTGTCTCGATAAGCTGGTATGCAGCCAGAGCCTATTGTTTGTGGCTGTCGATGATTGAGAGTGGAGGGAAAAAAGATGACCTGTACCGGTTGCCGACAGAGATCGAATGGGAATGGGCAGCTGCCGGAAAAGAGCAGCGTGAATATCCGTGGAGAGTTGCTGAGCAACCGTCGCCCAAATTAGCCAATTATGGTGATAACGTAGGGGCGACCACCCCTGTAGGCAGTTATCCGGATGGTGCGACACCGGAAGGCCTGTATGATATGGCCGGAAATGTGTGGGAGTGGATGGAGAATCTTTCCGGTGATAAACTCTGGCCAAGTGCCCGTGCGTTGCGCGGGGGCTCGTGGGGCAGCAGTAGTGATAATCTGCGTTGTTCTGCCCGGGACAGGGGCGGCGTTCCGGCGGTCAGGGGCTACGTGGTCGGGTTTCGTGTTGTCCGCCCTGGTCTTGCCGTGGAGCTCTGATTATCTGTTATCTGAAAATCTGAAAAGTGAGTTTGCAAAAACACTCAGAGTTTTGAAACAGCTGTTGTTGTTTTTTTCGCTTTGGCACATCTTCGACACCCTCAAGGTCATACGAACCAGGCAGCTCGCTCCGGCATTGTAGGCCGCCAAAGCAACTCGCACAATAAAGCGGTGTATAATAAGTGTGTATAATGTTGTATATTTAGTCGTATTGTCTGATATGCTTATTTTGCAATAATATCTGCAGGCATGTTGCAACAGGTTCCCCTAAACCGGCGCAGCGATCATATTTTAATAACGAAATCGTCTGGTGGCTCCTTCGAACGTTGGGTGGTTTTCATGAAACGCTCCTCTTTCGATCGAACCTGTGGCGTAGCCATTCCTGTCTGGCGCCATACGATCTTTTATCCTCCATGATCTCCGAAAAGGAGCTCTTCTTCGAATAATTCCCTATCAACCGTGGCTCAACCCCTACTGAGACCTATGCTGAAAAAATTATTGTTTTTCGTCTTTTGCGCCCTCCCTGTCGGCTTACCGGCAAGCGCAGAAATTTCCGGGCAGATCAATGCCCTTGATGCTGTCCTCAAGCAGGGAAGCACTCAAAATCAGCTTAAGTTCGGCTTCAGCCCTGACTGGGGGCGGGATTTCAGGGTCTATTCTCCCGATGCCGTCAAGTGGTTTGGCAAAGCTGCCGAACAGGGCCAGCCCCTTGCGCAATGTGAGCTTGGATACCTTTATCTGAAGGGCATCGGCGTGGCCCAAAGCGACATCGAAGCCGCAAAGTGGATCCGAAAAGCTGCCGTGCAGGGTCTTCCAAAAGCCCAGTTCTATCTTGGTTCTTTATATCAACTCGGCAAGGGTGTTCCACAGAGTGATGTCGAAGCCTTCATATGGTATTCCAAAGCCGCAGAAAGCGGTGATGCGGGAGCCCAGGGGGCGCTCGGGCTTAAATATTCATCAGGCAACGGTGTTGGCCGCAACGACATTGAGGCCATGAAGTGGCTGCAAAAGGCTGCCGAACAGGGAGATGAGAGGGTGCAGTGTATTCTCGGTTTCAGGTATGCAAAAGGCAACGGTGTTGCCCAGAGTTATGAAGAAGCCGTGAAGTGGTTCCGGATGGCTGCGGAGCAGGGGGATGCAATAGCACAGTGCATCCTCGGTTATATGTACTACGAAGGCAAGGGTGTTTCACAGAGCTATGCCGAGGCGTTCAAATGGTATGGGAAGGCCGGGCAGCAGGGAGAGCCAATCGCTCAGTTCAATATCGCGATGATGTATGAGAAGGGCAAAGGTATGCCCTGTAACAGCGCTGAAGCGGTGAACTGGTTATTCAAGGCGGCACTGCAGGGAGATGCACATGCTCAAACCAACCTCGGTTATATGTATTACGAAGGCAAAGGCGTGAGCGAGAATCATGTCGAAGCGGTGAAGTGGTTTCGCAAGGCCGCCCTGCAGGGAGATCCGATTGCCCAGTTCGATCTCGGTTCC
>JAAXWL010000010.1:0-4500 GCA_013334975.1 Chlorobiaceae bacterium
GGACTTTTAAACGTATACACCTGTCCATTATTAGCGATGCTTCCTAAAGCTGCAAGTGGCACACTGTGTGAATCGATAGCATCGGGGCAGCTATTTCCGCCTATCAAGCATTTTTTGTATGCTGTGCATATACGCTTAACATTTTTGGATGTAATGGCGTGATATGCTTTAAGTGGTAGATTTCCTGGTATATCCTTCATTTGTCGCAATGATTGATACCTAACATTGATTTATATGGCTTTAGCATAAGATGCCCTCACGAGGTTTGAGAATTGGCAGATGTCCCATGTTTCACGCCACAATGACGTTTTGAGTGCCGATGAATTCAGATTCCAACTCTGGATCACCATCTTCAAGCAACATTTCAACGACTTCCCGAAGATTCTGATTTAATTCATCGAGACTTTCAGCCTGGGTATGCGCTCCCGGAAATCCGGGGATGAAGCCGACATATAGGCCGGTGTCATGACAACGTTCAACGATTGCCGTATAGCTTTTCATACTGGTGGTCCCTCGTGATACATGAACATGGTTTTTGCATCGTCAGCCTCGAATTGCAGCCGGACGATGCGCCAAATCTGCGATAACGATAAATCAAGGTAATAGTTCCTTCCATGAAATGTAGTGTTTCGCCGGAAAAAGCTGAAGATCACCCAAGAGAAAAGAGGCCAAGCTGGAGCTTGGCGTTCCCAGGGTTCGGCCCCACCCATCCCCATCTCCCAACAAAATCCTTCGCCTTCACCCTTTTTCGGGATTATCTTTTATCTTGGCGGCGGTAAGCGTGAACGAAGTGAAACATTGTTATGGTGAATATGGACGAAACGACAGCGATGGAATCAGTCTCCCTCCTTCGGAAACTTGAATTCGACAAGGTGGCCCATCATGCGGCGGGGTTCTGCATTTCGCCGATGGGAAGCGATCTTCTGGAAGGGATGTCGCTTCAGGAAGCGGAGGGAGAGCGCGAACGGGCGCTGGTGCGGGTGCTTGAACTGAAGAACTATCTTTTTGAAGACAGTTCGCTGCCGTTTTCGCGCCTGCCGGATACCCGACATCTGCTCGACAAGCTCGAAGTGCTTGAAAGTTGGCTTGACCCGGTTGAACTGCTCGACATCTTTCACTTGCTGCAAAGTTCGGCTCAGCTACGCAAGTTCATGTTCGCCAGCCGCGACATCTATCCTGAGCTGAACGAGTTTACTATCAGGCTCTGGCTGGAAAAGAGTATCCAGTACTCCATCACGCAGTCGATCGACGAGCGGGGGGTGGTCAGGAGTACGGCAAGCGACGCCCTGCTCGAAATCCGCAATGCTCTTGACGAGGCACGTGATTCTTTGCGCCGTCGGATGGAGCGAATCCAGCGGCGGTGCCAGGGGCAAGGGTGGCTTATGGAGGATACGGTGGCGCTCAGGAATGGACGGCAGGTTCTGGGGCTCAGGGTCGAGTACAAGTACAAACTGCTGGGTTACATCCAGGACTATTCGCAGACCGGCCAGACGGTTTTTGTTGAGCCTGCCGAGACACTCGAACTGAGCAACCGTATCCAGGAGCTTGAAATCGCCGAGCGCCGGGAGATCGAGCGCATCCTGAAGGCGCTTTCCGATAATGTGCGTCAGGAGCTGCCGAATGTGCGGCACAATGAGGCGATCATGGCTGGCTTTGATACGATTTACGCCAGAGCGAGGCTTGCCCTTGAGACCGGTTCGAATCTGCCGCAGCTTTCGACAGGGCAGCGGCTGAAGATCGTGAAGGGGTATCATCCGTGGCTGCTGATTTCGCACGGATGTTCCAAAACGAAGGTTCTTCCGCTCGACCTTGAACTCGGCGACGGAGATCAGGCGCTCATCATCTCGGGGCCGAATGCCGGCGGCAAGTCGGTAGCCATGAAAACGGCAGGGCTGCTCTGCTGCATGTTGCAGCAAGGCTATCTGGTGCCGTGCAGCGAGAGCTCGGTATTTCCGATTTTCGATGGAATCTTCATCGAGATCGGTGACGAGCAGTCGATAGAAAACGATCTCTCCACTTTCAGCTCTCATCTTGCTTCGATTCGTCATATTCTTGACCATGCCCTGCCGGGGAGCCTTGTGCTGATCGACGAGCTGTGTTCCGGCACCGATGTCGAGGAGGGGAGCGCCATCGCCCGTGCGGTGATCGAGGAGCTGCTCCAGCGCGGCGTCAAGACCATCGTGACGACGCACCTCGGCGAGCTGAAGCTTTACGCCCACCGGCGGGAAGGGGTCGTCAACGGCGCGATGGAGTTCGACCAGCACGGCCTCGCCCCCACCTTCCGCTTCCTCAAAGGGGTACCGGGCAACAGCTTCGCCTTCGCCATGATGCGGCGCATGGGCTTTTCGGACGAGATCGTCAGCCGCGCCACGGGCTTCCTCGAAGGCGGCCACGCGGGGCTGGAGGAGATGATCGAGGATTTCCGGAAGGGCGTAGAGCGTAACCGCCAGCTTGTCGAGGGGTTCGACAAGGAACGTCGTGAGATCGATTCGATGCGCGAGAAGATCACAGCAGAGAAAAAAGAGTTGCGTCAAATGAAGCAGGAACTCAAAAGCAAGGGGTTTCGCGACCTGAACCGGCAGCTTGAACAGGCCCGCAAGGAGATTCGCGACCTGGTGCGCGATGTGAAGGAGAAGCCTTCAGACGATCCGACGCTCTTGCTCGCGCGGCAGCGTCTGTCGGCCATGAAGCAGGAGGCGAGCCTGAAGGAGGAGGCTCTCGAAAGGGAGTTCGCTCCGGCGGCGGACAGGAGCATCCGTCCGGGAGATATGGTGCGGCTTGCTGATACGAATACGACCGGTGAGGTCGAGTCGCTGCAGGGGGAGTCTGCCGTGGTGCGATGTGGTGATTTCAGGCTTACCACCTTGCTCAGGGGGCTCGAAAAGATCTCCCGTGCCGGTGCTCGAAAGCTTCAGAAGGAGCGGGGTGACAAGGAAAACAGGCCGGTCTGGTCGGCGCAGACCTCACCGCTCGAATCCACAAGGCTCGATCTTCGTGGCATGACCGGGGATGAGGCTATCGCTGAAATCGGCTGGTTTATCGATGCTCTGGTCTTGCACCGTATGAATTCGGGTACGATCATTCACGGTAAGGGATCGGGTGCTCTCCGGCAGCGCACGGCACTGTTTCTTCAGGAGCATTCGCGAGTCAGGAGTTTTCGACTCGGTGAGTGGTCGGAGGGGGGGGCCGGTGTGACGGTCGTTGAGGTGCGATAGAGTTTATGGCTTTAATGCAGGGGGCGCCCTTTTTACGTTAAACATTGAAAAAAAGAGCGAGATATTTTATCTTGTGCCCTTGCGGACGTTCGGGGGTAACGCGGATTTCAACAGGTTTCATGACGGTAATGACCTTTTCCAATCAGTTAACCATACTGAGGATCATCCTCGTACCGGTTTTCTTTGTTCTGCTGATGCAGGAAAACCCGTGGCTCAAGCTGGTGGGAGTCACTGTTTTTGCGGTAGCTTCCCTGACCGACATCTATGACGGTTACCATGCCAGAAAGTATGGGCAGATCACCCGCCTGGGCGCCTTTCTCGATCCGCTGGCCGACAAGTTCCTGATCACGACGGCCTTTCTTTTTTATGTCTGGCAGGGCTATCTCGCTCTCTGGATGGTTCTGCTGGTGACCGCACGGGATGTTCTCATCACCGGGCTGCGGGTCTATGCCGAGTACCGGAACCGACCGGTGGTGACCAGCCGTGAGGCCAAGTATAAGACGCTTGCCCAGAACATCTTTGCCTATTTGATCATGCTCTTTATTCTTCTCAAAGAGGATCTCTTTTTCGGCAAGAAGATTGCTGTGGTCATGAATGGCATTCTGCACTCCGAATATCTCGATTACACGATGCTCCTGATCACACTCTTTACGGTCTGGACTGGTGTTTCCTACATGGTCAGCAACTGGAACAACATGCTCCGGAATCCAGACGCGGGTCGCTGAGTCCATGAGGAAGAATCTGGCAAAAGCTTTCGGAAGTGTGTTTGGTATAGGGTACCTGCAGTTTGCACCAGGTACTTACGCCAGTGCGTTTGCTGCGTTGCTCTATTTTTTTATTCCCGCTTGCCGGGAGATTTCATGGCTTCTTGCCCTGATTCTCCTCTCGGTTGTTGTCGGGGTATGGGCCGGAGGAGTCATGGAGGAGGAGTATGGCGAGGATCCTTCGCAAACGGTCATCGACGAACTGGCCGGTCAGTGGCTGGCGCTCGTGGCCATTCCGGCTTCACCGCTCGCGGTGCTGCTGTCGTTCATCCTGTTCAGGTTCTTCGATATCCTCAAACCAGGGCTGGTCGATCGCGCCCAGCGCCTGCCTGGTGGTTGGGGGATCATGGCGGATGATGTGCTGGCTGGCATTTTTGCCAACCTGTCGCTCCGTCTGCTCATGCTTTTCCTTCCGATGCTGCCCTTCGGGATCGTCTTTTAGATGTCAGAACGCAGTTTTTGACAAGTTGACACCTGTATTATTAGTGTCACGTCAACAGTAAATAGTCAGAATTTTTTTT
>JAAXWL010000010.1:4600-39533 GCA_013334975.1 Chlorobiaceae bacterium
GGGTATTGTGGTTTATTGTGATAAACATTTGATAATTTAATAGATACAGATAGAAGCGGGTTTTCTGTTTTTGAATAAACAATCGATTTTGATACCGATACCGATTTCGATGTGGATAAGTCAATGGTTCCTTAAAATACGTCAGCATATGGATGAAATAACGTAGTGCAAGGCGGCGCAGGTTTGTCAAGGTTCTTTTACGCCATCCCCCTGGAGAATTCCACAATCTTTTCTGACAACGTTTCCGCGTCAAGTCCCACCTCACGGTAGAGATCTTCCATACTTCCGTGAGTCACAAAAGCGTCCGGCAGACCGAAAGAGATGCTTCGGACGCAGGGATGGTTACGGTTCAGGTAGCCAGCCACACTGCTTCCGAACCCGCCGATGATGCTGTTCTCCTCGATGGTGACGATATGGGTGCAACGTGAAACGGCCATGTCGATCATTGCTGTATCGATCGGCTTGAGGAAGCGCAGGTCACAGACCAGCGGATTCAGGCCGGCGGCTTCGAGTTTGGCTGCCGTTTGGATCGCTCTGCTTACCATGCTTCCAATGCAGAGGAGGGCAACGGAGTCACCCTCCCGAATTACTCTTCCCTTTCCTGGCGGAATCGGGGTGAACTCCTTGTGTAGCACCGCACCGCTGCCGCTGCCTCGCGGGTAGCGGATGGCTACCGGGCCCTTTATTTCGTAAAGAGCAGTGTAGAGCATGTTGCGCAGCTCCTGTTCATCGCCCGGCGCCATGACGACAAGGTTTGGCACTGCGTTCAGATAGGAGAGGTCAAAGGCTCCGTGATGGGTCGGTCCATCTTCGCCAACAAGTCCTGCCCGGTCGATGGCAAAAATCACATGCAGGTTTTGCAGGGCGACATCGTGGATCACCTGGTCGTAGGCGCGTTGCAGGAAGGTGGAGTAGATGGCGAAGACAGGCTTGAATCCGCCTATGGCAAGTCCAGCGGCGAACGTGACGGCGTGTTGTTCGGCGATACCTACATCGTAGAACCTTGAAGGTATGGCATTCTGGAAGAGGTCGAGTGAGGTCCCGCTCGGCATGGCGGCGGTGATGGCCGTGATGGTTGGGTCTTTGAGGGCCAGTTCGACCAGTGCTTCGCCGAAGACCTCCTGATACCTGGGTTTCGATGGTTTGGCTGCCTTGAGGTTTAAGCCGGTTTCAATGTCGAAGCCTCCGGCGCTTGCATGCCACTTGGGCTGGTTGTCCTCGGCAGGCTTGAACCCCTTGCCCTTGGTGGTAATGACGTGCAGCAGCTTGGGGTGGTGCAGTGAGCGCATTTCACGCAGCGCCTTGACAAGCTGCTCCATGTTGTGACCGTCGATCGGGCCGAAATAGCGGAATCCGAGTGCCTCGAAAAAGGCTCCGGGAGTAAAGGCGGCCTTGATGCCGTCCTCTATGCGGTGAACGGTCGTTTTTGCCGTATCACCAAACTCGTTGTTCAGTAGCGAGATGCTGTCCCAGATGAACTTTCTCATCCGGTTGTAGGTCTTGTTCAGCGGGAGGTTTACCAGATGGTTCTTCAGCCCTCCGGTATTGGGTGAAATCGCCATCTGGTTGTCGTTGAGGATGACGAGCACGTCGGACTTGATATCGCCGAGATGGTTCATCGCCTCGAACGCCATGCCTCCGGTAAGACTGCCGTCGCCGATGATCGCCACGACCTTCTCGGTTCTGCCTGCAAGGTCACGCGCAACGGCCAGGCCCGCAGCAGCGGAGATCGAGGTCGAAGCATGACCGGTATCGAAAGCGTCATGAAAGCTTTCACTGCGTTTCGGAAAACCTGCGAGTCCATGATACTGGCGGTTGGTGTTCATCTCCGCCATTCGTCCGGTGAGTATTTTGTGGACATAGGCCTGATGGCCCACATCCCAGACGATCCTGTCGGTCGGGCTCTGGTAGACGTGATGCAGGGCTACGGTAAGCTCGGCAACACCGAGGCTCGATCCGAAATGGCCGCCGTTCTGCGAAACCAGTTCGATGACCCGCTTCCGGCATTCGGTTGCCACTTGTTCGAGCTCATGCAGGCTCAACTTTTTGAGGTCTGCAGGGGAGTGAATTGCCGAAAGAAGCGGATAGGCCTGCTGTATCTGAGTGATTGCCGGAGTTGAAACGAAGTCAGCCATAGGTTATGGGGAATGAAGTTCTGACGGATTTGTCTGTTTGTATCTAACCATTCAGGCTGGCTCACGGTTCCGGTGAAGCTGATTTGATGGTCTGAATCCTGCTTCGATATCGATGGGGAAGAGGGTTACTGTTATGTCAATCTTAAGCTGGCGTATGTTATAGTGCCATTAACTTTTCCAAATCGAAATCGGTATCGAAATTGATTATTTGTATGAAAACAGAAAACCGGCTTCTGGCAGTATCAGTTTAATTTCTGAGAAAATAATGTACTATTGACGTGCTATTGGTTCTTATTTTCGATCTGGATACCGATTTGGATACCGATAGCGATTTATCATCAAATGGCTATGGCAATTAACCACAATTCATGGTGTTTTTTTTTAGCCTCTTTTTAGCCTCTTCAAGTGGAATTCGATACCGATACCGATTTCGATGATAAAGGAAATTCAGACTATTTACTGTTGACGCTACACTACTCTCCCTGGATATGCACCAGAACCTGCCGCTGTGGTCTCGGACCGTCAAGTTCTATGAAAAAGATCGATTGCCACTCTCCGAGCATAAGGCGACCTTGAGAAAAGGGGATGGTTTCGGAGCTGTTCATCAGGAGGCTCAACAGATGTGAATGGGCGTTGTCCCGGCCGTCGAGGGTTTCGAGGTTGTGCAGCCAGTTGCCATCTTTCGGAATGAACCGCTTCAGGAAGCTTATCATATCCTGTTGCAGTCGTTCTTCGCGTTCATTGATATTGATGCTGGCTGTGGTGTGTCGGCTGAGTAGCGTGACCGTACCCTGTTTCAGGCCTGTGACATCGAGGGCCGAGCGAACCTCGGCAGTGATATCGATAATGTCGATTGGCTGGCTGGTCTTGCACGAGATGGTGATCGTCTGGTAGTGCATCGCTGAAGGTGGTGTCCAATGAGATTGAAAAAGTTTCGGGTTGCTTCGGATGCCGCAGGACACGGCATCCGGAGACAGGTATTACGCTGTTTTCACCATGAGCAGCACCCCTTCATGGGGAGCGAGGCGGATGGTCAGTGAGGCATCGCTCAACTGGCGCTCATGTGGATGTTCGGGAAAACGGGTCGAGAATGCGGTGATGTCAGTGACCTTGAGACCGGCCAGGGCTGGATGTTTAAAGTGCGTATCGATGCCTGTGGCAGAGAAGTTGGCCAGTACGAATGCGTGGGAGCCAGGAACTGAACGGCAATATCCGAAGCAGAGCGGCTGTCCTTCGGGGTGCAGTTCGAGCCATTCCGTTGTGCCTTCCTGAAAAACCGTGTCCGAACGGAAGTCGAACAGCTTGAGGTAAAGATGCAGCAGCGCCTTGTGTGAAGGCTCTTTGGCATGGCGGAGCAACTGTACAGGAATTTTTTTCTTCAGACCGAGCAACTGGCCCTGATGGACCAAAGTCAATCCGGGAGAGGTGAGCAATATCAGAGCGGCAACGGCATGGTTTGGGCCGAACTGTTCCGAAGCCCGAACCTCGTCGTGGTTTTCGATAAACCGGCACAGTCGTTGCTGGTAGTTCCAGTCGGCAAGCAGGTGTCCACGCAGCTTTGGTACGTTGACCGGAGAGTTGCCGAGGTAGTCGTAAAAAGGTTTGTCGTAGGTGAAATCGAATCCCATCTGCTGTAAATCCCATTCCCGGTTCCAGTACGATTCGGCAAGGAAAAGAAATCCGGGGTGCTTTTTCCTGATCGTCTGGATGGCTTTGGGCCAGAACTCCTCAGTCATTTTTCCGGCCAGGTTTTCCCAGGTGGTATTGAACACATCCTTCAGCACCAGCATGGCGACGTCACACCGTACAGCGTCACAAAGATCGCTGATATGCAACAGGTTGTGGATCATCATCTCATGCGTAGCCAGGTTGGCGTAGTTGATCTGCAGGGTGTCGGTCCATGGAGGGAAATAGGGATCCTTGCCATGAGCGAGGTATTTTCCTTTGGTGTATTCGAAACAGGAGCAGGGATCCTGGCTCTGCTCTTGTTTCGATATGGTGACGAACAGCTCCGGATGATCAGGCAGCCAGCGGTTGTCGAGCGCCATGTGGTTGGGCACGAAATCAAGCATCAGTTTGATACCCATGCCGGCAAGACGTTTGCGGAACGCCATAAGGGCGTAATAACCGCCAATAGCCTCACTGACCTCGTAGGAGGGAATGGCATAAGGTGAGCCAACGATATCCTCGGGCTGGAGATCTTTCAGGTTGTCGAGGAATTCAGAGCGTAGTTCCCGGTGCGAAGAGGCGATTGCCTCGCTGTAACGGCTTTTTTTCCAGACTCCCATGAGCCAGACCATCGTGAACTTGCCATCGATGAGTATCTGCAACTCCTCATCAGGCACCTCTTCGAGATTGATGGTACGTCCAAGCCTGACGGAGAGCTCTTTCAGCCAGACTCTCGTATTGATTTCATAAACAAGTGGAAACATGCCGGTATCTGTTGAGCAAAGATGACGAATATTAGGTTGCCTTATCCTTCGACAGTTCGAAATATAGCAATCCAAATGCAAAAGATTCGGTCTTTGTACGTTCTGCTTTTTGGGTGCAACTTTGACTTGCTGTTTGCTGTTCATTTCTGAAACCCTGATTCGCATAAGCCTCCAGCTGATTTTTTCCCGTTCATGGGCACCTCCAAAAAAGGCAAGAACCCCCTTTCTGCTCATTGAATCAGAAACTCAGGGGCTCGTAAACCAGCGTGATCAGCGGATTTTTCCAAATCGAAATCCAAATCGTTATCGAAATCGATAACCAAGCCAGAGTATGTCAGTCATTCATGAGTTTTTAGAAAAGAGTCATGAGCGACAGGCCGGAACCAACGCAGCAATCAGGACGCGCAACAAGTTTTTGAGATGTCCTCATCACTAACAGCACATCAGGAGGAATCGTCATGGAAGCATTGCAAAGCAAACACTGTGTGCCCTGTGAAGGGACAGCACTTCCAATGGCATCGGAAGAACTTCAGCGGCAACTCTCCTACCTTCCGGAGTGGAAGCTTGTCGATGACTCCGGAACCCCGAAGCTCGTCAGGGTTTTCAGTTTCAGGAATTTCAAGGAGGCGCTCGACTTCACCGTCAGGGTAGGCCAGCTCGCCGAAGCCGAAGGACACCATCCGGCGCTGCTGACCGAATGGGGCAAAGTGACCGTCTCTTGGTGGACGCACGCTATCGGGGGCATTCATCTGAACGACCTCATCATGGCTTCGAAGACCGAAAAGCTGAACGGGGAGGTTCAAGGGGCGTCGGCCTGATCAATTCGGGGAATATCGATAGAACGATGCGTCTTCTGATTTCTTAACTTTTAAGGCTGGTATATAGCAGGCAGGAGATATCTTTTATCTGAAGGCGCATTTGTATTTCGGGCCGGGATGTGCGAAATTCTTCTGAGCTTTGTATCGGTTTGCTTTGCCCGTTGCGGGGGGGGGCTGGCCGCTAACCTGTAATTTTCAGCAGCATTGACAGATTTTCTCCGGGAACTCAACGACGTGCAGCGTGAGGCTGTGCTTGCCACCGAAGGCCCCGTGATGGTGCTTGCGGGTGCGGGTTCGGGCAAGACGCGCGTTATCACCTACCGCATTGCGCACCTTATTCGCAATGAGCGGGTCTCGCCCCAGAACATTCTCGCCCTGACCTTCACCAACAAGGCAGCGGGGGAGATGCGTCACCGGATCGACGGTCTCCTCCAGCAGGGAAGTTCCAACGGTCTCTGGATCGGCACCTTCCACTCGGTTTTTGCTCGTCTGTTGCGCAGTTATATCCACCTGATCGGCTACGACCGGAACTTTTCGATCTTTGATGCCGACGACAGCAAGAGCTTAGTCAAGCAGTGCATGTCGGAGCTGAACATTTCGATCGAGTCGCTGCCGGTGAATCTCGTTCACTCGACCATCAGCAAGTCGAAGAACAACTTTGTGATGCCGCCGGAGTTTCATCGCAAGGCGATCGACGATCAGTACCGGAAGATGGCGCTCATCTACGAGCGTTATGTGCAGAAGCTGCGCGAGAACAACGCACTCGATTTCGACGACTTGCTCGTCAAGCCGATCGAGCTCTTTACCGAGCATCCGCCTGTGCTTGAGCAGCTTCAGGAGTACTTTCGGTACCTGCTCATCGACGAGTACCAGGATACCAACCGGGTTCAGTATCTGGTGTCGAAGATGATCTCCGGCAAGCACCGGAACATCTTTGTGGTGGGTGACGATGCCCAGTCGATCTACTCGTGGCGCGGGGCGGACATCTCGAACATGCTCAACTTCTGCGATGATTATGAGGATGCCCGGACCTTCAAGCTGGTGGACAACTACCGGAGCACCAAGACGATTCTGCAGGCGGCCAACAACGTCATCAGCCGGAACCAGCGCCAGATCAAAAAGGAGCTGGTGGCCAACGCCGGAACGGGCGAGCCGATCACGCTGATCGAGGCGTACAACGAGCGGCGCGAGGCAGAGAAGGTGGGGGAGTCGATCGAGTCGATCCGGCAGTTGCATGGGGCTCAGTACCGCGCCTTTGCCATCTTCTATCGTACCAACGCGCAGTCGCGGGTGATTGAGGATGTGATGCGCCTGAACCGGATTCCCTACCGGATATTCGGCAGCGTTTCGTTCTACAAGCGCAAGGAGATCAAGGATGCCGTAGCCTATATGCGGCTGGTGATGAACGATCGTGACAGCGAGTCGCTCCTGCGGGTGATCAACTTTCCGCCGCGAAAGATTGGCGACGTGAGCATCGGCAAGCTGAAGGAGTTCGCCGAGGAGCAGGGGATTTCTCTCTACGATGCGGTGCGCCGGGCCGGGGAGGGGGGCTTTCAGACAAGGCTGGTGAGTGCGCTGACGGAGTTTGCGAACCTGATCGGCTCCATGCGCAGGCAGGCCGAGGAGGGCACGGCGTATGATGTGCTATCGATGCTGTTTGAAATGACCTCCATTCTGTCGCTGCTCAAGGACGAGAACACTCCGGAGTCGCTGGCTCGTCAAGAGAACCTTCAGGAGTTGCTCTCCATGACGAGGGATTTTTCGGATCACAACCCCGCATCCGCTTCGCTTGGTGACTTTCTTTCGACCATTTCCCTCGCATCGGATTACGACGAGACGCAGGAGTCGGACAATTATGTTTCGCTCATGACGGTCCATGCCGCCAAAGGGCTTGAATTCCCGGTGGTGTTCGTTACCGGTCTGGAGGAGAAGCTCTTTCCGCTCAACGTCTACGAGCCGGGAGAGGTCGAGGAGGAGCGTCGGCTCTTCTACGTGGCGATCACCCGTGCGCGAGAGAAGCTCTTCCTGTCGTGGGCCCAGAGTCGCTACATGTACGGTCAGCCGCAGATGTGCATGCGCTCCTCTTTTATCAACGAGATCGATCCGGACATTATCGTCACCGAGGGGGGGCGCAAGCTTTCCGAGAGTCCGAAAAAGGTTGCAGCTTCAGCGATGGCCGGACGCCCGGTCTTCGGCTCGTCGCTTGCCAATCCCGGACGGCCGGTCGCACAAGCCTCGGTGGTGACACCGGCAGGTTCGGCGGCGCCAACTGGTGCTGCTAAAAGCGCGTTCAAGGTCGGCGTCAGGGTACAGCACGCCATTTTCGGCCCTGGTGTGGTTCTTGAAGTGCAGGGGAGCGGCGCGAAGCAGAAGGTGAAGATCAATTTCAGGAATGCAGGCGAAAAGAGTCTCATGGTGCAGTACGCCAACCTGAAGATTGTGTGATGGAGCCGGGATTCATTCCGGTTCATCCCCATGCTCACGGCATCCACTCAGGTTATTTCCGGTCTGCCGCCGAGTTGAACTGCACGAGCTTCGGCCAGTCAATGGCTCCGTTACTATTGCAATATTCCCTACCGAACTCCATTGTGAACCGGTTGAGCATCTGGGCGTAGGATTGCTGGAACTCTTCGTTTTTCTCTTGAGCCTTGTGGCCAAGTGGCTCGATGATTTCCGTGTAGAGATCGTGCTTTCCTGATATGAAGGCCCAGAAATCCTGTCCGCAATATTTGAAATAGTCGCCCTTGTCGGGATTTTTGTCCCGTCCATAGCAGCAGCCGTTGACTGCGACCACCTGAATTCCGGAGTTGCTGGTGCGAAGCGTCTTTTGTGCGGACTTGAAATCCGTGATCATCTTTTTGATTTGACTGCTGTTTCCCCAGTTTGGGCCGGATTTGATGTTGACGATGTAGCGACAGCCATCACGGTCGAATTCGAGATCGATGCCCGGGATGCCCGATTTTCTGCCGCTGAACACTTTCGCATTGATGAAAATGGCGAGTCCTTCGAGCCAGTCTCCGAAAACGGTCTCCTCGTTCGAGGAGATGTGGACATCGACCAGCCCTCTGACAATCTGTTCCGCCGTCAGAACATATTTGGCTTTGAAGAGGTAAGGGTTTTTCCTTCCCAGCACTTTGGATAGTTTCAGGCTGTCGAGGCTGGCGATTCTTTTCTGGTGAAAAACGCCGATATTGTTTTCAACGTAAATCGATACATAGCTGAGGTTCAGTTGGAGCATAACTGTCCTTGTTTTCAAGCAGGTAGAGTTCCACCGGTCTGAGTTCATTTTCAACCATCTTGCAATACTCCGGCAAGATTTCGATGCCGATGGAGTTGCGCTTCATGCGCTGGGCGACGGCGTTGGTGGTTCCTGAACCCATGAAGGGATCGAGCACCGTGTCGCCCTCTTTGGTGAAAAGTCTGATGAACCATTCGGGCAGCCCTTCGGGGAATGCTGCGCTGTGGTTCTTGTTGTTGCACTCGGTGGCCAGGTGCAAGACGTTGGTGGGATAGGCCATCTCCCGCGTGAGCCAGTTGGAGATGTTCTTGCCGAAGCCGCTGCCGACTTTCGATTCGTCGCGCAACATGTCTGTTTCACTCAACTTTTTCAGCCGTTTTTTCGACCAGTCGCCCATCGGCACCATGACCGCCTCCTGATACATGGTGAAATGGTGGTTCTTGTTGAACTGGATGAGCCGTTCCCACGAGTCGCGGAAACGGTTGGGCCACTTGCCGGGATAGCAGTTTTTTTTGTGCCAGATGAACTCTTCGGTCCAGAGCCACCCTTGCTGCCGCCGCATTTCGAGAATGAGCTCCATCACGTAGATGCTGCGTTCGCCGTTGACCACTTTCTCCTTGATGTTGAGGATGAAGGTACCGCTTGGCCTGAGCACCCGCTTCAGTTCTTCTGATATCGGCAGAAACCAATCGACATACCGGTCGGGATGTATGCCACCATAGGTGTTTTTTCGCTGGTCAGCATAGGGCGGCGAGGTGAAAATCAGATCCACCGAATCGTCCGGAAGTGTTCTCAGTACTTTTTTGCTGTCGCCGAGAAGAATGTCTGTCCTGATTTCCATCGTATCAATTGCCTTGAAGCGTTTGTTTATCGGTGATTGCCTGTGAGGAAGACATCACCTTCTGCCAACTTACATTTTTCTCCGCTTCTCTCATACCGTCGGCGGCCTCATGACGCCGGTTTGGTAAAGACATCAGTTCATGCTGTTCGATATTTCCGTAATAATTGTAATTTTGCATAGAGAGAGGGTAACAAGCTGCCAAAGTCTCCGACAGATGATCGGCAAGCCAGACTTATGTTTTTTTAACAACGTAGTGCATGAAGATCCTTTTCGGCGTTCAGGGGACCGGGAATGGCCATATCAGCAGGAGCAGGGAACTGGTCAAAAAGCTCAAGCAGGATGGTCATGATGTTCAGGTCATTATCAGTGGAAGGAAAGAGGAGGAGCTTCGGGAGATCGAGGTTTTCACTCCTTACAAAGTGCTCAAGGGCTTTACCCTGGTGACGAGGCGGGGCAGGATGAACTATATCGAGACGTTGTTTCAACTTGATTTTGTGAGTCTCTGGGCTGACGTTCTGACGCTCGATACCGATGGCGTCGATCTGGTGATCACCGATTTCGAGCCGGTCACCTCCATGGTGGCAAGAGTCAAGGGGATCGATAGTGTAGGGTTTGGTCATCAGTACGCTTTTCCGTTTCATATCCCCATGGAGCGGGGTAACCTGCTCGAAAAGTATACCCTGCTGAATTTCGCTCCGGCGCGATACAATGCGGGTCTGCACTGGAGCCATTTCGACCAGCCAATTTTTCCGCCAGTTATTCCCGAGACGCTCTACCGGACGGCGCGCCTGGTAGAGGATTCACAGAAAATCCTGGTCTACCTGCCGTTCGAGGAGGTGGAGGATATCGTGGCGTTCCTGAGTCCATTCGATGCGTACCGTTTTTTCATTTATGGCAAGGTTACCGAGGATCGTGATGATGGGCACCTGTCGTTCAGGAGCTATTCGCGTGAAGGATTCCTGCGCGATCTGATGGAGTGCGCGGGGGTGGTCTGCAATGCAGGCTTCGAACTGCCGGGAGAGGCGCTGCATATCGGCAAGAAGCTGTTGCTCCGACCGCTTGACGGGCAGATCGAACAGGAGTCGAATGCCCTTGCCATGGTGGAACTCGATTATGGTATGGCAATGCACTACCTTGATGGCGATATTCTCAGGGAGTGGCTTTTGAGACCGCCGGGCAAGCCGCTCAACTATGCGAGGAGTGTTGATTATATCGCAGAGTGGATCGCTTCAGGCAGATGGGACGACCTGCGAACCTTTACCGATGCCGCCTGGAATGATCACCGTTCTGCCGGGGAGGTTTGATCATGAAGTTCAGAGAGCTGGTGACCCGGAGTCGCAGTTTCCGCCGTTTCGACGAATATGCCGAAGTGAGCGGGGAGCTGCTTCGTGACCTGGTGGAACTTGCTTCATACACTCCGTCGGCGGCCAACCGGCAGCCGTTGCGCTATCTGCCGGTTACTGGCGCCGATATGACCGACAAGCTTTTTGACTGCCTCGGATGGGCGGGCTATCTCGAAGATTGGCCCAGGCCGGAACCGGGGGAGCGTCCACCGGCGGCTCTGGTTCTGTTTTGCCGCAAGGAGGATGCCAGCGGCGCCGTCTGCGACAGCGGCATTGCGGCGCAGACCATCGTACTTGGTGCTGTCGAAAAAGGGTTTGGTGGTTGCATCATTACCACTATCGACCGTGAAGGAGTGATGGCTGCATTCGGGATTGATGACTCCTGGTCGGTGCTTCTGGTTATCGCTCTTGGCAAGCCGAAGGAGACGGTGGTTATCGACCAGATCGATTCTGGCGAGGATATTCGTTATTGGCGCGACCGCTACGGTATTCACCATGTTCCGAAAAGGAAAGCAGACGATCTGCTGGTGACGGTTGAGTGGCTTCGGGGGAGTGAATAAGTTTTTTCAGATCAGTACCTCATGATACGAGTTGAAGATGTGCTCAGGGCTTACCGGCATGGCTTCTTTCCCATGGCCGATTCCCGTGAGGGCACGGTGAGCTGGTGCCAGCCCTATCAGAGGGCGGTGGTACCTCTCGATCAGTTCCAGCCATCGAGGAGCCTTCGGCGGATCATCGCCGAAAGACACTTTTCCATCAGGATCGATTCTTCGTTTGAAAGCGTGATCAGGGCTTGTGCCCTTCCGCGTTCGATCGAAAAAGAGACCTGGATTTCAGAAGAGATTATTGATGTGTTCATCCGGCTGCATCGGATCGGGCTTGCGCACAGCATCGAGAGCTGGCAGGGAGGAGAGCTTGCCGGGGGGCTGTACGGTATAGCGATGGGGGGCGCTTTTTTCGGGGAGTCGATGTTTTTTTTCAGGCCGAACGCCTCAAAGGTCGCTTTTGCGTGGCTGGTCTCCTATCTCAAACGGAAAGGGTATCATCTGCTCGATGCCCAGATCATGAATCCTCATTTGCAGCAGCTCGGCGCCATCGAAATTCCTCATGAAGAGTACATGCAGCAACTCGAAACCGCCCTGACTAAAAAAATTCCCTTTATCTGAAAAATGGATGGCGATTGTTATGGTTGCTTCAGGGCATCAATTTACGGTCGTCAAACAGAGAAAAAAAGAAGCTCCATGAACAAGAAACGGTTATCAGGATTTATTTTGACTCTGGTCATGAGTGGTATTTCAAGTGGAGTGTCGTTTGCGACCGAGAGTGCATCACCTATCACGAATCAGAGGGGCACGGCATCTGATTCCGGGAAGATCGCTATCCGGGAGGTTCCAAAAACCGGCGGATGGTCAAAATTCGGCGTTCTTTCAGCCAAAGAAAGGGCACTATTCAATAATGCTATGGCCGACATTGTCGAGGTGCATTATGAACCACTTGCTGTCAGAAAGCAGGTGGTCGCCGGTATGAACTACAACTTTTTCTGTAACGCCCGGGTGATGGTTCCGGGGAGTGAATGGTATCCGGTAATGGTGCATATCTATAAACCATTGCAAGGCAAGGCTGTGGTGAATATTGGCAGAACCGAAAAGCTCTGAACAGGATTTGTCAAGTTAACATATGATGTATGATTCTTGTATAGTGCCATGTCAAGCTTAAACTGACGTATGTTACGGAGTCATTGATTTATCCAGATCGAAATCGGTATCGGTATCGGTATCGGTATCGATTATTTGTGTGAAAAAAACCGGTTTCTGACTGTATCAGTATAATAATAAGATGGTTATGACAATAAACCACAATTCACGGTGAGTTTTGGTTCAGCCATCGCAAGAGGAAATCGATATCGATTTCGATGATAAAGTCAAATCCGATTATTTACCGTTGACATGACATTTGCTTCAATATGACACTATCACTGAGTGTTTTCACCTCATTATGTGACCGGCTTGAGTGAGTGCTTTTTGAGTCGGAGTGCTGGCTTTTCTATGAAAAACCATGAAAATATTGAGATGCAGAATGTCATAACCGTAGCCAGCAACAAATTTTTTATGGATATGACCAGCAGGAAATTGATGACTGGCATGTGCCATATATATACCCCGTAACTGAAGTCAAAGGGAAGTTTTACGTAACGTAAACCAAAGGATATCCAGAGTATCAGAGTTATATAACAGAGGAAATACAATAGTCCGAGGGTGTTGCCTTGCGTATTCAGAAGGAAATTCTTGTGTGAATATTTCATCATGAAAAGCATGAAAGGAAAAGCAATGTAAAAGTATTTCAGCGACGTGCGATACACATGAAAATATCGGACGGCCAGTATTCCAAAACCAAACATCCAACCCCATACGACAGGAGTGAGCGCGAGAATGTCGTAAACGGTTCTGTCTCTGTAAACAGGACGGGTCAATACGTGAGGTCCTGCTGCGTAGAGTGAAAAAGAGATGATAATCAGTATCCAGAGGGTATATCGAAATCGTCGTTCCAGTGTTACAATGAGAGGAATACAAAGGTAAAAAAGGATTTCTGTTGTGATAGTCCAGAGTGAGCCGTTTATGACGCCTACTCCGATATCGCGAAAATGTGAAGGGTTGTAAGCTTGTCCGATTGTCAATTGGGAGAGAATCCAGATTCCGTACGTTGAAAAGTGCGTTATGAAATCACTTGGAGCGTGAGCATACATCGCCAGAAAGGCGCCTCCTGTTGTTACAAAGAAAAGGGCGGGAAAAAGGCGGAGAAACCTGTTAACGAAATAGCGTTTTCCTGGTGTGTTTATGTAAGAAGCATAAATCAGAAATCCGCTTACAAAAAAAAAGGCAGGAACACCCGGAAAATAGTTGATAAAATGAGGAATTTTAAGTCCAAAATGATCTGCACCATGTACCAGCAGAACCTGTGTGGCAAAGATCAGTCTCAACCATTCGAAGTTATTATGACGTGGAAAATCAAGCATTGACTGAAAGGTAACTCTTGGTTTAGTGAATCTTTCAACGATCAATCAGGAACAGCATGTCCTGGTTTACGCTGGATATCTTCAATTTCGGGTAAAGCAAAGACGGATTTTATACATTGTACGTTTTTTTTGTTTCCGGAGAAATAACCGCCGAATCCGGTCATTTCTGCTCTTTGTCGGGAACCCTGCTTAAAAATGCGTTCCGTTTTCTTTCAGGATAAAGTTAACAATTTTGACTTGTATTCAAACAGAATGCAGGGTGTTCAACCAGTGAAGTATATTATGATATAACATATTGTAAAATAGATGATTATATTTATGTGTTTCTGACAGTCCTGATTTTAGTGGCGCGATTTCCGCTTCTTGTTTGGTGTGATTACATCATAAAATCGTCGATTCTTTTGGGTGCTGCTTAGAGAGTAAATGCTGTAATATTGCTTTTTTTAGGTTTTGAGATTGGTGAAAATACAGTATTCTGATCAGGTCGGTATTGGAAACCGGTGAAGTGTTTTTCCGGTTGTTTTCTGATCAGGAGCACTCTTGTCAGCAGCGCTTTCTTTGAATCTGTTCAGTCTGCAAGACTCGAATTGTCTTCATTATCATACGATCACCTGACAGAGTGGTCGTTTTTTGATAAAGTTCTCATAAAAATGGTAACTTCACAGGTTGTTTCTGTCGTTCTCACTTTTCAGCTCGCTTAAAAGGAGTCTACCGCATGCTGTCGAGGGATTTAACCGAAAACCAGTCTCTTCCGAGGGTCATCATTTATTCCGGTAAAGGGGGGACGGGTAAAACCACCATCTCTTCATCGACGGCAGTCGCTCTTGCCCGACAGGGCAAACGGGTGCTGATCATGTCTTCAGATCCAGCCCATTCTCTCTCGGATGTCTTCGATGTCCAGATAGGAAGGAACGATCCGCTCAGGATCGAAAAGAACCTGTATGGTCTCGAAGTCGATACTATCTACGAGCTGAAGAAGAATATGTCGGGTTTTCAGAAATTCGTCTCTTCGTCATACAAGAACCAGGGGATCGACAGCGGTATGGCCTCCGAGTTGACCACCCAGCCTGGTCTCGACGAGATATTCGCTCTTTCCCGCCTGCTTGACGAATCGCAGTCCGGCAACTGGGACGTCGTCGTGCTCGATACCTCGCCGACCGGTAACACTCTGCGTTTGCTTGCCTATCCGGAGATCATCATCGGTGGCAATATGGGCAAGCAGTTTTTCAAGCTCTACAAGAGCATGTCTTCGCTTGCACGTCCACTCAGTGGCAATAACATTCCGGATGACGACTTTTTCAACGAGGTCAATGTGCTGCTCAAGCAGATGGAGGATATCAACCGCTTTATCCTGAGTCCCGAGGTGACCTTCAGGCTGGTGCTGAACCCCGAGAAGCTTTCGATTCTCGAGACCAAGCGTGCCTATACCTTTGTCCATCTCTATGGCATCAATATCGATGGTATCGTGATCAACAAGATTCTGCCTACCTCGCGTACGGTTGGAGAGTATTTCGAGTTCTGGGCAGACCTGCACAGCCGTTACCTCATGGAGATCGATAACTCCTTCTATCCGACTCCGGTATTCAGATGTCACCTCCAGCGTACCGAACCGATCGGTGCGGATGCGCTTTACAGCATCAGCCAGTTGGTGTTCGGTGACCAGGAGCCCGATCGTATCTTCTATTCGGGAAAAAACTTCTGGATCGAGAGCCAGAAAAATCAGGTCACGACTGACCATAGGGAGATTCTCTGTATCAGGATTCCGTTCCTTAGTGATGCCGAAGATGTGTCGGTAGAGCGAATGGGTACCGACATGATCGTGACGGTCGATCGGGCCCAGCGGATCATCACCCTGCCCAGGGCGCTGTACAGCCTCGATATGGAGCGCTTCATCAGGGAAGACAATACTCTCAGGGTCGTTTTCAAGGAGATTCCTGTTGAAAAGGGAAGCATGGAGCTGAACGTCAACAAGAATGTGCTCGACAAGCTGCGCTCCATGCGTCGCCTGAAGATATGATGTCAGGGCGTACTGGAAATGCAGACCAACCGGCGCGCACTGATGGTTCGGCTCTTTACGGTCTTTTGTCGATTACGGAGAAGCCTGGCGGAAGGCGTGCTTTAGGTTCAGGATGGAAATTTTACCGGTAACTGTTTAACTATTCACCGGAAACTTGTATCTTGACTGCTTTGAAATGATCATCAAAGGGGTACAACTACCCTTATTTTCTGAAAAGTATAAGATTATACCATGCCTGAGAAAGCGCACTATGGTCTTCTGAAAGGGAAAAAAGGAATTGTTTTCGGTCCTCTCGATGAGAGCAGCATCGGTTGGCAGATTGCGCTGCACGCTTACCGTGAAGGCGCCGAGATCGCCCTGTCCAACGTCGCGACGGCAATTCGCTTCGGCAATCTCCAGGAACTTGCCGATCTTTGCGGTGATGCTCCTGTTCTGATTTGCGATGCTTCCAAAAACGAGGATGTCGATAACTGTTTCAGGGAGCTCAAGGAGAAGATGGGCTCCGTCGATTTCATCGTGCACTCGATCGGCATGTCGCAGAACATCCGCAAACAGCTTCCATACGAAGAGCTGAATTATGAATGGTTCATGAGGACGCTCGATGTTTCCGGTATCTCGTTCCACAGGTTGGTTTCCTATGCGCTGAAGAACGACGCCATCAATGACGGCGGAAGCATTATAGCGCTCTCCTATATTGCATCGCAGCGTAACTACTGGACCTACTCCGATATGGGTGACGCCAAGTCGTTGCTTGAATCGATTGCCCGCAGTTACGGCCCAAGACTGGCTGGCCGCGGCATAAGGATCAACACCATATCACAGAGTCCGACCTACACAAAGGCTGGCAGCGGGATTCCTGGTTTCGAGAAGATGTACGAATACAGCGATCTGATGTCACCGCTCGGTAACGCCAGTGCCGAGGAGTGCGCAGAGTACACCATGACGCTGCTCAGCGATCTGTCGCGTAAGGTGACCATGCAGAATCTTTTCCATGACGGCGGTTACAGCTCCATGGGCGCGACCATTCCTATGATCAAGCTCGCTCATGAAGTGCTTCATGACAAAGAGCTTGCCGAGAAGGTCGGTCTCGATAACCGTCATCCAGCCAGTTGATCGTCAAGGGAGTACCGGTTACCGCCGGTCTCCCGGCTTATTTCATACCATAGCTGCCAGTTGAACCGGTTCATTTCATTCTGTACCGGTACAGGACAGGTTTGCCTTTTACCGGGCGACCTGACACGACTGGAAAAGCGACACCTTTTTTTCTGCACGTCAGGTGCATCGACAGATTGGCTTTTGATTTCCCTTTTTTTATCGGGAGTCGGATAGAACGGCCTTTAATTTTACTGACAGGGGAGAGTCTGACTCCTGGTCGGGGTGTACGGTTTTCGTTTTCATTGCAGTCAATTCATAACCAAAAGACCAAAATAGCAACGATATGTCAAGCAAATCGACCATCATCTACACCAAGATCGACGAGGCGCCAGCTCTGGCGACCTATTCGCTGCTTCCGATCATCCAGGCCTTCGCTCGTGGTACCGGTGTCGAAGTTGAATCGAAAGATATCTCCCTTGCAGGAAGGATCATCGCCAACTTCCCTGAAAACCTGACCGAAAGCCAGAGGATTCCCGATTACCTCAGCGAACTTGGCGAGCTGGCACTCAAGCCTGAAGCCAACATCATCAAGCTGCCGAACATCAGCGCATCGATTCCTCAGCTCAAGGCGGCTATCAGGGAGCTTCAGGAGCACGGCTTCAATGTGCCTGACTATCCGGAAGTGCCAGCCAATGATGAAGAGAAGGCCGTTAACCTTCGTTATGCCAAGGTTCTCGGCAGTGCCGTCAACCCGGTTCTGCGTGAAGGCAACTCTGACCGTCGTGCTCCGCTCTCGGTGAAGGCATACGCCCGGAAGCACCCGCACAAGATGTACGCATGGAGCGTCGATTCGAAGGCTCACGTCTCCCACATGACCGAGGGCGATTTCTATGGCAGCGAGCAGTCTGTGACCGTACCTGCCGAGACCACGGTCAGGATCGAGTATGTCAGTGGCGCCAATGAGGTGAAGGTGCTCAAGGAGAAGACGGCGCTGAAGGCTGGTGAAGTGATCGACTCCTCGGTTATGAATGTCCGCCAGCTCCGCGAGTTCTATGCAGCCCAGATCAAGGATGCAAAAGAGAAGGGTGTGCTTTTGTCGCTGCACCTGAAGGCCACCATGATGAAGATTTCCGATCCGGTCATGTTCGGTCATGCCGTATCGGTGTTCTACAAGGATGTACTTGAAAAACATGCTGCACTTTTCTCCGAACTTGGCGTCAACCTCAACAATGGTCTTGGCGATCTCTATTCGAAAATCCAGTCGCTGCCGGAAGAGAAACGCGCCGAGATCGAGGCCGACATCCAGGCGGTGTACGGAAAGCAGCCTGCTCTGGCGATGGTCGATTCTGACAAGGGTATCACCAACCTGCATGTGCCGAATGATATCATTATTGACGCTTCCATGCCGGTTGTCGTGCGTGACGGCGGCAAGATGTGGGGTCCTGATGGCAAGCTGCATGACTGCAAGGCCGTGATTCCCGACCGCTGCTACGCCACCATTTACCGCGAAATCGTGGACGACTGCCGCAGGAACGGTGCGTTCGATCCGGCGACCATCGGCAGTGTGCCGAACGTCGGCCTGATGGCCCAGAAGGCAGAAGAGTACGGTTCGCACGACAAGACATTCATGGCTCCGGGAGACGGCGTGATCCGCGTGGTCGATGCCGAAGGTTCGGTGCTGATGACGCAGAGGGTTGAGACCGGCGACATCTTCCGTATGTGTCAGGCCAAGGATGCTCCGATCCGCGACTGGGTGAAGCTGGCCGTCCGTCGTGCCAAGGCTACCGGCGCTCCGGCCATTTTCTGGCTCGACAGCAACCGCGCCCACGACAGCCAGATTATCGCCAAGGTCAATGAGTACCTCAAAGAGCACGACACCGCCGGTCTTGACATCAGAATCCTGCCGCCTGTCGAAGCCATGAGCTTCACCCTGGGTCGTATTCGTAAAGGAGATGACACCATTTCGGTTACCGGCAACGTGCTTCGTGACTACCTGACCGACCTGTTCCCGATCATCGAACTTGGCACCAGCGCCAAGATGCTCTCGATCGTTCCGCTGCTCAATGGTGGCGGCCTGTTTGAAACCGGTGCAGGCGGTTCGGCACCCAAGCACGTGCAGCAGTTCCAGAAAGAGGGGTACCTCCGCTGGGATTCACTTGGCGAGTTCTCGGCTCTGGCCGCATCGCTGGAGCATCTGGCCCAGACCTTCAGCAACCCGAAAGCCCAGGTGCTTGCCGACACGCTCGACAAGGCTATCGGCAAGTTTCTTGACAACCAGAAGTCCCCTGCCCGTAAAGTCGGCCAGATCGACAACCGTGGCAGCCACTTCTACCTGGCGCTCTACTGGGCTGAGGCGATTGCCGCGCAGGATGCCGATGCTGAGATGCAGGCGCGTTTTGCTGGTGTAGCCAGCGCTTTTGCTGAGAAAGCTCAATTGATTGATGCCGAGCTGATTGCTGCACAGGGCAGCCCGGTCGATATGGGTGGCTACTACCAGCCCGATGAGGTCAAAACCACAAGAGCCATGCGTCCGAGCGGCACGCTCAACGCGATCATCGAAGCCATGTGATTGCTAAAAAGGCAGCACATCGTATCAACGAAGCCCGGTTCATCGCCGGGCTTCGTTATTTGCAGGCGTTATCGTTTGACCCCACCCACGCATAGATGAATCCGCCGTCCACCAGCTTCCCCGCCACCTCGCCGATGTCTTTTCGCGAAACGGCGAAACAACCGCTGCTCCGTCCGATCATCGGTCCATAACCGGTAAGAAGATTCAGCAGGATATACCGGATCGAGACATACCCGGCAGAGTGCAATACGATGTCCCGCAGGGCGGCATTACCGTTACGAAGCGAATCGAGCCCCTCAAGCCGCAGTGACCGGCCATGATCTCCGAAGTACACTCTGGTGACCCGGAAGAGCCCCAGACTGCTCATGTTCGACTCAGGTACATCGGAGAAGCGGATGGCGAACCGCTCCCCGCTGTTTTTTCCGTGTGCTACCCGGTAAAACGACCGAAATCCGCTTTGCAGGTCGATGATCACCATCCGTTTCGTCCATGATGGTTTACGGTAATCCACAACGGCAAGCGTACGGGCTCTCTGGTCGGGGTGGGTGTCGAGATACCGGGCAAGCTCTGCCCTTGCCTGTGTTTCCGCTTCTGTGGAGACCCGGCCGGTATCGCTCAAGAGGCCGAGGAGTGTCAGCAGCAAGAGGAAAATCGATACGGTGGCAGCGACGCCGATGATGCGCAGAACTCCGGAGTGCAAGAATGTCAGCATCGGGTTGTTCCGGTTAAAGGTCATAAAGGTAATCTGTTATCAGCTCATCGTTACAGACGGCAAGAGGGTGCCTTATGATGTATCGAAATTGTTATCGAAATCGAAATTGTCATTGGCTTCAGAATTGATTCTTCTGTTCGGAGGGTGGATCGACACCTGGAATCTTTTTTCGGAATGAGCGCCTCATTGCGTACCTTTGCATATCATTTTTTCACTTGCCGGTAACTTTTTTCGTTTTTTGTCATGTCAGCTAAAACAGTCAACATTTTTTTTATCGGCGACGTTGTCGGAAATCCCGGCCTGCAGATGGTCAGCCGGATGCTCAAGGGATTCATCTCAAAATACGAGGTTGATTTCGTCATCTGCAACGGCGAGAATGCCCATAACGGCAAAGGCATGAGCCTTGAGGCGCTGAATCAGATGCTCGATGCCGGCGTTGATGTCGTGACCGGCGGTAACCATACCTGGAATAACTTCAATTTTTTTGATACGCTCAAAACCCATGACCGGGTGCTCAGGCCGCAGAACTATCCCAAAGGAACCTACGGCAAAGGGTATGGTGTTTACAGGCTTCCACGTGGTCTGGGTAACATTACCGTGCTCAACCTCCAGGGTCGAACCTTCATGTATCCGATCGACTGCCCTTTCCGCACGGCGGACTGGGTCATCAAGCAGACCAAAGAGCAGTCATCGCTGGTCGTGGTCGATTTTCATGCAGAGGCGACAGCCGAGAAGCTCTCCATGGCCTGGTATCTCGATGGCAAGGTGTCTGCGATCATCGGCACCCACACCCATGTGCAGACCGCCGATGAACGCATCTTCCCCAAAGGGACGGCTTACCTCACCGATGTTGGCATGACTGGTCCTCACCAGTCGGTCATCGGTATGCAGGTCAAATCAGCGGTTGACCGGATGCTCTACCAGACCCCGCACAAATACGAATGCGCCACCGACGATGTCCACCTTTCCGCCGTCCTACTCACCCTCGACGTTTCAACCGGCAAAGCGGTGGGGATCGAAAGGATATTCTATCCCGAGTTCGAGAAAGTGCCGCAGGGGTAATCATGGGCTTGTTCGTCAAAAAGCTTTAAGTGGAATAGCTTTATGCTGGTTCGTGAACCATCTGGTATCGATCCATCCAGTCAAGATTTTTTCCGATAACGAGTTCTTCCATCGTCGCGTTGTGCGTATTGGTCATGGGAATGAGCCT
The DNA here is from genome assembly GCA_013334975.1 of Chlorobiaceae bacterium. Classification (GTDB taxonomy): domain Bacteria; phylum Bacteroidota; class Chlorobiia; order Chlorobiales; family Chlorobiaceae; genus Chlorobaculum. The sequence goes on from JAAXWL010000010.1 coordinate 26,024, forward strand.
CATCTGGAAATCGTGCTGTCTTGCAAGTTGCTTGACCTCTTCAGCGTTATCGTAGGTCATGAGAAAATCACCGGCAACAGATTTGCATAGTTTGAACAGTTGTTCGTGATCGATTTCAGAATAGCGATACAGCCGTTTGCCTGCTTTTTTTCCACCAGCAGTATACGGTGGATCAATGAAAAATAGTACATCCTGACGATTTAAAAATTCTTTCATAACCGCAAGGCCATCACTTTGCTGGAAAGAGATTTTGTCTGAAATATGATCGATTGCCGAAAATCGTTTGGCTAACGTTTGTGGATACCAGCGCGAACGAATACCTTTACCATTTTCACCATGCCTGAGCAAACCCGATCCGTTGGCAAGAATGCCGCCATGTGATGTTCGATTTTTCAGAATGGTTTGAAATGCTTTTTCCTTGAGATCACAATCGGTTTTTGAAAGTTCAACCGTTAACGTTTCTTTTGTCAGAACGAAGTTAACAATTCGCTGCGCCAGCCATCGGGCATTGCCGTCAACAATCGTTTGCCAGACTGAACCATGACTGCCGTTTCGACAAGGTTCTCGAAAAGAGCCGTCAAACTGATGATTCCGCCTCCTGCAAATGGTTCGACAAGCGTCGATGGTTTATGCGTTTGTTGTAAAAGCCAGTCTCTGAATGTCGGTACGAACCATGTTTTCCCGCCGGGATACCGGAATGGACTTCGTTGAGGAATCGAGGCGACATTCACCGGTTTCTGGCGAACAGGTTTTGCATAGAATTCTGGAAACAAGAATTCCTGTCGTGTTGCGTTCATATCAGAATGGTTTGTCAAGCGTCTTGTTTATCGGTGGCGTTTCAAGATGTTCGTCGAGTTTTTCCTGAAGCAGACGGATAAAATTTTCTATACTGCCAGGAATCGCTGTCGTGATTGTCAGCAGGGCAGGTTCGAATTCGGTATAGACGACATCGGTTTTAACGAGTTGATCCCGTTCCGATATTCCATCTGAAACGGGGTCGAGATCGTAGATGAACCATGCTATGTCGGCATCTTTTTTATCAACCTTTTTCAGCACAGGAAGCGTATCAAAGAAACATTTGTTTATGGCGACTCCTATCTTTTTTCTCCATGAGTGCAAAATTCCACCTTTGAAAAGAAGTTGAGGCGCTAACCTTTTTCGTGACGATGACAGAAAATCGGGTCGTGGATAATTCGGCTGGTTTGTCCAGTCCATGAAAGCACGAGATTTAGTGTCATTCATATAGAACTCGAAAGGGTCTCTGATATTTCCAGAAATATAGACTGCCTGAATTTCAAGCGCTCCGAAATCGGTGACTTTCCCATCATTGTCATATGCGACAAGAACGATAGCGATGTTGCCAGCTGATTTGCCGGCAGCGCCGTTCAGACGGACTTCTGTCAGTGAACTCCAGCGGATATCGTTATCAAAAAAGAAAGAGGCGGCATCTTCAGTAATAAGCCACTCTTCACGAAAACGGACAGGACAGGTAATGACCGGTTTGTCGTTCTGTAAAATACTGCATACGCTAAGCGGGTTTTTTGCTTTGTCTTTCGTGCAGTTCGGTACTTTTTGTTGAAAGTGCAAAGCCGATGCGTGCGGTATCGTTCCGCTTTGGCGGAGGTGTCTGTTACCGGGAATCCAAAGACCTCCGCCAAAGGATGTTGAAACGTGTTCATGCAGAGTGATCGATTATCATTTCTTTCACCTCTTTCCCTGCTCGAACTCTTCGGCGACGAGCACGTCCTCCTTGCTGCCGATGTAGAGCGGGGTGCGCTGGTGCAGCTCTTCGGGTACGATATCCAGAATTCTGCGCTCTCCATCCGTGGCGCGGCCTCCGGCCTGCTCGCAGATGAATGAGAGTGGGTTGGCTTCGTACATGAGCCTGAGTTTGCCCTGTTTGTGCTTTTTGGTGGCCGGATAGACAAAGACGCCGCCGGTAAGCAGGTTGCGGTGGAAGTCCGCCACGAGTGAGCCGATGTAGCGGGTGCTGTATGGCCTGCCCGTTTCGGCATCTTCCTCCTTGAGGTAGTCGAGGAAGCGCTTGGTGCCGTCGTTGAGCTGCGCCCATGAGCCTTCATTGGCCGAATAGTATTTCCCTCTTTCCGGTGTGATGATGTTCTCGTGAGAGAGCAGGAACTCGCCGATGGTCGGGTCGTAGGTGAAGCCGTGTACTCCGTGACCGGTGGTGTAGACCATCACCACAGAGGAGCCGTAGATGACGTAACCGGCGGCGACCTGTTCTGCGCCACTTTGCAGGCAGTCGGCGAGGCTTGCATTGCCGGGGTCTTCACTCTTGATACGGTAGATCGAGAAGATGGTCCCTACGCTCACGTTGACGTCGATGTTCGATGAGCCGTCGAGAGGGTCGAAAAGCAGTGCGTAGTTGCCCGTTTCGTTTTTCGGGGGGATGATGATGCTGTCGTTCTCCTCTGAACCCATGATGGCGAAACGTCCGTGCTGGCCGATGGCGCAGATGATCTTTTCGTTGGCGAACAGATCGAGCTTTTTGACCTCTTCACCCTGTACGTTGGTCGATCCGGTCAGACCGAGGATGTCGGCCAGACCCGCTCGCACGACTTCGCGCCGCACCAGTTTGGCCGCAAAGGCGACGTCGTGCAGAAGATCGATCACTTCGGCGTTGACTTCGGGATAGAGCTTCTGCTGTTGCAGAAAATGGCTTTCGATGGTGGTGAGCTTGTTCATTGCAGGATCGTTCAAGGTGATTGGGTCCATCCAAGCGGATCAGGGGGTTCATGCATGACGAAACTGCCCTGAAGCCGGTGTCATGATTATAAGAGAGACAACTTTCAATTTAGGGTATTTTCAAGGCTATTCCAATGGAGAGTACCGTGGGGTGGCGGTCAGGAATTATTTCTGAGGAAACGGATTAAATATCCTGTACATTCACCGACCCGTATTCCCGATTCAAGACTTCTTTCATGAAACGATATCGTTGGACCCGTCTCGATCCTGAGCAGACTCTGGTTCGGGGGCTTTCAGCCGCAATCAACGTCAGCGCACCCATTGCTGCTGCGTTATGCAATCGGGGCATCTCCAGCTTCGAGGCGGCTCGTCATTTTTTTCGTCCATCGCTTGAAGAGATACCCTCCCCTTTTCTGTTCAACCAGATGGAGCGTGCCGTCGAGCGAGTGTCGATAGCGGTTTCGAAAGGCGAAAAGATTATGATTTATGGTGATTATGATGTGGATGGCACGACAGGAACGGCGATGCTCTCCCTTTTTCTTCGCGAACTTGGAGCCGATGTCAGTCATTACATCAACGACCGCTTCAGCGAAGGGTACGGTCTCTCAAAAGCAGGCATCGACCAGGCTGCCGAAAAGGGTGTTTCGCTGATTATCACCGTTGATTGTGGTATCCGTGCGGTCAGGGAGGCCGGATGGTGCGCCGCTGCCGGTATCGATCTCATCATCTGCGATCATCATGAGGCCGGGGAGCTTCCGGAAGTCTATGCCATTATCAACCCGAAAGTCGAGGGATGCGGCTATCCTTTCAGGGATCTTTGCGGCTGTGGAGTTGCTCTGAAGTTCATGCAGGCCATGGTCATGAAAAGGGGCGAGAGTGGCGAACGCTGGATGAAATATCTCGATTTCGTGGCCATTGCGACTGCTGCTGACCTGGTTTCCCTGCAAGGGGAGAATCGTCTCTATCTTCGGGAAGGGCTCGAGCTGATGCGGCGTTTACCACGAGAGAGCCTGTCGGCGATGGCGGTGTTCATGAAAGTGCTTCCGGCTGATTTTGGCATGATGCATATCACGTTTGGTGTTGCTCCCCGGATCAATGCTGCCGGCAGGATGGAGTCAGCTGATGCCGCTATGCAATGGTTGCTCTCGTCTGATAAGGAGTCGGCTAGCCGCCATGCGGTCGAGCTGGAGGGTTTGAATACCCGGCGACGCGAAATCGATGCGGCAATCACAACGAAAGCCGAATCCATGGTGGCAGGTCACTGTGCGAGTTTCTGCTCTTCGATCGTCCTGTACGACGAAGAGTGGCATCTGGGGGTTCTTGGAATCGTCGCCTCGAAGCTTCTCGACAAATATCGTTTGCCCTCTGTTGTGATGGGGCGAATTAACGGTCTGATCAAAGGTTCAGTCAGGAGTGTCGATAGTCTGAATATTTATGATGTTCTTCAGGAGTGCAGCGATCACCTTGAACAGTTCGGTGGTCACCACCAGGCAGCAGGTCTTACGCTCAGGCCGGAAAATCTTGCCCCTTTCAGGAAAAGGTTCGACGAGGTATGCCGTGAACTGCTGCCTGTCGAGATGCGGCAGAAAGAGTTGCTGATTGATGCCGAGCTGTCAATAGGCGAGATCACCCCGAATTTTCTCAAGGTGCTCGAACAGTTTTCACCGTTCGGTTTTGGCAACAGGGAGCCGCTGTTCGTTCTGAACGGATGCCGTCTTGTTGGTAGACCAAAAATGCTCCGGGAAAGGCACGTCAAATTTATGGTACAGGGTGATAGGGGAATCTCCTGTGAGGTGATCGGTTTCGATCGTCCCGATATTTTCACCGATCTCGAGCGCTTCGAAGGCACCCCGGCTCCGTTGCGTCTGGTCTGCGTTCCGGAACGCAAACAGTGGAACGGCCGGGAATACATTCAGCTTCGCCTGAAAGATATGGAAGTAATGGATAGTTGATAGTTGAAAAATCGAAATCGGTATCGGGTCCCACTTGAACAGGCTAAAGAAAAACTCACTGATCATTATAACTTATTGTCATAACCATCTGATAAATAAACAGATACAGCCAGAAACCGGTTTTCTGTTTTTACATAAATAATCGATTTCGATACCGATACCGATTTGGATTTGGATAAATCAATTGCTTAAAAAAATACGTCAGTTTAAACTTGACACGACAGAAGTGGACTTTGTGGACAAAAAAAGATTTTCCGAACCCCCTTCTCCCAGTCACTCTTCTCTCACATTGTCCACTCACTCCTCTTCTCCCGCTATTTCCACTTTTTGCACTGATCCACTCCGACCTCTTCCTCACTTTTTTCGTGCCGGATTTTTGACAGAATTCCTGCGAGCGAAGAGAGCGCTGAAACAGCAAAAAAGATCAGAGACAGGGCTACTCCGGTATTGACGTCGAGTCCCAGGTGGTTGAGCGCGTACAAAAAGGTGACTTCCCTTGCTCCGGCACCGCCGATGGTGAGCGGTAGAATGGTTGCGACGCTTGAAATGAGGAAAATGGCGAGATAGTCGATCTGGTGCGATGTGGCCGAAAGAGCCATGAGGATGAACCAGGCTGCGATGACCTGGGTCGCCTGGATGATCACGGATTCAGCGGCTGTGACGAGGAATACAGACAGGAACTGCCGATAGAAGAGTCTGGTCAGCAACAGCGAAAGGGGATAGGATAGGCCGGCAATCAGCCATATCCAGAGCATTTCCACAGGGTAGAGCGTCGCGAAGGAGCTCGGTATAATCAGCATCGCTGAAAGAAAGACGAGAGCAAAGATGCCGCTGACCCTGTCCCAGAAGACCGCATTGAAGACATTGACCATCGTCAGTCCATGATTTTTGGTCAGGACATAAATTTTGTATCCGTCGCCTCCGATACCCCCGGGCAGGAAGAGGTTGTAGAACATGCCCAGGTAGTAGAGTTTCAGGTTGTACCAGGGGGAGAGTCGCAGGCCGATGGTTGTGAAAAAGCGATTCAAACGCAGGGCATTGACGATCTTGGAGATGTTGAAGAAGAGCATTGCCCCCATGAGGTGCCACGGATTGGCATGACGCATGATTTCCATCAACTTTGCCGGATCTGTTTTGCTGAGCACGATGGCCAGTGCGGCCACAGTGAGTACAATCTGGAAGAGCGTCTTGAGGATTTTGTTTCTGACGGAGCTACTTTGTTTTGTCAACGATCTGTCTGATGATATAGGGTTTCTTGTTCTGCGATTCGTAATAGGTCCGCATGATGAACTCGGCGATGAATCCTGTGGTGATCAGCTGAATGCCGATGACGGTCAGAATGACGCCGAGGCTCAGGAGGGGACGTCCGCCGATTTTCTGGCCAAGAATTTTCAGGGCAAGCAGATAGGCGTCGATACCGGTTCCGATAAACAGGGTGATAAAACCAAGTGAACCGAACAGATGCATCGGCTTCTGGGCGTATTTCTGGAAAAAGACCATGAAAAGCAGATCGCTCAGCACTTTGAGCGTTCTTCCGATGCCATATTTCGATTTGCCGAATTTTCTGGCATGGTGGCGGACATCAACCTCCTCCATTCTTGCTCCGTAAAGCTGAACGAGAACGGGAATGAAACGGTGCAGTTCACCGTACAGTCCGAGATTTCTGGCAACGTCACGCTTGAAAACCTTCAGGGTGCAGCCGTAATCATGGATATGCACGTTGGTCATGTTTCTGATGATTGCATTGGCGATTTTACTCGGTATTTTGCGTAGTATCATGCCATCCTGTCGTCCGACACGTCGTCCAGCCACCACATCGAGCCTTTTCGATTCAAGATGGCGGATCATCATGGGAATGTCAGCAGGATCATTCTGCAGGTCACCGTCCATTGTGGCGATCAGTTCGCCGTTTGACTGGTCGATGCCGGCAGACATGGCGGTCGTCTGGCCGTAGTTTTTGTTCAGCACCACCAGCCGGCTGTTCGGTGTGGAGTATCGCTCGATTTCGGCGACCGTCGAGTCCGTCGAACCATCATCGACCAATATGATTTCATGATCGATACCGTCAAGCGAAGTGAGAAGGGCATCGAAAAGCGGTTTGATGCTTTCGGCCTCGTTCATGATCGGTATGACGACAGAGAGTTTCATCAGGGTTTTTGTTGCTCCGGCATTCGAGCCAGGATTATTCCATATCTGCCGTACAGCATCTTGATCGGTCCGAGCTTGTCGAGCCTGTCGATGGTTGTCAGCACCACATCACCTGGTTTGGGGTGACGTCGTTCGGCAAAAGAACCCGAATATACTAAAAAAGAGGGGTAAAAGACTTTCCACATCACCACCTTGAGTCCCTCTTTCCTTGCAAGTAACGCGGCCTCCCTGACGGGTGCCTGCATGACGTTTGCCGCAATGGGCATGGCGATGAAATTGAACGAAAAGGTCAGAAGAGCCCCGCCTGCGATGAAACGCAGCGATGGGGCGAGAGCCGGAATCGTTTGCAGAATTATGCAGAGTAAGGCCGCTCCGGTCATGAGCAGCGAAAACCTGCTGGCGGCCATCTGTTCAAGTAATCCATGGAGCTGTGCCCGTATGAAGAGGTTTTCGATCGACGGCATCACCTTTTCAAGCGCAAGGGGCAGGGCGGCAAGGAGCAGCAGCAAGACTGCCGGCCAGAGGGCGAGCAGCCACGGTTTTTTTGTTTTCGCAAGCTCAGCGCCGAGGATGATGAAGAGTGGCGTATAGCCATAGATCATGTAGTGAGGCAGTTTGGTGCCCGAAAGGGAAAAAAAGAGGAAGACGAAACCGAACCAGATCAGGCAGAAGCGGTAGAGCGGATCGGCGAGGCGATGACGGAGGTTTTTGATGGCCGTCAGGAGGAGCCCGGTTGAGGGCATGATGCCGATCAGCACCACAGGCAGGTAGTAGAACGGCGAGCCCGAGTGCCCTTCCATCGACCCGTGAAAGCGTCCAAGATTGTGCTTCAGAAAAAAGCCGTTAATGAAAGCCTCTCCCTGATCTTGGTACTCGAGGAGATACCAGGGGAGGGCTATTGCCAGAAACAGAGCGATAGCCGTCGGATTCAGGACAGCCCTTAACCACGCTTTCAACTCTTTTTGCACAAGGAAAAAGAGGAGCGAAACGGCTACCGGAATCAGGATGGCGACTGGCCCTTTATCGAGCATGCCGAATCCCATGGCCGCAAAGGCGACATAGATCGATGAGTTTCGCCTGGTGCGCCAGTACCGGAAAATGGCCGTCAGGGTGACGGCGAGGCAGAGGTTGAGCAAGGCATCGGCGATAGCCGCCTTGGCGATAATGCTGACCTGCAGGGAAAGGGCGAGAAGTGCTGTGGAGAAGAGTGCCTCTTCTTCGTTACGTTCACGACGAACGAACAGGAACAGCGTCGCTGCCCAGCATGCCGCAGCCAGAGCCGATGGTAGCCGGAATGCGAATTCGCTGATGCCGAAACTCTTTACTGAAAGCAGTTGCAGCCAGTAGATCAGGATTGGTTTGTCGAATCTGAGCTCTCCGTTCAGCCAGGTGGTCAGATAATTTCCGGAAACGAGCATCTCCCGGGTGGCTTCGCTGAATGCCCCTTCATCGACATCGAAAAGCGGGCCTGACCCCAAGCCTGCAAAAAAACTCAGGAACACGAGTAGGGCAAGCGCTGCAGGCAGCAGAACTCTGCCCTGATGATTCGACAGGTGTGTCATCGAAAGCCTTTTGGAAAGAGCGTTTGAAATCGTTCGGGCAGATGAGTGGATGTTTTGTCGCAAGCGAACCGGAAATAGTGCTGATACAGAAGGGTGACCGTCATGACGCCGAGCACCGATCCTGCGGCCACATCGCTGAGGTAATGCTGGCAGAGCACGACACGACTTGCCGCAACCAGCATGGCCGTGACGATGAACACCGGACGCAAGCGGGGAAAAAGGAGTGAGAGCGTCAGGGCCACACTCAGGGCCGTGGCTGAATGGCCAGAGGGAAACGAGGTCCATGCATGTTCGATGTGGCCCTGAAAGGGCTCAAAACCAAAGATACCTTGTTGCAGGAACAGTTTTGGTCGGGCTCTTCCGAGGATGAACTTGAAGATGTCCGCCAGGATTCCGGAGACGGCGACCGTGCTGAAGAGGAAAAGTCCGCTCTTCGCTTTTTCCCTGTTCCGTTTGCGGAACCAAGCGTACACGACGAGTCCGCCGATCAGATACCATTCGGATTGACCCGCCAGAGTTACTGCTTTCCAGAATGCACGCCAAAGGCCGTGGTTCAGTGGTTGAAAACTGAGTGTCAGCGCTCTGTCAAACAGGAAAAACGAGGCAACACAGAACAGCAGGGTTGCCGAAAGCAGCAGGGTATGATCCCGGAGGCGTCGTTCATGAAGGGGATAATAGTCTGTTCCCTGAGCTTCGAGAGAGGATTTCATCATGGACAAGCTGTTTGGTCACTCATCGAAGGTAAAGTCTGGTAACGTGTTCCTGATAGCCTTGACGCCAGTCAGCGCTTTGAGCCAAAGTACAAAATAATGTTTTTCGGTTTTTTCCTGATTATTTCTGCATGGTGAAGGGCGTATTTTTATTAACATACTCAAATTGTACTCTTAACAGATTCTCTTGCAAACTTTTTGTTAATTTCTGCCATGAGAAAGAAAATAATTTGTTTTTTTTGTATAAAAGCGTAATATCGTGTGTATACTTTATTTTTAAAACTATGCAAAATCTTACGACCATGACTGGCAATGTTACGTTACAAGGGTCAAGACTGTTTCGTGCGGTCAACAATTCCGATCAGGATGATGCTGGCTTTTCCAATTTTGCAGCAGGAAACGGCGCTGTTTTCTTTGAAAACAGTCTGAACAACTTCAACAATCATGCTGATATATCCGATTTTATGGCAGACGGCGCCTTAAGCGCCTTTGCAACCGGAAAAACCGGCGCATCATCGGTTGCCGGTTCTTCCCTGCCGACAACATCCGGTTCCGTACTTTCATCCGGTTCTGTTTCAACCATGAGTGTTACTCTCGATACGACGGCGCCGACCGTTCTTAGCTTCAACCCGGTTGACGGTGGCGCCAGAGTCAACGCTGACGCCAACATCACGATAACCTTCAGTGAATCGGTTATGGCCGGCAGCGGTGTGATCGAGATTCATGCAGGCTCAGCGACGGGGACTCTGGTCGAGAGTTATAATGTGGCATCGAGCAGCAACCTTACCTTCTCAGGCAGCACGTTGACCATCAATCCGACGGCAAATCTCGGTTTTGGCACAGATTACTATGTGACCATCGCTGCGGGATCGGTGGTCGATCTTGCCTCAAACAGCTACGCAGGTACAAGTACTTACGATTTCATGACCAAGGTTGCCGGTTCTACCTGGAGTGCGGTTTCGGGACACGGATTCCTCAATATCGATGCCATGCTTGAGGTTGCAACGGGAAGCAGCATCAGCGACGCTCCGCTCTATGGTGACGGATACGGTGCATGGGACTGGGGCCTCAACAGGGTTCAGGCTCCCGATGCATGGCAGGCAGGCTATACCGGTGAGGGCATCGTTGTTGCGGTTGTCGATTCCGGCGTTCTTTACACCCACAGCGATCTGGCCGGGAACATCTGGACGAATACGGCTGAAATCGCCAGCAACGGTGTCGATGATGATGGTAACGGCTATGTGGATGATATTTATGGTTACGATTTTGTCAACAAAGACGGTTATGCGATCGATGACAACGGTCATGGCACTCATGTCGCAGGTATCATTGCAGGATTGCGTAATGGTACGGGCGTGACCGGTGTCTCCTATGATGCCACCATCATGCCGGTCAAGGTGCTCGGCTCAACGGGTACCGGCTCTTTTACCAACGTCGCTGCCGGCATCATGTATGCAGTCAATAATGGAGCCGATGTCATCAACCTCTCACTCGGAGCCTGGGGAGTAATTTCCGGTGCGGTCACCAGCGCCATAACCTACGCCATCAATCATGGAGTTGTCGTGTGTATGGCATCGGGTAATGACTCAAAGCCATCACCGGCCTATCCGGCTATACTTGCGCAAACCGTCGGCGGAATAGCGGTTGGTTCGGTCAACAGCAGCCTTGTGATTGCTTCGAACAGCAATGGCGCCGGAACAACGGTTCCCTACGACTACATAGAAGCTCCTGGAGTGAATATCTACAGTACCTACAAGAACGGTGGATACGTGGCCATGACCGGAACTTCGATGGCTGCTCCATACGCTGCGGGCGCGGCAGCCCTGCTGCTTTCTGCGGAAGACGACTTTGCATCGGCCTGGTCGCTCCAGCAGCTTGAATCCATCATCACTTCGACAGCTACCTCGATGGGAGGCACTGCGCTTACCTCTTCGTCAGTAAACACGACATCCTCTACGCTGAAGGCTGCATCGATGAGTGAGGGATATACCGAAATCGATCTCGGTCAATCAGGTATCATCGATACCGGTTATGACGCTCACGGTTATGAGATGCAGGTACTGCCGGCAGAACTGACCGGAGTGATGAGTGGCGTTGATTCGGTTCACGAAATGTTTATGGTCTGAATCTTCGGGAGGCAGTCGTCTCCGTTTTGAAAAGCTGAAAGAGAAAGAGCGAAAAGGCACGAGCGGCCTTTTCGCTCTTTTTTTGAGTTGGCCGACTCAGCTCTGAATTGTCTCCGGGCTTCGGGGATTTATCTATATTGATGTTTGAACAATCAGATTGCTGACATCAATCCGGATGAGCGAGCACCATCATCAACATCGCCATGATCACGCCCACGATCATGGGCACCATCATCACAGCCACAAAGGTCATCACCACCATCAGGCTGTCGGCAGCATAAGGACAGTCTTCTTCATGAATCTTGGCTTCACCGTTCTTGAGGCGGTCGGTGGCGTCATGACCAACAGCACGGCTATTCTGGCCAACGCCGTGCACGATTTCGGTGATTCTTTCGCCCTCGGGCAGGCATGGTACTTCGAAAAGCTCTCAGTCCGCGCGGGTGACCGCCGCTACTCATACGGCTACCAGCGCTTCTCCATTTTCGGAGCGCTCGTGAGTGCCATCCTGATGCTGGGCAGCTCTTTTTTTGTGCTCGTCCAGGCTCTTCCCCGTTTGTTCCATCCCGAGCATCCCGATGCAAGAGGCATGGTTGCCATTGCCCTTGCCGGTGTGGCGGTCAACTCGCTTGCCATGCTTCGCCTCAAGGGGCAGAAAGGGATGAACTCCCGTGTCATAGCCCTGCATTTGCTCGAAGATGTGCTTGGCTGGGTCTCCGTGCTGCTGGTTTCGGTCGTGCTCCTTTTTATCGATGTGCCCTTGCTCGACCCGATTCTTGCTCTTCTCATCACCCTGTATATCCTCACGGGTGTCGTCAAAAACCTCAGAGGAATGGTACCGGTCTTCCTGCAAGCCGTACCCCGCGACATCAGCCTCGACAAGGTCGTCGATGAAATACAGGCGGCGCCACATGTCAGCGGCGTGCATCACGCCCATCTCTGGTCGCTCGACGGAGAGCGCACCGCCGTCTTCACCGCACACCTCGAACTCGACAGCGATCTCGATCCCGCAGGATACACCAGCATCAAGGAGGAGATACGCACCCTTGTCGCCCGCCACGACATCTACCACTCCACCGTAGAACTCGAATACCCCGGTGAACTATGCAGGAATGAACTGAACAATGGTGGCTAACTGTTTATTCCCTCGGTCAGTCGGATAATTCGGATCTGACTGAGCCTTGTTGGGGCACACACAGTGCGCCCTCGATATGAACACTCGGGGCTATCCCCGGAACTCTGAAGCGGGGATTTTGTTGTATTTCTGAACCAAACGGGAGAACGATGATGAAAAAATTATTAATGCCTTTGCTGTTGTGGATGGTTACGCTTGCCGGGTGCGCTGGTGCGCCGGAGGGGATCGTGGCAGTGGATAACTTCAAGCTTGACCGCTACCTCGGTACCTGGTACGAAATCGCCCGAATCGACAACCGCTTCGAGCGCGGATCGGAGCAGGTGTCGGCCATTTACACCCTGCGCGAGGACGGCATGGTGAAGGTGCTCAACAAGGGGTACTACCCCGACAAGCAGAAGTGGAAAACCGCCGAAGGCAAAGGCAAATTTTCCGGGGATTCCAATGTCGGCTCGCTCAAGGTTTCGTTTTTCGGCCCATTCTACGGCCCCTACATTGTATTCGCCCTTGACCACGAAAGCTACTCCTGGGCAATGGTCACGGCCTCCAGCCGCGACTACTTCTGGATTTTAGCGAGAACCCCGCAAATGGAGCCCGCGCTTTATGCCAGGCTGCTCGAAGAGGCGAAGGCGCAAGGTTTTGACACTTCGAGGGTGATGAAAAAAAGAAAAGAGTGAATGTAATGTAAGATGTGGACTTGGTGGACAATGTAAGAGAGTGCAAGATCATTGCCTAGCCCCGATGCCGTGTTGATTTTCTTTCTTTTCTCTTGTCCACAACGTCCACTTTTCCAACAGGTTTGCTTTTATTCACTGTAACCTCAAAAGTGAAAATGAGTAAAGTAAAGAGCCTCTCATTCCTGTTCATGGTGGGTACCGCAATCTGAAAAGCTTTCAGTTGGCGCAGCTTGTGTACGATGTAACGGTGCGTTTTTGTGACCGGTTTGTTGAAAAGAAGAGCCGCACTCATGACCAGATGGTGCAGGCTGCACGCTCGGGAGTGCAGAACATCGCCGAAGGTAGTCAGGCTTCGGGAACCTTGCGGAAAACGGAACTCAAGCTCACCAATGTGGCGCGAGCCAGCCTCGAAGAGCTGAAGCTCGACTACGAGGATTTCATGCGCCAGCGCACCCTGCTGGTCTGGGAGCGCAGCGAGCCGAGGCTGCAACGCCTGATTG
>JAAXWL010000010.1:39633-45135 GCA_013334975.1 Chlorobiaceae bacterium
CGTCCACAACGTCCACAACGTCCACCAAGTTCACTACATCCACATCTTACATTACATTCACTCTTTGTGCTGCAACTTCCACATTCCCGCGTAAAACCCGTTTGCTGCAAGCAGCTCTTCGTGGTTTCCCTGTTCGATAACTTTGCCTTCGTAGAGCACAACAATATCGTCGTAGCGCTCCATGTGGTGGAGGCGGTGGGTAATGGCCATGACCGTTCGGCCTTCGCTTGTGCGTTCGAGGGTGTCGAGCAGGGCCTCTTCGGTGACGGCGTCGAGGTTGGCTGTAGCTTCGTCGAGCAGGTTCACCGGAGCGTCCTGCAAAATCATGCGGGCGATGGCGAGGCGCTGACGTTCGCCGCCGCTGAGATTCATGCCGTGCTGGCCTGCCCAGTCGTCGAGACGGCTTTGCAGGCTGTCGAGTCCGGCCATCGTGAGTGCCTGGCGGAGCTGAATGTCGGTTGCACCGGGCGCGGCGAGCAGGAGGTTTTCGCGGATGCTCTGGCCGAAAAGGTACGTTCGTTGCGAGACCACGGCGACGTTCTGGCGCAGCTCTTCCGGGTTAAGTCGGTCGATGTTTTTGCCGCCAATTGAAATCGCGCCTTGTGCCGGGTTCCAGAAGCGCACCATGAGCGAGGTGATGGTCGATTTTCCGGCTCCGCTTGGCCCGACAATGGCCGTTCGGCTGCCCTGTGGAACATTGAACGACACGCCGTCGAGCGCGGGCCGGTTGCTTCCGGGGTAGGTGAATGCGAGATTTCTGATCTCGATGCCGGTCGATTCCGGGAATGGTTCCGGGTGTTCGGGCGTGGATATTTCCGGTTTGGTGTCGATGATCTCGAAGAGCCGTTCGCCCGCCCGGACGTCGGCTTCGATGTTCTGCACCGCGCCGGTGAGCGGCAGGAAGGCCTCGAAGGAGGCCATGACGCCGAACACCACTGAGGCGAGCGTGATGGTATTGACCGCGCCGGTTCTTACCAGTGGAAGCATCGAGTAGAGAATCCAGATGACCGCGCCGTTCATGGCGATGCCGGTCAGCGACTCATGCAGCCCCTCGATGAGCGATGCTTTTTTCTGCATGGCGAGCTTTTTCGACTCTGCCTCGTGCAGCCGTTCGGTGTAGTTGCCAACCATCCCGAAGACGCGAAGTTCGCCCATGCCCTCCACGATATCGACGGCGAGAAGCTGTTGCTCAGCCTGGAGGCCGTTGATGCTGCGGGCTGTGCCTCTGGCGATTCGTGCCGTCAGAAGAGGGACGCCGATGCCGGCAGCAAGCTGGCAGGTGAGCACCCCTTCGGCGGCAGCGGTTGACCAGTGTCCCACGATGAACCAGATGAGCAGCGTGACGAGCGCGGCAGTTACTGGCGGCGAGATCACGCGGGCGTAGATGTTTTCGAGGCTCTGGATGTCGTCAACGATCCGCTTCAGGAGGTCGGCACTCTTGTAAGCGGCGAGGCGGGCCGGGGCGAGGGGTTCGACGGCGTCGTAGAACCAGATGCGCAGCCGGGTGAGGATGCGGAATGTGGTGTTGTGCGAAATGAGCCGTTCGGCGTAACGCAGGGCGCCGCGAGAGAGTCCGAAGAGGCGCACGCCGGTGATGCCCGCTTGCAGCGCTGAGAGCTGCGGAATCAGGGCGGCGGTGGTGATGAGCCATGCCGATGCCATGAGCAGGCCGATGCCGCTGCCAATGGTAGCGAAGCCGATGATGGCGGCCAGCGCCATCCACCATGCAAAGGGGCGGGTGAGGCCGATGAGGCGAAGGAAGGTTTTCATGCCGCGACCTCCTCCATCGAGGAGTAGATTGCCTGTCGGTAGAAACCCGCATCGGCCATCAGTTCATCATGGGTGCCGCTCTGTACGAGGCCTCCTTCATCGAGAACGACGATGCGGTCGGCATTGCGGATGGTTTCGAGGCGATGGGCGATCATGATGACCGTTCGGCCCTGCATCAGCACCTCCATTGCCTTGCGGAGCTGAGCTTCGAGGATGGGGTCGGTGTTCGAGGTCGGCTCGTCGAGCAACAGCACCGGGGCATCCTTGAGGAAGGCTCGGGCGAGTGACAATCGCTGCGCCTCTCCACCGCTGAGTCGTGCCCCCTGTTCGCCGATCATGGTCTCGAGCCCATCGGGCAGCGAGCGCACCATGTCGAGAAGACCGGCCTCTTTCAGCGCTTTTTCAAGCTCCTGAGTGTTCGCATTGCGCCGGGCCATCAGGAGGTTCTCCCGGATGGTGGCGTTGAAGAGGAACGGATGCTGCGGCACCCAGGCGATATGCTCATACCAGGAGTCGAGAGTGAACTCGCGAACCCTGCGGCTGCCGAGAGCGATGGCGCCTTCAGAAGGTTCGATGAAGCGAAGCAGGAGGTTCAAGAGCGTGCTTTTGCCCGCGCCGCTCGGCCCGGTAAGGGCGGTTACCGTGCCAGGCTCGATTGAGAGGCTCACACCATCGAGTGCCGGTTTTTTGCCGCCAGGGAAGCTGTAGGAGAGCTTGTCGATCACGATGGGTAGCGTAGATGCCTCCCCGGCGGTCAGGGTGTTCGAGCCCGCTTCGGGGATGCCCGGAGCACGGTCGAGAATCTCGTACATCTCCTTCGAGGCGGTCACTCCCTCCATGCCTGCATGGAACTTTGTGCCGAGTTGGCGCAGCGTCAGGTAGAACTCCGGCACCAGAAGCAGTGCGAAAAGTCCGGGACGAAAGGGCAGTGCGCCGGAGACGAGTCGCATACCGATGCTTACCGCCACCACCGCCGTGCCGAGCGTGCCCACCAGTTCGAGGGTCAGCGATGAGAGAAAAGCGATCTTGAGCACCTGCATGGTCGAGCGGCGGAAATTCTCACTCGCCTCCACGACGCCATCGCGCCGCGATTTGGTCTGTGCAAAGAGCTTGAGTGTCGAGAGCCCCTGCAACATGTCGAGGAAATGGCCGCTCATGCGGCTCATGGTTTTCCACTGCTTTTCGGTGGCCGCACTCGCCTTTTTGCCGATCAGGATCATGAAAAAGGGAATCAAGGGAGCCGTGAGAACCAGAATCAGCCCCGACAGCCAGTCGGCAGGGAAGATCGCCACAAGGATCACCACTGGGATGATGAGCGACAGGAAGAGTTGCGGGATGTACTGGCTGAACCAGGCATCAACCGACTCGACCCCCTTGAGCAGGGTGGTCACGATGCGCCCGCTTTGCTCTGAACGGGCGAATGAGGGTCCGAGCGCCGCGATGGTGCAGGAGAGCCGCTCGGTCAGCGACTTCCGGATGGCGATGGCGGCTTTTTTTGCCTCGTGGTGACCCGCCCAGTTGAAGAGCACACGCAAGGTGCTGAAGAGCGCAAAGAGCAATGCAAGAGGCAGAATCAATCGCCACTCCGGAGCCTTCCGGAACACGAAATCGATAATCCCGCTCAGTAACCACGCCTGCGCAACGAGCATAAGCGCCCCCAAGGCACCCGAAAGGCCCGAGAATATGAAAGGCCGCTTCTGTTCCGCAAGCAGCCGCATGAGGTTCCGGTCGATATTCATTTTCTTACAAACGCCGGAACGTACCGGCAGGAAACTGATAGAAGGTCATGGTGTGGATTTTTCCGAAAACAACCAGAATTCAATGGTAAAGAATTCCCGCACACTGTGCAACAGGGGGTAGGCTTCTCTTTTTACCCTTAAGTTCGTGTACGGCGTTGCGATTCTGTACCGGGGCTGAAACATTCTCGGTCTATTCACCTCAAGGGAAAGGTAGAGCAGTTTAATTATGTTGTTTTCGGTGGTTTAAAGCTAATTATAGCGTGTTATTTATGATTTTCTTATTATATTAAGTAAATATCAGGCGAGCTCCTCGAAACGGAGTCTTTTTTTCCTTCCGCTTCAAGTCATTTGCCAAGCAGACTTGTTTGTTCAGAGAATCACAAGAACCATGCATGTTATAGAAGACACCGGCCAGTATCTCCGTGTGCTTTTATCGGGCTCCGTTGATCAGAGTCAGCTGTTTGAGGCATTGAAAGAGATATTTTTGCATCCTGAATATCCTCACAAGAATTCGGTTTGGGTCTTCGATGAAGGTTGTGAATGCGACTTTTCGAGTCTCAGCATGTTTGACCTGATTCGCTTGGTCAAGGCCTATTATCCGAGGGATGCTACAAGAAAAAAGACGGCTATCGTGACTTCGACGAGTACTCATTATGCCATGGCCCATTTGTTATGCGAAGAGGCGCGTCAAGAGAGACTTCTTTTTTCCATACATACTTTTATGGATCGTGCCGAAGCGGAAAAATGGCTGCTGGAAAATTGAGTTTTTTCGGATTCCGTGTTCTTGTTACCTGCAATGATGGTAACAATTCACTATGCAGGTCTGCAATTGCCTGACCCGAGAAGACATGGAGTATCAACCCCTCTGAATGCCACCATCAAGGCTCTGTTTTTCCCTGACTTGAAATCAGGGGCTATGGTAACACATTTACGAAAAAAGGTCGTAGTGTTGTCGTTTCATTGAAGCTGTTTTACAAGACCACGTCGTCGAAATCTCAATTGCAATCCACTGAACGTAGCAATAGTTTTATTCAGGATTTAATGCTGTCAGCTTCTATTAGGGGGTTCTGTTTTGTGTGGATGCCTCTCAAAAAAAGATAGATTGCGCAGGTGAAAATGAGCGTTTCGATAAAATAAATCCAGTTGGGATAAGTGTCAACAAATCTTCCTGCGTATTTCAGAAGTGGTTTAGATCCGCTGAATCCCTGGTACGAGAATGGCGCCAACCAGTACATTCGACCTTCTATGGTATCAAGCAGCATATGAAGAAAGCCGTTCAGTGAAAAAATGAAGAAATAAACAGGCTTTTCACTTTTATTATTTGAGAACAGCCATATTTGGGAGCTGACCAGTAACATGCCCCAGAATATGGGAAAGTGGGTCAGGTAATAATGGTGGTCATAGTTCCGGAAATCAAACAAAGATTGGTACAGATAGTCCATATCGGGTATCACTGAACCCAACATTCCCCAGAAAAAAAAGGATTGATATGACGTGATTCTGGATTCGAATCGCTTTGACAGGAGTCGGCAAACGATAAAGCCTGCCGGTAAATGTGCGTAGGTGATAATAACCTCCAGGTTGAAATGCCTTTACCTGTATCGTATCGTTTTCTGATGCCCAATCCAAGGTTCTTTTCTTTTTCCTGAGATACTCATGTACTGTTGACGTACTACGATCTCCTTTTTTCGATACCGATACCGATTTGGACAATTCACCACCAGCCAGCACCGTTTTTTTTATCGGTATCCAAATCGGTATCGGTATCGGAATTCAGTTGGAATCTCGATTCAATGCTATACCGACCTCAATTTCAGTCGCCGCTGACTGCCTCAC
Source organism: Chlorobiaceae bacterium (assembly GCA_013334975.1). Taxonomy (GTDB): domain Bacteria; phylum Bacteroidota; class Chlorobiia; order Chlorobiales; family Chlorobiaceae; genus Chlorobaculum. The sequence continues at coordinate 44,979 of JAAXWL010000010.1, forward strand.
TCAACAATGAGTTTCTGGTTCACTGAGAAGAACAGCGTTCTTTTCTTTTTATCCATGCCTGACATGAGAAGGATCAGAGTTGGCCGGTTGTTCTCATTGACCTGTGTGCAGCGTAAACTCAGGGAATTCAGACACGACAGGTCAGTTCTGTTTTCAA
>JAAXWL010000110.1 GCA_013334975.1 Chlorobiaceae bacterium
GCCTTGTCGGTGAAATTGGCTGGAGCAGGTGTAAGGCCGGAACCATAGTACTGTCCGGCGCCATCCCCGGTTTCACCATGGCAGATGGCACAGTAATGGTTGTAGAGCCGCTTCCCCTCCCTCAGATTGAATGGCAACTCCTGTTCGGTACCATCATCCACTGATGAACCTGCCGTAGTTTTGGCTCCGGATTTTGCATGGTTGCTCTGCGTTTTGCTGCAGCCGGAGATAAAGACTCCGGCCATGGCAGCAAAAAGAGCGATCCTGATGAAGTTATTTCTTGTTTGCATCGCTGTTGGTCAGTTTCAGGGTCATCAGATAATTGGTCAGTAAAATACGCTCGCGTTCGGTGAACCCGTATCTCGGCTCAACAATGTCAGGCTTGAATTTCCGTGGATTCTCAAGATGGACAAAAATGAAACCAGGATTGAGTCTGTTTCCGACGTTCGACAGGTTCGGCCCTATGGCGCCGCCGTCTGCACCAATCTGATGACAGACGATGCATCCTTTCTGTTCGTAGAGCTGCTTGCCTGCGGCGAGCTGCTGTTCCATGCCAATATCGCTGACTACCGGAATGGTTTTCGGAATATCGGGCGACAGAAGCTCCTGCTGGAAGTAGTTCACCACCACATCCACATCGGACTTGTTCGTATCCTGAACGATCTGTTTGTTCAGGTTGAACCTGGGCATGGTGATCTTCGTTTTCACGGAAGCTGACTTCAGCCCAAGATTCGGCATCTGCTGCAACAGCGGCCTGATCACATCCGGATTGGCAAGGAACCCGCGCATCCACGACTCCTGCAACTTGCTGCCAGCAAAAGTCAGGTCTGGAGCATAATCGGCGCCTATGCCTTTGATCGAATGGCAGTTGGTACACTTGACCGTCTTGACCACCTTGGCAAAATCACCAGTGAACTGATAAGGCGCAACGTTGGCCATCTTGTCGATTTCAGCTTTCGATGGCACCAGGAACCTTGTCGGCACATTCGCATCGGTAAAGCCATAAAGCACCCCAGCCAGTTCGTTGACCTCTTTTTCCGAAAGACGGAAGTTCGGCATACGCAGACCAAGACGGAAGCTTCTCGGATCTCTGAGCTTCTGTTTCAGGTAGCTCATACGATCATTGGTGATGTTTTTCTTCATCTTGCCAAAATCGAGCATTTCAACCGGTTTGCTGCCGATTGAGGTCAGCTCCGTTCCGATCTTCTCCCTCATCTCATCGTTTTTCAGGAAGGTCACTCCCTGTGCTTTCAGCGAAGGCGCAACCTGCACCATTTCCATACCTTCAATCTTGTGGCAGCCGTAACATCCGTACTGCTGGATGATATCCTTACCTTTTTTGATCGATGCCGCATTGATCGGTTGCGGTGTGGTATAGTTCATCTCCGCTTCGTCGTCCGTGAATTCACTCACCATGTATTCAACAAGACCCTTGATCTCCTGGTCGGTGAAGGTGAACTGAGGCATCCTTGTACCAGGATAGTATTCATTGGGGTTCTTGATCCAGTTGAACAGCCAGGTTTTGTTAACCTTACCGCCAACCTTGCTCAGTTCCGGAGCATACATCTTGACGTGATTACCACCACGGCCACTGGTAACATGGCAAAGGTTGCAGCGCGCCTGGCTCCAGAGCACCTTGCCCTGCTCAACAAGCTTTTCATCAGGCGTTTCCGACATATAATCGACATCGTGCCTTGTCGTGCCCGACATGCTGAAAAGGTAATCGGCAACCGATTCTGCCTGCTCCTGAGTAAAGAAGAACTTGGGCATACGGGCCGTCGAAGAATACTTCTTGGGATCCTTCAGCCAGTTCACAGCCCATGAATAGTTTACTTTTGTGCCGACTCTGGTCAGCTCGGGACCGACATCACCCATACCTTCATAACCGGGAATCTTGTGGCAACTGTAGCAACCATATTTCCTGATCAGTTCGGTGCTCTGGTTGATATGCTCGGCTCCGCGCAGATTTTTAATATCACCGTGGCAGTTCAGGCAGGAGGTCTGCGTCATGCCGCCCTTCAAGAGAGGCTCTTCCCAGTAATGAACATTACCGTGCGCCTTCTCGATAGTTGTCGTAGCTCTTCCCTGTCCGCGATGACAGAAGGTACATCCGAATTTCGACGGGTCATGGTTGCCGAGGTAGACAAAACTGAGCGGATGCTTCGAGTATGGGTGTTTGGTCGTCACCTGGCGGGTATCCTCGATACCGGCATGACATGACTCGCAACGATCGGCCTTGTTGGCATCATTGATCATGCGCTGCCGGATTTCAATCGGAGCAGACTCATTGTTGGCAATTCGCTCCTTTTTCTCTGCAAGAGGTTTCTTCAGTGCCTCGATCTGTGCCTCGATGGCAGGAATGTCACCCATGAGTGTCAATTGCTCCTGCTGCAATGGTGCCAGTTGAGCCTGAAAAGCCTTGCTTGCTTTGTCGATAGAATCGATCTGCTTCTGCAGGGCGTCCATCCTGACTTTGTCCGCTGGCTTCTGGCCCTTGGTAAAGTAGTATTCTACTTCAAGATATTGACCGCGAACCATCTGCATTGCCTTCTGGTTTTCATCCACCTTTCTCTTCAGGTCGTTGAGGCGGGCGGTCACCTGCAAATAACGTTCATGGACCTCTTTTTTCTTGAAGTTATCCTGCGCCTGCTTGAGTTGCTGCTCAAGATCAGCAAGCTTTTTGGCATCACCGGAGGTCTTGAAATCGATGAGTGCCTGCTGGTACTCTTTCTCAAGCTTGTCGCGCTTGAGAGACTTGTACTCCTGCTGGTAATTCTTCCAGGGTCTGAGACCAAACTCGTCGTCCCAGATCACCCAGGCCGATAGACCAAGCAGGACTACACTCAGAATCGCGAAAATGTAGCCCCTCAAGGATGCTTTTTTGTTGTTTTCATTCTCCATGTTCTACATAATTAAGGATGGGCAATTACAATGCGACCAGTCAACACACAACGATGCATCAACCAATGCTCAAAAGTTCAGTCCTCCAGGCACAAACCAGATAATCCAGATGTACTTGACCAGAAAAACCAGTCGAAGAACCATTTTAATCGGAATAGACATCATGGTGACGAACAGAAACGCTGTGATCAGGTAGCGGGTCATACCCAACTGCTCAAGAAATTCGGGACACTTCTTCTTGAAATACTTGTAGGGGGCAACCATGCCGGCAACGAAATAACCACAGACAACAACCATGCCCACAATAAATCCACCCCATGAGCGAGAATCGATGCCTATCATGGAGGACAAATCTCTTGTTGGCTCAAATACGACACGCTGGGTATCCCACTCCTGCCACGGCCAGTACCACAGCCATCCCGGACCTCTGAAAAACACCCCGATGACAATCAGAAGCAGCCAGAGAATGAAAAAGCCGAACGAGAAGGTCAGGATTGCATATTTCCTTTCGGAAAAAGTGTAGTAGCCATTGCCTTTCGGATTGATATCGATATAGGGAATCGCTAACAGACCGACAATGATAAGCGTCGGAAGCACCACACCGGCAAGCCACGGATCGAAGTAAACGAGCAACTCCTGAAGACCGAGGAAATACCAGGGTGCTTTGGCAGGATTCGGTGTAATGGTAGGATTGGCTATCTCCTCGAGAGGAGCATCAACCCAGACTGACCAGATGGTAAGTCCAACCATGACCACAAGAGAAATGATCATTTCAATGCGAACCAGCGGCTTGTAGGTATCGACATCATTGTCGAGTTCACCTTCGACGGCATATCCCGTAAGCCTGAGCTTGTCGTTTCTTAAAGCCTGCTGAAAAGCCCAAACCATGAAAAAGCTCACCATGAAGATCATGATCACGATGGCAATATTGTCTGGCTGGGTTATGATTTTGATAAATGGATTCATAGTATCCTTGCCTTGTCAGTTTGATTGAGGTCTTGAAATTCCACCGTCTTTTCTGACTCTCCAGAAATGGACAACCATCAGAATTAATGCAATCACCGGTATGGCTATGCAATGCCAGATGTAGGAGCGCAGAAGAGCGTTGCCTGCCACGGTGGCGCCACCGAGAAGTGCAAACCTTACGTCGTTATACGGCGTAATATGCAAATACTCGCTGAAAGGGCCCTGATAACCGAGCAAAGGAGTCGCCGCACCCATGTTCGTGCCGACGGTGATTGCCCAGAATCCGAGCTGATCCCACGGGAGAAGGTAACCGGTAAAGCTCAGAAGAAAGGTCAGCACCAGCAGAATAACGCCGATACCCCAGTTGAACTGCCGTGGAGCCTTGTAAGAGCCGGTCATGAATACCCTGAACATATGAATCATCACAACGATGACCATAAAATGGGCCGCCCAACGATGCAGATTTCTGGAGATAACCCCGTAAGGCACCTGAAACTCCAGATCCTTCATATCCTCATAAGCGAGGTTTACCGTGGGATGATAATAGAACATCAGCACGATACCGGTGATCGTAAGAATAATGAAGGCAAAAAAGGTGATACCACCCATGCCCCAGGTATACCGCAGCTTGACGGCGCTCTCACGTACCTTCACCGGGTGCAGATGCAGGAATACGTTACCAAAGATGGCCAAGGCCCGATCTCTGACGGTATTTCTGTAGTCTCTTCTGAATACGGATTTCCATATCAGATTTTTCTTCACCTTGTCAAATAATTCATTCATGGATGTACAGTTTTATTTTCCGTATATGTTATCTGTAACCTCGTTGCCTCTGCAATTGCCGTTCATATTCCGCAGGCTCTTTTCTTGAGCCGTCCGGCAAAATCATTTCAACAGCGAACCAGGGACAATCGATGGCGCAAATATTGCATCCTGTGCATTTTTGACGGTCAACGAAAGAAACACCATTGAAATTCAGTTCCGAATCAACAATCGAAATACAACTGGTCGGGCAGACCGTAGCACAGATACCGCATCCCGTACAGAGATCGACATTCACGACAGCCGTAGCTCTTTTACGAGGCGAACGCGCCCCTTTCATCGCCTCGGGTTCCCTGTTCCGGGCAGTTTCCACGTTACTCATTCAGGTTCCTCCACTTTTCGGTTGGTTCAGACATCACGCTTTCAGGAGGCTCTGTGGATAAACCTCATTGGACTCCCTGCCGGGTATGCCGGGATACTTGATCGTCTTGTCCACCTGAAGCTGACCGTCGTCGGCAATAGAAATCTTGAAACGATCCATCGGTCTCGGCGCCGGCCCCTCGAAGTTCAATCCGGTTATATAGTAACCACTGCCATGGCAGGGACATTTGAACTTCTTCTGCGAATCCATCCAGCTTGGTGTACAACCAAGATGAGTACATTTTGCCTCCATAGCAAAGAACCGTCCATCCTGCAAGCGGATGATCCAGGTACCGAATTCACGGCTGTACTGTGAATTGACAACACCCGGAGGATAATCGCTCGGAAATCCGACCTTGAATTTCGACGGTGGTTCAAACAGCACCCTCGGAAAAAATAACCTCAGAAAGGCGTAGCTGTTAATGGCTCCGAAAGCGGCAAGACCTCCCCAGCCGATTTTTGTCAAAAACTTTCTCCTTTCCGGAGAAACCTCCTCTTGTGTTCCGGAACCGCTCCGGAAACCCTGATCGTGCTCGTGACCGAGCTCGTTTTCAAACTGATCCTGCATGGCAGATTGTTTAATCTTTCACTGAAAACTTTTCTTGACGGAACCTCTCTTTTCACGCCGTTGATATCGTTACAGCATAAAATATGTGCCTGCCAAACATTCATTGTCCGCAGGCACACATCCAACACACCAAACCCACAACAACACACATGACTTTTAACCAGACAACAGGATGTCCATACATCCTGTTGTTAAAACCATCACTACTTTCTACACTGACCAGAATGTTTCAACTATTGACAGAAAGAACAGAAAACATGCCGTCAGTATGCATCCCTATCCGTGATTCCGGACGAACAGTAACATCAGAAAGCAAAAGCACCTGCCAAAAGAAAGGTATTCGCATTTTCAGCCGTAGTAGCTGCGGTATTTGGAGAAGACCACTTCTTTGAAAAACAGGTGTAGGTGGCCGCCAGAGAGGCATTGGCGCGGAGATGGGCCGTCATACCCAGCGCGAGACTCGGGTTCAGCGCACTCTGCAATGACTGATAGGTTGCCGTACCTTTCAACCAGGGATAGATAAAGTAGCCGACATCAGCCCTCAGGTTGTTTTTACGCAGCACTGAGCTGTAGCTGAGTCCGAGACTGCCCATGAAGCTGCCATAGCTACCACTCACATCACCCTCATACACAAGATGCTCATTTTGGGTGTTACTGGCATATGGGGCTATAGAAATAGCGTAGTTGCCGGTAGCAGTTGTTGGTGAAGCCTGAAATACAGTTGCTCCAAAGGTAACGTTGTTGTCAAGACCGACAAACTCGTTGCCATAGGTGCCTCCTGCGCCGCTCAGCAGCCCTGCACCACCGATTTTGTACTTGGCACGAACATACCGGGAATCGCCCCATTTTTCATCATTTGCCGGAGCTGCCGAACTTGCCTGCCCTACGCCAAAGGTGAGTTTCAGCTTATCCTGAGGAATATAGACCAGTTCAGCACTGCTCCCTAAGCCAGGAACAAGCCCTGATACGCTACCGACGTTGGTCTGGTTACCGAAGCTGAGATCAGTAAAGCCATTACCAAACGACAGTTTCAGTCCGGGCTTGAAATTCCAGACGATCTGGCCGGTGCTGCTTCCTGCTGTCGGGTTATATTGAACCAAAGTCGAGAGGTTATCACCCATCGTACCACCAAAGAAAATGGTCGCATTGTTCAACATACCGGCTGCGCCTTGCTGGAGCCTTGCATCAGTTTGCACTCCGCCTCTGGTTGTAAAATTACCTTTGTAGTCAACCAGGTTGCCTCGAACCCAAAGAGCGACGGGCGCATATCCTGGAATTTCCGCTGGCCACGGACTCTCGGGAAAGGACTTCTTCCAGCCATCAGCACCCATTTTTAACTGCTCCTGCTTTGACTTGTCTTCATCCTCACCACCCGGCCAGCGATAACCGTTGTTCTTAAAGGCTTCGCCGAATGCGTTTCTGTTCGGAAATCCTGAGTGACAGGTGTAGCAGGATGTACCATACTTTCTGGCAAAAGATGGAATCGCAGACGCATCTTTGGCTGGCATGAGCATGGGTAATACAGCAAGAGATACTGCCGATGCTATGGTTAACTTTCTCTTCATTCTTACTCCTTTCTGGTTGATTGATTAGTGTCACACCCGTCAGTGACGTATTAATGCGATAGAATAAAACGACAGAACAGACCTGAAGCAGATAATCAGGCCACAATTTTATATACAAATTGAAAGAACGAATGATTTGCCATAGGACAATTGCTCAACACACTGCATCAGCACAAGACTTACGCTAAATAATCTCTAAAGCATCACCCCTTACGACCGACGACATAACCATCAATTCAAAAAAGTGAATCTGATTCAAACCAAAACAGTCAGGTTCAATGCCAACAAAATCAACGCTGATTCATGTTCGTTCAGGTCAACAGTACTGCGATGATGAACCGACAGTGACTGATAAAAACGGGGTTGTTTACACTACACTCAGTGACCGAATCCACACCCTCTCACCGAAAACCCGACACCCTGTTGCAGATAAAAACGTGACGGCATGCCAAAGCATAACATTCCCTTTGATACTACTCCGTAGTTCACAAGCCGGTGCAATCAGGAATTAACCTGAACCGCTACCAGTCTTTCGTTGTCATACAGTTTGTTGCAGGCAGGGTGTCGAAGCCGTTGAATACTACCATAATTGCTTCACTGCTGCATTTTAGCCCTTAATATTCTCAAGAGTAAACAATCGTTAATAATAAACCAAATCGTAATCAGTTTTTTAGGAACTTTTAAGAAGGAGTTTCAATAATTACTGCATGATTGGCGCCTTACAGCCAAAATGAACTCAGAATGATACTACCGGAGCCTCTTCATCAACGGTCAACTGCCGGTATTTACGGCACCCACATTTACAGCCGCGCTCACACGATTTTTTGTACAGCGATATCGCCTCTTCAATGTTTTGCTCCACTCCCCTGCCAGCCTCGTACATCTCTCCGAGATTGTATAATGCCTCACCGTGTCCCTGAGCCGCAGCCATGCGGAACCACTTCACGGCTTCCACATCACTCTGTTCTATGCTGGCTCCAATCTCATAAAAAACACCGAGCTTGTTCTGGGCCGCCGCGTCTCCCTGTTCAGCCGCCTCCCTGACAATCTGCACACGCCGGGCATCGGCATGGGCCGTGCCCGACAGAAACAGCAGGCACAACAGCGAAACAAGCAGGCTCTTTTTCATGATGGTTTTCGGGGATTACGTTACGGAACGAGTCAACCGTATGGTAATGATAACAAAGAAGCCTGATACAAAAAAGCGGGAACCCGTAAAGACGAATTCCCCCTCATGATGCCGAATAAAAAATCAGAATCGTTGTGTCAGACCGATATTGAACGACCGCCCCTGCCCTGCAAGCGCTTCGAAAACGGTGGTTTTCTTAATTGCAGGAAAATGTCATAATTGATTCCCCCAAGCGGGAGGTAACAGAACTTGTCGAACAGATTGGTGACGCCAACATCCACTCTCAGGTTCTTGTACTCATAGGCAGAACCGAGATTAATCAGAATGTAGCCCGGTGTTTCAGGTTCAAACCTGAGGGTATCGGTTTCGCTTTTTCTGGCTACAAGCTGCATCTCGACA
>JAAXWL010000173.1 GCA_013334975.1 Chlorobiaceae bacterium
TTTTCTCCGCACCGGAGATGATGGCGACCACCAGTCTGTCGATCGTGGCCTCATCCATCAGCACAGGAATGTTCAGGCAGATACTGCTCTGGAGAAGCTCGCCGGTCCTGGGCCACAGCTCTTCGAGATTGACCTGGCTATAACGGTCGTAGGCTTTCAGGAGGTGGCCCCAGACGGAAGCGTAGTGCCAGTCGATCGCCTCGGGCAGAATCTTGGTACCGAAGCCGTGCTCCGTGAGGTGCGCCTCAAACTGCAAGGCTGTCTGGCGATCACGCAGCTTGAAGATCAGGGTGTCGCCCTGTGCGCCATCTTCGTCGGTGAATGGCCTCATGACGAGGTTGTCGAGGTGAGCGATACGATCCTTGATCTTGTACTTGTTCTCCCTTGCTTTCGAAAGGATGTAGTCAATCTTGCCAAGCTGGGCAATGCCGATGGCGGCAGTCACCTCGCTCAGGCGGTAGTTGAGCCCCTTGGCCCGGCGAGGGTCCTTGCCACGGGGAAGGCCGGGAACGTGCATGTGACCGTGGTCGGAAAACTCTGCCACTCGGTCGTAAATCTCCTTGTCGTCGGTGACAATCATGCCTCCCTCTCCAACGTGCAGGGTCTTGCCTGCATCGAACGAAAAGGAGCCAACTTTGCCGATGGTGCCAAGCTTGCGACGCTTATAGGTGGCGCCAAGCGCCTGGGCGGCGTCCTCGATGAGCGTGATGCCATGGCGGTCGCAGATTGCAGCAATTTCGTCCATCTTTGGTGGCGCCCACATGGGAATCGCCACAATAGCTTTCGTTTTGGGGGTGATGGCCTTTTCGATCTCCAACGGATCGAGGTGGTAGGTCTCGTCGATCTCGACCGGCACCGGTACAGCACCAAGAGCCGCAGCGGCTTCTACCGGAGCAATAAAGGTCCAGGCCGTGGTGATCACTTCGTCTCCCGGCCCGACACCCGCACCAGCCAGCGCGCAATGGATCGCAGCCGTGCCCGACGACACGGCATGGGCATAGCGCACTCCCATGTATAAAGCGAATTTCTCCTCGAACTCCCTTGCTTTGTAATTGCCCGGAGCATACCGGTACAGGGTGGTCTTTTCCCTGCTGAACAGCTCCTGTATCTCTGCCAGCTCCTCGCGGCCTATAAGCTCGGCTCCTGCCATAGTATTTTTTTCTTTTTAGTTAATTTTGTCCACTTCGTCCACACTCCTCAGGTTAAAGCATCGATCACCACACGGGCAGAATCTTCGTTGAACTCGACCGGATTACCAGCGAATGAGCCTGAAAGCGATTTTGAAGCTTTCTCTGCCAGTTCAGCCATATTACCCTTTCCGTAACCATAAGGCACAAGGGTTGGAATGGCGAGATGCCGATAGAGTTCATCGAGCTGGTCGAGCAGTTCGAAAGAGAGTTCCCTTGCAGAAACCTCGCGTCTGACCGGATTGAGCAGGGCATACTTGTCGTACCCTTTGTTGATGATGTTGTAACGCATGACCTCCTTGAGAAAAATGGCGCCAGCCAGGCCGTGGGGCACCTGGTGCTTCACGCCAAGATAGTAGGCAAAGCCGTTGGTCGGGCCATCTCCGGAGTTCATGAGCGCCGTAATGCCGCAGATACTGCCGAGAGCCAGATCCAGGCGCGACTCTGCCCTGTCGAGCTGGTCCTGCTGAAGGGCAATGATGGTGCGCTGAAATCCTTCGATCGAGAATATCCGGCTGATCGGCGTATGCTTTACCGATCCGAAGCTGTCCACACAGTGCACCAGGCTGTCCATGGCCGAAGCGATGACACTCTCCATCGGAGCGCTCATGGAGAGTTTAGGATCGATAACCGCTTTTTTGGGAAAGTTTTTCCGGCTGTTGATACCAAGCTTCCGTCCCTCTGCCTCGTCAATGAACACGGCATTGAAACTTACCTCCGCTCCGCTGCCGAGCAACGATGGCACCGTCAAAAGAGGCAAGGGATCGTTGACATCTTTTGGAAACCCTTTGAGCGACAATGCCGGCACCTCGTTGGTCATGAGCAAAGCTACCCCCTTGCCGAGATCGATCGTGCTGCCGCCACCAATGGCTACCAGGCCATCGGGCGACTCACTGCGAAAGAAACCTGCCACATTTTCAAGATGGCTGTAGGTCGGCTCTCCACGAAATTCATTGCAATAGATGACGCTGTTGGCAAAACCAGCCGAAATGTTGCGCAACACATCCTGAAAATAGAGGTTACCGGCAAGACTGACGTCGTAGAGAATACCGGGTTTCTTAATGCCGAGCGCCTGCAGGTGCTCGTGTACGGAAAGGGCTTCATTAACCCCGATACAGAGGTCGGTTGACAGAAAGAAGTTCATGCTTTTAGAATGCTGTTGGGTTCTTTAGGATTCAGGATCGGCTGACCGGTTGATCGAGCCCCTTTTTTTTCATGAAAAATTCAACGAGTTCCACCTCTTCTATCGTATCGATCTCCCAGGTCTGCCAGAA
>JAAXWL010000011.1 GCA_013334975.1 Chlorobiaceae bacterium
TGTTTTGAAAAACTTCCGGGACGTTGTTCCGTAGCCACAATTTTCCGTGAGCAAACTCTTGAGCGAAAGAAAGAAGGGACAAAAAGGACGAAAGGGACATAAGGGACGAAAAGGGAAGAAAGTGCGAGCTAACCCTGGGAGCGCGGGCATCCTGCCCGCAATTAAAAAAGCGCAAGAGACGTTCGTGCTTGTGCTTGAATGGGGCTAAAACCTCCGGGACGTTGTTCCGTAGCCACAATTCTCCGTGAGCAAGCTCTCGAGCGAAAGAAAGAAGGGACAAAAAGGACGAAAGGGACATAAGGGACGAAAAGGGAAGAAAGTGCGAGCTAATCCTGGGAGCGCGGGCATCCTGCCCGCAATTAAAAAGCGCAAGAGACGTTCGTGCTTCTGCTTGAATGTGTACTTCCCCCTACGCACCGATCGATGAAGAGGGTGTTTGATTTCAAGCAATCTGGCATCTCTGTTTCAGGCGCCGTCAGGTTGCAAAATCTTTGTTTTTCAGCAGGAGATATTCGTATTTCACCCAATAAAGTATCCCTTTATCGATTCAGTCTGAGAAGTCCGTGCCAACCAATTTGAGGCATTGACCTCGTGTAGGACACATTAGGCCTCTCACTGAATCTCTCTCTTGCTCTCTCACGCCTGCCCTCATCACCACAACAGGCGGCTGGCCTATACCGATGAACAAGTTCGCAACCAATCCATCAAAGATCGGCATGTCGATCTTTGATGGATTTCTCCTGAATCTTGCCGAATCGGTTCAGGGCATGGCAACACGTCATAGAACAGGAAGGCCCGATCCAGGAAGAGGTACTCGTCAGAAGGATAGACCGCTTCCACGGTTTCAAACGTACCGGCAAACAGATTCAGGAGATTGTGCTCGCCATCGCCAAAAACCGCAAATGCCACATCCGATACGGGTCGGTCTCTTCTTCTGGCCCAGAGCGATCTTTGAAGCCCGTCAAGCCCCAGCACGCCTGAAAGCGGGTTTGACACAAGCGCAACTCGCCGAAAAGCTAGGGATTCGCCAGAGCATGGTCAGCGCGATTACGAATGCGGTCGCCGCACGTATTCCGATGCTATGGCCAGGAGGTTCAGTGAAGCGCTCGTGTCAACGAAGAGCACCTGAAATATGGACGCGAAAAACAGCCATGCGTGTGAACGTACAATGGAGCGGAAAAGATTCAGGAACACATAATGAAAGCTGAACGAAATCGCTTTCCGGCTTCAGCACATGGAGCCTGTCGAACTTAGTCATATTTTTTGCCGTCATTGCGAGAAGCGCAGCGTCGTGGCAATCCATCTTACCGCATTCACGCATGGATTGCTTTTCCCGACAAGTCGGGAGAAGCAATGACGAAGAGTAAGAGTGTATTCCGGGTGAATAACGGGCTGTTTCCTGTAAGTCCGACAGGCTGCTAGTACTCTCAAAAAAAAGACTTCCACCGAGGTGTCGGGAGCTACCAAGCAACAATAGGCTGCTGCATAAACACCCTGCCGGTTACCAGTTTAAACACAGCCTGTTGTTGTCTACTGTTTAGGGGCCACTTTTCACTGCATTACATGAGCACACCATGAAAAAGCTGAGACCGAGTGGTGGGTATCGCACAAGCGCTAGTTTTCAGACGGCTACCCTCGTCTACGATGCTACGTACTGGTTCTGCGAGAAGTTCGTCGATGCCCGATCGCGGACGCAGGATCAGATGATCCAGGCAGCCGCTCTGCGGCAACCTCCTCGCAGACCGAGCTGCGACTGGTCAATGTGGCGCGATCGATTCTTGAAGAGCTTCTGCTTGATTTCGAGGACTATCTGCGCCATCGGCATTTGGCGCTGTGGGCACCTTCGAGCTGGGAAGCGAGCGCTGTTCGTGAAGTTCCAATGCAATTCCGCAAAGATCAGACTGATTCGGAGCGCTGGGGATTGTATGCATCCTGGCTGGAGCATGAGAGTGTCGGGGTTCGGGCCAATGATATTATTTGCCTGATTCATCAGACGAACAGAAACCTGCAATTTACCGAAGATCAAATTCAGAGTGACGTTGATCCGTTAGTGAAAATTCTTACGTTGGTGAAACTGTGGAGCGTGGGAAAGAAAGGACGAAAGGGACGCAAGGGTGAAGAGAGGAGAGATGCCCACGCTCCCGGAATTCGTTGCTAAAAAATCTCCGCGAACTTTCGATGTATTGAGGTGTCTTCACAAAAAGCTGATATTTATGAACCTTGAACGCACTCATCCAACATTGAGTATCAGGACTCAGTTTTCATCGACTGGCATTGTTTCTGCTCGTACTCTTTACCAATGCGTTCCTTGAGGAACATTTTCATCAGGGAGTGATAGAGATTGTCATGTTCGTTGGCCAGACACGGAGGCTGTTGAGTCACGAAAAGGCAGAGATTGTGGACGCGAGAATAGATTTGGTCCCCCTAACCGGTATTGTCGTGTCAGGAGGCGGTGCCGGAGTTATGGATACAGTTTTTTTTTCCAGTTCTTCAATGGTATGGAAACGGCAATGCCCGATAACAGCATCATGAGGGCAGAGGGTTCCGGTATCGGGCTTCCCGGGTCTGTCTGGACGAGAGAGATGTTGTCAATGGCATAGTCGGTGTCGTCGCCGTCGATTTCAGCACGAAAAGCGATCAGGAGATCGTTATCTGGTGTGACAATATCAAAAGAAAAATTTCCCCAGACGCTTGTACCGGGAAAGTCAATTTTGTCAAGCGTTACACCATCAATATCAATGGCGAAGGTGTCGAAGGAGCGGCTTCCGATTCCGTAAATGTTTTTATAATTGCCGGTCAGTCTGTATGTGGCGCCGGGTGTCAGGCTGGTAACCAGTTGCTCGATAGTGGGATCAGTTGATACTCCGTTATCGTTTATGATGAACATTCCGTTCGGATTGCCACTTGCAGATCGCCAACCTCCGGCTCCGTCAATGTGTGATGATGTCCATCCGGCACTGGTTGTGTTGGACTGTACAAGAGTTTCAAAATCACCGTTGATGATGAGGTTGGCTTTTGCTGAGTTAAGCTGTCCCAGAAAAAGCAGTGTGGTTAGTGGTGTGATAACAGGTATTTTCATGACTTATTCTGTTTTACCTGAATTATACTGAGAGCCATCTAAAAAAAAGAGGATTACTTTTCAGAACATGCGCTGGTGTCTCATGATGTGCAATACCGATAGTGCTGTTTGATCAGTAAGGTGAATATTTAAAAAGTATCCATAAATAATAGCTAAAAATCTTTAAACAGTATAATAAATTTGTGTATATCATGATGCGCAGTGTGCAGGTGATACGGACGGATGGCAGGGTCATTTATTGTGAGCGAGGGTGTGTTTGTGACAACCGGTTGCCGGGAATGGTGGATCACTACGGCTTCAGGATGTAATTACCGGCGAAATCCATGACGCACATGGCTCCATAGACGGGATGCGTTCCGGTTTTTACACCTACGACATTGTAGATGCCGTTCAGCAGGTTTTTTCGATGGCCTCGAGATGGTACGCCATCGTCGATGAGCAGGGAGATGACGATCTCACTTGCCTCAACCGGCCCGTACGAGATGTTTTCGGCTGCTGACAGTTCCCATTGCCCGTAACGCTCAATTCTGGTTTGCACTGATGATCCGTCGCTTCCCGCATGACCGGTTTTTCCCGTGCTGGCCTGGTCATTGACCTGGTCGCGTGCAGCAAGGGTGAGCCCTTTTGAGGGGGACAGTGAAGAGGCCGGAGTGGAATTCAGCAGTTCACGGATACACTCATCAAGAGCGGAGACCCCTTCATTGGCGATGATGGTGATTTTTCCAGGCACTGTATAGGAATTGCCACGATAATATGCCGTTCGTGGTATCAGGTACTTTCTTGCATATCCGGCAGGGTCGGTTCTCATCCGGTTGATCTCCTTGACGACTTCAAAATCGGATGTGGTCATATAATCAGGTGTGGCGACAGGGTTTACGGATGATGAGTGTCGTGTTGACCAGGGAGCGGATGCATTATCAGCGGTAGCATGAAACGGAGCAGAAATCAGGAAGAGCAGAGCAAGAATGGTTGTTCTGCCTCTACGGATGCTGATCATGGGGGGGATTGAGTTCATAGTTGGTCAGTGAAGAACCGTTTGTGAGATCGATCGACAGTAGCGACTTTGTTGATAGAAGATACGAGTTTGTAGCTGAGTTGCCTGTTGATGATGTCACGAATTCTTTTTTTACATTATACAAAGTGGATTAGCTGTACGTGCAGAATTTCAAGGATGCCTCACTCTGGCGATGAAGAACCACCAAGAAGGACAGTGCATCGAAGTGCCGAACTGAACACCGAAACCGCATCCGGATGGTGTTTCCATCTGACATAGAGCTTTTCCCGTCACTGTGCGCTGTTCATTGGCAACTCATTGATAAAGAACTGTTCATCGACGCTTTGCCGGGAATTATTCATCATAGGGAGTACCATGAATGAGCAGAACTATTTCAGCAATCAATCATCATGGCTTGTAAACCAGGGAGATGAGACCATGTTATTTTATTATTAATTGTAAAATAAGCGTATTAATTGAGCATGAATTCAATTGCATTCATTGATACCGAAATTCATCCAAAGAGCAGAAAGATTCTTGATATTGGAAGTGTTAAGAGTGATGGAAGCATATTTCATAAGGCTTCTGTTGGTGATTTTATCCGTTTTCTCAATGGAATGCAATTCATCTGCGGGCACAATGTTTTCAATCACGATATACAATACATTCGTGATGCACTTGATAGCGCAGGGGTAAATACTGCGAACATTATAGATACTCTGGTTCTTTCACCACTGCTTTTTCCGACCAAGCCATACCATGCTCTATTAAAAGACGACAAGCTGCAATCTGAAGAGCTTAACAACCCTTTGAACGATTCAATCAAAGCGAAAGATTTGTTCTATGATGAAATAGCTGCTTTTAATCAAACTGATGACACACTTAAAAAAATTTATTATTTGTTGTTGAGTGATAAAAAAGAGTTCAGTTCATTTTTTCGTTTTATTGGATATTCGAGCATTGATATTGATGTTGAAAAGTTGATTCGGAAGAGGTTTGAAAATGAACTATGTGAATATGCTGATCTGACAAGAATTATTTCAGAGTCACCAATTGAACTCGCGTACTGTTTATCCCTGATTCACTCTTTTATAAACCACAAGCTGACTCATTCCATCACCCCACCCTGGGTTCTGAAAAACTATCCGGATGTTGAGAGAATCATGTTTTTTTTGCGAAACAAGCCATGTATTACAGGCTGTGTGTATTGCAACAGCGCACTGGATATTTATAAGGGTTTAAAAAGATTTTTTGGTTTTGATTCATTCAGGATACATGGAAATCAAAATTTTCAGGAAAAAGCGGTTAAAGCAGCGGTTGACAATAAATCTTTGCTTGCGGTTTTTCCGACTGGCGGCGGAAAGTCAATTACTTTTCAGATTCCTGCTTTAATGAGTGGTGAAAGTGTGAGAGGTTTGACTGTTGTTATTTCTCCCTTGCAGTCATTAATGAAAGACCAGGTGGATAACCTTGAAAAAAACGGAATCACTGAAGCGGTAACCATAAACGGTCTGCTCGATCCGATTGAGCGAGCCAAATCATTTGAGCGGGTTGAGGATGGTTCGGCATCAATCCTTTATATTTCACCTGAATCATTGCGTTCACGAACCATTGAGCGATTGATTCTTGGGAGAAAGATTGTTCGTTTTGTTATTGATGAAGCACACTGTTTTTCATCGTGGGGACAGGATTTCAGAGTTGACTATTTATATATCGGTGATTTTATCAAATCAATTCAGGAAAAGAAAAATATTGAAGATTCAATACCGGTGTCATGTTTTACGGCAACAGCCAAACAGAAAGTGATCGAGGATATATCTGAATACTTCAGGGAAAAGCTGTCGCTTGATCTTGAACTTTTTGTTTCGCCAACATCAAGAACAAATCTTCATTACAGGGTATATGAGAAAATTGATGAAAAAGAAAAATATCTTGCGTTGAGAGATTTGATTGAAGTGAAACCTTGTCCAACAATCATTTATGTATCAAGAACAAAGAGGGCATATCAGCTTGCTGAAAAATTAAAAAATGATGGTTTTAGTGCAAAACCATATCATGGAAAGATGGACAAGAAAGAGAAGTCTGAAAATCAGGATACATTTATTAGTGGTGAAACCAGAATCATGGTTGCGACTTCTGCCTTCGGAATGGGGGTAGATAAAAAAGATGTCGGCATGGTTATTCATTATGATATTTCTGATTCACTTGAAAACTATATTCAGGAGGCAGGCAGGGCTGGAAGAGATGAAAATATAGATGCGGATTGTTTTGTGTTTTTTAATGAGGAAGACCTTGGTAATCATTTTATTCTTCTTAATCAAACCAAGTTGACAATAAAGGAAATTCAGCAGATTTGGAAAGCAATAAAAGATATTACAAAGTTACGTTTAACAGTATCAAAATCAGCTTTGGAGATTGCAAGGAAAGCTGGTTGGGATGACAATGTGTCGGATATTGAAACAAGAGTTAAAACAGCTATAGCGTCACTGGAAGCTGTCGGATATTTAAGAAGAGGACAAAACATGCCAAGGATTTTTGCTGACAGTATACTTTCCGGGAATATTAATGAGGCAATCGGCAAGATTCAATCATCAAACAGATTCGATGAGAAACAGAAGGAGAATGGAATCAGAATTATCAAGAAGCTTTTTTCCAGTAAAAGCAGAGAGCAGTCAGTTGACGAATCGCCCGAATCGAGAGTCGATTATATTAGTGATCATTTAGGGATTGTGAAGGATGAGGTGATCAATATTGTGAATCTTCTTCGTGAAGAGAAGATTCTGGCAGATACAAAAGATTTGCAAGCATTTATCAGGAAGGGTGGAAACAAAAATCGTTCACTTGGTATACTTGATTCATTTATTACAATCGAGGACTCCTTATTGCGAAATATTGAAGAGCAAAAAGAAATATATCATTTCAAAGAACTCAACGAACAGGCAGAAAAAGATGGTTGTAATGATGTCAGCATCAGCAAGATTAAAACCATCATCAACTATTGGGCAATAAAAAACCTGGTCAATCGACACTATTCATCGTATTCTAAGAATCATATAGCAATTCATTGCTTGTATCCTGAAGGTGTACTGAGAGAAAAAATGAGGTTAAGATATGCGTTGTCAAAGTTCATTGTTGAATTTCTTTATGAAAAAAGCAGATGTGAGTGTTTGGATGATGATGCAGGAAAAGAAGAGGTGTTGGTCGATTTTTCGGTGCTTGAATTAAAATCAGTCTATGAGAACTCTTCGGAACTATTCAAGTTAAAAATCAGTGTTGATGATGTAGAAGAGACACTCTTTTATCTCTCAAGAATTGATGCAATAAAAATAGAGGGAGGTTTTCTTGTTACATATAACCCGTTGACTATTGAGCGACTTGAACAGAATAGTAAAAAAAGTTATACAAAAGATGATTATCAGAAGCTGAATCAGTTCTATGAAAACAAGGTTCAGCAAATTCATATAGTGGGTGAGTACGCAAAGAAGATGATCAGTAACTACAACGAGGCGTTGCGGTTTGTTGATGATTATTTTCAGTTGAAATATTTATTATTTCTGAGAAAGTATTTTCCCGGAAGTAAATCCGATGATCTCAGGCTGAAAATGACCCCCGCTAAATTCAGGCAGCTTTTTGGAGAACTGTCGTTGAACCAATTGAAAATAATTAACGATAATGAATCAAAAAACATTGTAGTTGCTGCTGGACCGGGAAGCGGAAAAACAAGAGTTCTTGTTCATAAACTTGCATCATTGCTTCTGATGGAAGATGTAAAGCATGAACAGTTACTCATGCTTACCTTTTCAAGAGCTGCTGCAACAGAGTTTAAAAAACGATTGATAAGGCTTATTGGTAATGCAGCGCATTACGTAGAGATAAAAACATATCATTCTTTCTGTTTTGATTTGTTGGGTAGGGTTGGTGATCTGGAAAATGCAGATGTCATTATAAAAAAGACTATTGAAAAAATAAAAAACAACGAGGTTGAAGTAAACAGAATCACAAAAACTGTTTTAGTGATTGATGAGGCACAGGATATGGATGAAGATGAGTTTACTCTGATAATTACCCTGATGGAAAAGAACGAAGATATGAGAGTGATAGCGGTTGGGGATGATGATCAGAATATTTATGAATTCAGAGGTTCAAGTTCAAAATATCTTGAACATTTTATCACGGTCAACAAAGCAACAAAATATGAATTGATCGAGAATTACAGGAGTAAACGAAATCTTGTTGATTACACTAACCAGTTTGTGAGCAGGATTCAGCACCGCTTAAAAAGCACACCGATAATTCCTAAGCTACTCGACACCGGAACGATAAGAATGATTCGGTATAACAGTAACAATCTCATTGCACCGCTTGTGCAAGACGTACTGAACACAGAGCAAAATGGAACCACCGGTATTCTTGCAAAAACGAATGACGAGGCGCTTCAAATTACCGGACTGCTTCTGAAAAACAGTATCCCGACAAAGTTGATACAGGCAAATGAAGGATTCAATATGTATAATCTTGCTGAAATCAGATTCTTTTTAAGCCAGTTAAATATGGAAGCTGATGTCTTTATAATCAGCGATGATGTCTGGGTAAACGCAAAACGGGAACTGTCACACAGATTCCATACAAGCTCGATGTTGGAAATGTGCAAAAAAGTCATAAGAGATTTCGAAGAGACTAATCCGAGGAAATATAAAACTGATTTCGAGTATTATATCCGTGAATCCCGAATGGAAAATTTTTTTAACGAGAACGGAGATACAGTTTTGGTCTCTACCATTCATAAAACAAAAGGCAAGGAGTTTGATAATGTTTATCTTATGCTCGAGAATTTCAATACTTCGACAGATTCAGCAAATCGTTTATTGTATGTAGCAATGACCAGGGCTAAAAAGAATTTGATTATTCATATTAATTCAAATATTCTTGACAATCTTTCAACAAAGAATATGGTTCAGGTTGTGGATAGACAAAATTATTTACCTCCATCTGAAATCCTGATTCACCTGACATACAAAGATGTCTGGCTTGACTATTTTATATCAAAACAATGTTTGGTTGATGAGTATGTAAGTGGCGACGAATTGAATCTGAAAGGATATGAATGTTTAAATTCAAGAGGGCAGATTGTATTGAAATTCTCTCAACAGTTTTTAAGGAAAATAGAACGTCTGGAAGCTGATAATTATGTATTGAAATGTGCGAAAGTAAATTTCATTCTTTATTGGCTTAAAGAGGGGTCGGAAAAAGAGATAAAAATTATTTTACCAGAATTATGCTTTGAAAAGCAGTATCATAATGCTCAATAATTCTCTATTTATTAAAAAATGACGATAGGGAAATGCGGATAGTAACAGTTCCGGTAAATTTTCTTTTATTCATTCGGGTTTGATTGTAAATTCCTGATTACTGCTTTTTTTGTTAGGATTATATTTACTAATTAATACATTTATTGATGTGCTTTGTCGTGAGTGAATGAAAGAATACATTGAAAACTGATGGAGGAGGAATCAACGGGTACTCGATATTAATCCGCTTAAGCGTGGAGCGTGATTCGATGGTTGTGAGCCGGTCGTTACACGGGACACAGTACTCTTATGTTGACCATGTTGATTGCTTCAGTGATGGTTATACCTGTGGGGTATTTTTCTGAAACATGATGAGAGTTTTTAAGAGTAGTTTTGATGACGCTTTCTGTTTCGGGATGTTAGAGGATAAAGGTGACTCAAGAGGGTGCATACATGGCATGGTGAATGTCCAGCAAGGGAATACCACAATCCTTTGGCCGCCGGAAACGACGTTGTCCATTGGCGGAGGGGTGCAACCTGAGGCGATACAGTGTGGTACGTTGTAAAAAAACATGAATCATCGGTATATAGTCGCGGGCTTCTATGTATAAAACGAAGCATGATGTCTTTGGCGCGCTGCAGTATGGCTCGATTTTCCCGGAACGCTTGCAGGGTGGAGTGGGACAGAGTACCTTTTATGATGAACGATGTCCCTGCAAGATATTATGAACCCTTTTCAATCCAGCTGACCATGCCACTCATGAAATTTATCAAAGAACTGAAAAAAAGTTTTCTGCTGCATCCGGTGGCAGCTCATTTCAGCAATGGGTTGGTGCCGGTGGCTTTTCTCTCTCATCTGATTTTCCTGCTGACGGGTAATTCCTGTTTTGACTATGCCGTTATTTATTTACTGCTCATCGTGCTGATGGCGGTGCCGGTCTCTTTTTTTTCCGGTATTCGTGAGTGGAAGAGTAAATACAAGGGTGTTAAGGCTCCTGTGTTCAAAAAAAAGATCAGGTTGTCGATGCTTCTGATGGCTTTGGGTGTGACCACAGTTACGATACGGGTTGTGGCGCCTGACGTGATGCAGCGTGGCGACTTTCTTTCATGGGTGTATGGTGCGGCGCTCATTGTCATGTTTCCTGTCGTTGTGCTTCTCGGTCATCACGGAGGACAGCTCTCGGCAGGTCAACGTTCCGAAAGGTTTCGCTGATGCATGTCGAACTGCTACCGGTCTCTCCGGACGACATGGAGGAGATGGCTGGTATTTTCAATCACTATGTCGAGCACACCCTGGCGACCTGGACTGAAACGCCTGTCAGTGTCGAGCTATTCGAGTTGCTCATGAATTTCACTCCGGGTTATCCGGCATATACGGCTCGCGATGCTTTCGGCACTCTTGCCGGATTCGGTCTGTTGCGTCCGTACAGCCCTATTCCGGCTTTTATACATACTGCTGAACTGACAAGTTTTCTTGGTACTGACTTTACCGGAAAGGGGATTGGTACGATGATGCTTCAGGTGCTTGAAGCCGAAGCGGTTACGATTGGCATCGATACGATTATCGCAACGGTTTCTTCGCTGAACGAAGGGAGTCTTGAATTCCATCGTTCCAGAGGATTTATCGAAACGGGCTGTCTGCAGGGTGTGGGGCTGAGAAGCGGTCGACGTTTCGATGTCGTCCTTTTGCAGAAGATGCTCAGGGTTTACGGAAATGATTGAAAGAGGGGTAACCATGATCGATCTTTCGACCTTGCTGGTGTTTTTTTCGACGGCTCTTCTGTTGGCGCTTTCCCCGGGTCCGGACAATCTTTTTGTGCTTGCCCAGTCAGCCCGGCATGGCCGACAAGCTGGCCTTGTTGTGACCCTGGGCCTCTGCACGGGGCTGATCGGCCATACCTTCGCCGTGGCGTTCGGTCTTGCTGCCCTTGTCAATGCTTCGGCGCTTGCTTTCACGATACTGAAGATGCTGGGAGCGCTCTACCTTCTCTACCTTGCATTGCAGACGTGGCGAGCAGATGCTGAGAGCGCAGAACCGGCGGCTCCAGTGCTCTCCGGAAGCGGCCTGTACAGGCGGGGGATAATCATGAACCTTACCAATCCCAAGGTCTCACTCTTTTTCCTCGCTTTTCTTCCCCAGTTCGCTGATCCTCGCCGAGGTTCGATGAGCATGCAGTTTCTTGAGCTTGGCGCGGTTTTCATCCTGGCTACCCTGATGGTTTTCGGAGGGCTGAGTATGGTTGCCGGGGGACTTGGCGATCGGTTCCGTCGTTCTCCCGCAGCGCGCAGGCGGCTCAACCGGATTGCGGCACTTGTTTTTACCGGACTTGCCATCAGACTGGCCTTGGCCGAACGCTGATTCAGAGTGGTGTGATGGAGTTCCCGATAGTTGCTTTTGGGATTGCAAAATTGTACCAAATAACGTACAATAAAAGATTCTCTATTTTGTACGAAACTATGCAGCTCATGAGTGGTTAGTATGAACAGAATCGATCTGGTCAGTGATATCAAGCCTCTTTCGGAGTTCAGGGCGAATACTGCATCGCTGATTTCGCAAGTAAGGAAAACCGGGCGCCCTCTTGTGCTGACACAGCACGGAAAGAGTGCAGTTGTTTTGCTCGATGTGCGGCTCTATCAGACAATGCTTTCAGCTTGTGATCAGGTCAAGGGCGGTCTGAAAGCCGATGATTCCGATCCGGGTGCTTAAGGTTTCCGGAAAATCATAAGAAATATTCAGTTAAGAGCTTCTGAAATCTGTTTTTCTCAAGAATTTTCGTCTTCAGTTTGTATTTTGAAAGGTACGGGATACGCCAATATGTTTCCGGCTCGTGAAGCCGGGATGACCACCAACAGAATGATAAGCCATGTCAGCTTGCAGCCATGATGAGTTTGCCCGGCGGAAAAGGATTGTGTGCAGTGACCAGGTGGTGCGGCATGAATGTTTTTCCCTGAAGAGACTGTTAATCTGCGCTTTTTTTGCAGTTTTCAGCCTTATGTTTCAGCCGATTGCTGCTTCAGCAGGCTGGTACGTCTCAGCAGCCGAAGAGTCCGTAACTTCGTATATCGTAAAGGAGACGGGCAGTTCGCATCTGCTGATGTCAAAGGAGATCGATAAGCCGGTTTCTCCTGCAAGCCTGACCAAGATCATGACCTGCCTGATGGCCATCGAGAGTGGTCGCATGGATGATGTGATCACGATTCCCCTTGATGCAACCGAGGTGGAGCCGACCGTGGCCGGTTTGAAACCGGGTGACCGGATCAGGTTGCGCGACCTGGTCAAGGCTGCGATGGTCAATTCAAGTAATGATGCTGCTTTTGCTATTGCCGGGTATCTCGGGGGCAGTGTGGAGGGCTTCGTGGCATCGATGAACAACCGTGCTCGTGCGCTTGGCATGAATCATACCTGGTTTACCAATCCGGCGGGTTATGACCGGGGCCTCTATGTCGGCAATCAGTCGTCAGCAAGAGACCTTATGATTCTGACGGAACGGGCGATCAGGTATCCCGAATTCAATTCCATCGCAAAACTCGATGCTGCGGTTTTCAGCGAGCTTGAAACCGGACGCGCCTTTTATCTCAGGACCCATAACAAGCTGTTTGACCGTTATCCCCATACTGTGGGTATCAAGACCGGCTATACGGTGATTGCCGGCCCTTGCCTGATAGCAAGGGCGATAAGGGATGGCAAGGATATGCTGATTGTCATGCTTGGCGCCCGTACCGATCGCTGGTCACTGGCTTCCGCCATGTTCGATCGCGGGTTCGAACCGGGTAGTGCGGAACCTCAGATGCAGGTTGCCGGTACGCAGCGTCAGGATAACCGGAAAGAGATGGCTGTTTCAGTGCCGGTGGTGTCTGTTGGCAGGGCAAGAGCCCTGATCCCGGTGAAGCACAATGTTGCCAGTCAGGGCGCTGCCAGGGTGGGCCGCAAAGTAAATGCTGGTGGACGTGAGCGGGTTTTTGTGGCGAAAACCTCGCTGAAGTCATCACGTGACGGGAAATCGAAGCGTCGAGTGGCCGTGATCTCCCGACAGAAAGCTGCCAAAAAGGGTTCGCTGGCTCTCAAAGAACAGAAGAGCGCTTCAGAGCGAAAAAAATCGCTGGTGAAGAGGACGCAGCGTGACCGGAAGGGTCTGCTTGCGGTGAAATCTGCTGCTCAAAAGAGATCCCGTACCAAGGTTGCGCTTAACTCTGGGAACAAGGATCGTCACAAGGCGGTAACTGCCCGGAAAGGCGCCTCAAAGCGTTCATCCGCCCAGGCAAATACCGGGAAAAAGCGTAATGGCAAAGAGGCCCTCTCTCTGTCCGGAAAGAACGCTCACTCTCCGAATGGTTGACGGGAGCGGCAGTTGAGGAGTGTTTTCACCCATACCTTTTCAGTCCCTGAGACATCGATCGACCTGTATGGGCACGTCAGTAATATCGAATATCTTCGATGGATGCAGGAGTCAGCAACGGCTCATACCGCATCCGAAGGATGGACGCTCGACCGTTACCGGCAGAGCCGCGCCATCTGGGTTGTCCGTCGACATACCATAGAATATTTCATACCGGCATATGCAGGAGAGTCACTCGATCTGCACACCTGGATCGAATGGGTGAAGGATTGCCAGTCGGTGCGCCGGTATCTATTGACCAGGGAGGGGCAAAGCCGGATTATCGCCAAAGCTGAGACACTCTGGGTTTGTGTTGATCCGGTAACGGGACGCCCGAAACGGGTGCCCGATGAGTTCATGCAGGCTTTCGACCTTGTGACTGGCGGTGATGCTGAGGCTCTTCGTGTATCAGGCAAGGTTTGATCTCCGAAGGATATGAAAACAGAATACCTGCTTGTGTCGTGATCTGTCAGATTCCTGAGAAGATCATGTATTGTTGACGCACTATTATCTTCTTATTTTGATACCGATACCGATTCAGAAGATAATGGGAATGAAAACTTTTTGCTTTTGACGCTACACAAGTTTCATTGCACAGAGCTCAATCTTTTATCGAGAGTATTATGGTCAAACATATTGTCATGTGGCGACTCAGGGATGAGGCGCACGGCAACAGTGCCGAAGTCAATGCCTGTATCATCAGGGAGAAACTCGAAGCTCTTGGAGGAGGGATTCCTGGACTGGTTTCGATTGAAGTTGGTATCGATTTCAGTCGAACCGACAGCTCTGCCGACGTTGTTCTCTTTTCGGAATTCATTGACCAGGCCGCTCTTGAAGCCTATCAGCGTCATCCGGAGCATGTAGCCCTCAAGCCCTTCATCGGTGGAGCGACCAGCGAACGCCGTCTGGTTGATTACGAGCGGTAAGAGGAGAGGGGGGGAATAGGGATTAGGGAATAGGGAAAACTCAGTATCCAATACCCAGTAACTATTCCTGAGAAAATCATGTACTGTTGGCGTACTATGGTCTCCTTTTTTTCGATTTGGATACCGATTTTTCAATTATCAACTATCCATTGTCCATTCTCGTCACTTGTCACTTTCCATGAACATGCACGATCTATCAAGTAATTAGCCTTATTTGGCCTGTCATGCTGAATGAAATGAAGCATCCAGTCGAAACGCCTTGGTGCTACTCGAAAGAACTGGATTCTTCGTCGGCAAGCCTCCTTAGAATGACACACAAAAACAAGTCTCACATTATCCTGTCATCGCGATGGAGCACATTGTTCAAGGTCTGTGTGCGGTAGCCGACCGGATACCGGTGGCTATCAAAGAGTTTCTGATTCACTGAGAAGAATGGCGTTCTTTGCTTTTTACCCAGTACCCAGGCTTTTTCTCAATGAGAGTGGAAAAAAAAGAGGCCGGGTTGAAATCGGCCTCTTTTTTTATCTCACAAACAGGGTAGTTGAATCAGCCCTGAACGATGCATTCTGCCGGGCAGACTGCAACGCAGGCAGGGGCATCGGCATAACCGACACACTCGGTGCAGGTGGCAGCATCGATGACGTAGAGGTCGTTGCCTGCCGAGATGGCGGTTACCGGACATTCGGACTCGCAAGCACCGCAGTAGGTGCATTCTTCAGTGATATACAGTGCCATGTTGACGACGTGCTTTGATAGTTTGGTGAAAAAGAAAGAACACTTTGAGCAATTCTTTCAATATAACCATTTTTCAGGTCTGAAAACAAACGCAAGGTAAATATTTAACAGTACAACCATGCACCAGAGATGAAAGCGTTCTGATAGAAGCCCGTCGCCATGAAGAGCACCAGGAGGTACGGCGACGGGTTTGCGGAGACAGTTGTTATACTTTGATAATACAGTCCACAGGGCAAACGGCTACACAAGCCGCTTCTTCATTGTATCCGACGCAGTCCACACAGACATTTTCGTCTATGACGTAGACTGAATCACCGGGAGCGATGGCGCTGACCGGGCAATCGGGTTCACATGCTCCGCAATAGGTGCATTCGTCGGTAATACGGTGTGCCATGGTTTTCGGTTTTGAATGGTTGATAAGGGATTCGGGCAGAAGAACAGTGCTTCCTGCATTTCAACAAACCGGAGCGCGTTGATCAAAGTTCCTTTTCTTTGGCTTTGCCGTGCCGGTACTTCTCCTCATGATGCTCGTAAGCGTCAATAATATCCTTGACCAGGCGATGGCGTACAACATCCGATTTGTCGAGGAAGACGAAGCTGATGCCTTTGATATCCTGGAGGATATTGCGAGCGTTCAGAAGCCCCGATTCCATCTCTTTGGGCAGATCGACCTGGGTTATATCGCCTGTGATAATCGCTTTTGAATTGACACCGAGCCGGGTCAGGCACATCATCATCTGCTTGCTCGAAGCATTCTGCGCTTCGTCGAGGATGATGAAGGCGTTATTCAGGGTGCGCCCTCTCATATACGCCAGAGGCACGATTTCGATGACCCGCCGTTCAGTGAGGAATTTGAGCTTTTCGGCGGTCAGCATGTCCTGAAGGGCGTCATAGAGTGGTCGCAGATAAGGGTCTATTTTCTGGGCCAGGTCACCGGGAAGGAATCCGAGGCTTTCACCAGCTTCAACTGCAGGCCGGGCAAGCACGATGCGCTTGATGGTTTTGGCCTTCCATGCGGCAACGGCTATGGCAACGGCGGTATAGGTCTTGCCGGTACCCGCCGGCCCGATGGCGAACACGATGTCGTTGGTTCTTGCTTCGGCGACCATCCTTCTTTGACCGTCGGTTTTTGCCTTGACGACATAATCCTTTGTCTCGACGATTACATCGCGATCACCGGCATGAGCTGTCGAAGGTCGGGAAGCTGGCGAGAGCGCAAGGCTGACTAATGCATTGACATCGTTTTCGAGTACTTCACCATGCTGGTCAGCCAGAAAAATCATCTCTCTGAAGATATTTTCTGTTGCCGTCAGGTCTGGCTCTTCACCACTGATGGTGATTTTAGCTCCGCGGGCATTGATACGAATGTCGGGAAAAGCTTCACGTATTTTTTTCAGCGAACTATCGTAAGGTCCGAAAATGATAACTGGTTCTATACCATCGAATTCGATCGTTTTTTCAGTCAAGTCCTGAGTCCTTTTTTATGTTTGCGTTTCCGTACCGGCCATTTCCAGATGCGGGATGGCTTTGCCCAGATAATTGAGTACATAATCACGCACCCCGTCTTCAAGCGGGGTCATGGGTTCGGTGAAGCCCTTTTGCCGGAGATTAGGGCACTCCGCACAGGTATAATACTGGTATTTGTCACGAATGGTTTCAGGCATCGGGATCCAGGTGATCGACGGTGTTTTTCCAAGAGCCTCGAAGGTGGCTCCGACCAGATCCCTGAAGGTGCGGGCACGACCGGTGCCGATGTTGAAAAGACCCGCTGCCGAAGGGGTTTCGATCAGCCAGTGCATGATTTTCGTACAATCCTTGATATAGACGAAGTCGCGCATTTGCTCGCCATCAGCGTAATCCGGATGATGAGATCTGAAAAGCTTCACGGTTCCGGTATCGCGGATCTGGTTGAACGCCTTGAAGACGACGCTGGTCATATCCTCTTTGTGGTACTCGTTCGGCCCGTAAACATTGAAGAACTTCAGTCCGGCAGCTTTGTCGAGAATGCCGTTGCGCAGAGCCCAGCAATCGAAAAGGTGTTTGGAGTATCCGTACATGTTCAGGGGTCTGAGTCGATCGATCGAACCGGTTCCGTCGGTATACCCAGACGAACCATCACCGAAGGTTGCCGCACTCGATGCGTAAATCAGGCGCACCTCATGTTCGGCACACCATGAAGCGAGCATCTTTGAATATTCGTAATTGTTGTTCATGAGCAGGCCGGCATCCTGTTCAGTCGTCGAACTGATAGCACCCATGTGGATGACGGCGCTGATCTTTGGGAGACGGTTCTGTTCAAGAAGTATCGGAAGATCGTTCTTGTTGATGAAATCGGAAAAGCGAAGTCCTCTGAGATTGAGCCATTTTCCGTCGGATGCCTGACCGAGGTCATCGACGATCAGCACCTTCTCGATGCCGTTGCGGTTGAGTTCCCAGAGCATTGCACTGCCGATGAACCCGGCGCCGCCGGTAATGATGATCATGTAACACAGGTCAAATGGTTTTGCCGCCCGAAAAATATACACCCGGCTGTCGGGAAAAACAAAAAGCCGGTACAATGGAGTACCGGCTTTTTGTGCTAAGGAGAAGTATCTTTTCAGGCAGACGCTCTCAGAAAGTAGTCATGCGCCATGAACTTCCTGCCCCAGAAGAGCCAGAGTCTTATAGTATCGACCGGTTTGCCAAGGATATCGGCGATCTGGGAGTGTCTCAAACCGGTCAGTTCCGACAGAAGCACCGAGAGCTTGATATCGGCTGCCCATTGTTTGAGGGAGTTGATCAGGTTACCTTGCGTTCCAGAGATATCATGAATCTCCAGATCGGAATTCTGGCCATAGGTGTCCAGATAACAGTCACGGAAAGTTCTGAGCACTTCGGTTTCCGGTGCTTGCATATCGGTGTTCAGGCAGGTGTGGCTGACCAGGTCGGTTGAAGCTTTTTCATTGCCAGTCATCCAGTAGGCAAGATTATATATGTCATCGATCAGGTCCAGCGGGGTTTTTTTGATCTCTATCATGATAGCTCCGTTTTTATTGAAAGAGGATTAATTTTGTCCTTATTTAATGTAGATAAAAAAAAGGGTGTTGTCCAGTTTTTTTTCCCGAAAAATGCAAAAATTCGTTTCTTGTCTGGTCTCATAACCAGCCTCGGGTTGGTTTCATTCTTGTATGACGTTGAAAACCGGAAAATCCATCACCATGAAAAGAGATTTCAGAGCTGCGCTCAACCCTGCCCTGGAGCGTATCGGGGTCTATAAAGTTGAGGGTGGGCAGGAGGCCGAAGTCAAGCTGAATCAGAACGAAAGTCCTTTCGATCTGCCCATGTGGCTCAAGGAGAAGATTCTCGATGCGTTTCGACAGGAGCACTGGAACCGCTATCCGGACATCCTTCCCTATCGGGGGATGGCCGCCTATGCGTCGTTTCTCGGTATTTCCCCTGATTCATTGATTATGAGCAACGGCTCGAACGAGATGCTCTACACCATTTTCATGGCGTGTCTCGGCACGGGTCGTCGGGTGCTCATTCCGCAGCCCTCTTTTTCTCTGTATGAGAAGATAGCACTGCTCTTGCAGGCCGATCTTGTCGAGGTGCCCATGCACCAGGATCTTGGCTTTGATGTCGATGCCATCATCGACACGGCTTTGAGCGAAAAGGTTGATTTTATCGTGCTTTCCACGCCGAATAATCCAACGGGAAAGTCACTTTCGCATGAAGAGGTTGAGCGGATTGTGGCTGAGAGCGATGCTATCGTACTGGTTGACGAGGCCTATATCGAGTTTTCGAAGCAGCGCACGGCGCTGGACCTGATTGACCGCTATCCGAACCTGATTATACTGCGCACCATGTCGAAGGCGCTTGCCCTGGCCGGTATGCGAATCGGTTTTGCCATCTCGAATCCGGAACTCATGGCCGAGATCACCAAGCCGAAGATTCCTTTTGCGTCGGGTCGCCTTGCAGAAATAACCCTTGCCGGTGTCCTCGACAACTACTCGCTGGTGACCGATGCCGTCAGTTATATTCTTGCCGAGCGCGAACGACTCTATGCGGAACTTTCCTGCTTTGACAACGTTGATGTATTCGAGAGCGATACCAACTTTCTCGTCATCAGGGTTGGTGATGCCGGTCAGGTTTTCACCAGACTCAGGGAGTCCGGCGTACTGGTGCGCAACGTGTCGGGTTATCCGCTCATGGAAAACTGCCTTCGGTTCAATGTCGGTCTCAGGGCCGAGAATGACCGGCTTCTGGCTTTGCTGAAAACGCTCTGATATGATGGTTTTCCGGCAACTGGCAGGAGAAGAGATGGGGCGCCTGACTCCTGGCGCCTATGCGGTTTCACGACGCCATCCTGTGACGCTCATGCTGCACAACATCCGGAGTATGTGGAACGTTGGCGCGATGTTCAGAACCGCGGATGCTGCTGGTATTGACAGGATTGTCATTACCGGTTATACAGCCACACCTCCTCGAAAAGAGATCGACAAAACGGCTCTCGGAGCCCAGGAGACGGTGCCGTGGCTCCATTTCGACGATCCGTTTGAAGCCATTTCTGTTCTGAAAGATGAGGGAAAAAAGGTATACGGTCTTGAAATTGCCGAAAACAGCCGTATGTATACTGATTTGAAGGCCGACGACTTTCCTCTTGTCTTGCTTGTGGGTAATGAGGTTGATGGAATCGGTGATGCGCTGCTTGCCAACTGTGACGGCGTCCTTGAAATTCCGCAATATGGTATCAAGCATTCACTGAACGTGGCCGTGGCTGCCGGGGTAGCTGTTTTTGAGTGCGTCAGGGTCTTCAGGCAGCCAGGGTGATCTTTTATCAATGGATCGGGTTCTTCTCTATAATTATTGTATATTCCGTGCAAATCTCGGGTGTCCCGAACTGTTTTTTTTCACGAACATCTTTTGCCATGTTCCTTATCTGTAAAGTTGCATGCTGCATTACAAAACACATGTAATAGCCGAGAATGCCCCCTGGGTGGTGTTCGTGCATGGTGCCGGAGGAAGTTCTTCGATCTGGTTCATGCAGATCAAGGAATTTGTCAGGCATTTCAATGTCTTGCTGGTCGATCTGAGAGGTCATGGTCGTTCAAAGCAGGTCAGTACGACCCGTGAGGATCGGAATTACAATTTCGAGGTAGTTACTCGTGACGTCATCGATGTGCTTGATGAACTGAAAATCCGTAAGGCTCATTTCATCGGTATCTCTCTTGGCACCATCCTCATCAGAAACATCAGCGAACTGGCCCCGGAAAGGGTTGAATCGATGATCATGGGGGGAGCGATCATTCGTCTCAACGTTCGTGCCAAGGTTCTGGTGGCCATCGGTAATCTTTTCAAGAGAATGGTGCCCTACATGTGGCTCTACTCCTTTTTTGCCTGGATTATCATGCCCAAGGCCAGGCACCGCAAGTCGCGCATCCTTTTTGTGAACGAGGCTAAAAAGGTGGCCCAGAAAGAGTTTATGCGCTGGTTCACGCTCACCTACGAAATCAATCCGCTGCTCAAGTATTTCGAAGAAAAGGATACCGGCATTCCGACACTCTACCTCATGGGAGACGAGGATTACATGTTTCTTCCGGCGGTCGAGTATATCGTCAATCGTCACTCCAACTCTTACCTCAACGTGATCAGCAATTCGGGACACGTCTGCAATATTGACCAGCCTCATGAGTTCAATTCACGGGCGATCGAATTTGTCAGAGGTATCTGCAACCGCAACCGTTCTGAGGTCCTGGATGTTATGGCGGAGCTGGTTGCTGTTTAAATCATCGCTCTGTTGAAGTGATTCATGGCATGGTCGATGCCATGTGACGAGAAGTCCATGACCGCATCGACGCATACCGTAATGACCTTTTCGATAGTACCCCGTTCCTCCACCGTGAATTTCGCCAACACGAAGGAGGAGAGGGAGTCTGGCGCAAGTTCCGTGCCGACACCGACGCGCAACCGGGCGAACTCCTCGCTTCCAAGGCTCTCGATGATGTGTTTCAGTCCGTTCTGTCCCCCAGCCGATCCTTTTTTTCTTATCCTCACACTCCCCAGAGGAATGTTGACATCATCACAGATGACCAGCAGCTCCTCCCGGCGGATTTTCCAGAAATTCATGGCAGCCACGACAGCATGACCCGAAAGGTTCATGTAGGTCATTGGCTTGACCAGAATCAGGGGGCCTCCAGGCGCGCTGATTTTCGTAAACCGGAAATTGCCCTTGCCGGATGAAAACGAGGCCCCTCCGGAAAGACGCTCGATGATGTCGAAGCCGATATTGTGCCTGGTTCCGGCATGCCGCAGTTCCGGATTGCCGAGGCCGACGATGAGTTTCATGGCGCAGACTGTGATGGAGTTTCCATTGTTTGGTGTGGCTTGACGCCCTTTTGCACTCTTTGGGGGGCAATATAATACGTGATGGGAGATTGAGAAGCGGCAGAAGGAGTATGGTGGATAAATCTGGTCAGTGTCTTGCGGCAGAAGGGTTGTTGCACAGGACATTGGAATATGGAACAATACAGGCGGATACCTCTTTTTCCGGCTTTGTTATCGCGTTCTGATACCGGGAAGAATAGGATAATTGTTGATGAATATATTATATAAATAGTTGGTTATATCGTTATATAGAAGTGTAATGAAATGGCGGGAACCGAATTTGCCTGCGTTCGTTTAGTGTTTTTTTGTGATGAGTTACCGGAAAAAGTTGCTACTTTCATCTATCCTGTTTATCAGCAAGGATGTTCTTTAATAATACACTGTTCTTTGTTGTTATTATAATAATCCTGCTGTCAGCAGACATTCTGTAAACCAGTAAAAAACAGAGAAAAAACAGAGCGATGAAACAACCAACCAAAGCAAAACGGTACGTCAGGGCCGGATCGGTTCTGGCGGGACTTATGGCTTTTCTTCAGGCGCCACAAGCGTTTGCAAGTGAAGCCGATCTGGTACTTCCGGATTTAAGCTCGGTATCCTTTTTAGGAGGAATACCCGGGCACACCTTGTTATTGTATGGTCTTGCGGTATGCCTTTTTGGCATGATTTTCGGATTGATCCAGTACAAAGCAATTCAGAACCTTCCGGTGCACAGTGCCATGAAGGAGATCAGTGAACTGATCTACGAGACCTGTAAAACCTATCTCATTACCCAGGGTAAATTCATTCTCGTTCTCTGGGCACTCGTTGGCGCCATTATCGTCTACTATTTCAGCGTTCTCAGTGGACTTGAAACAACCAAGGTTGTCTTTATTCTCGCCTGTAGCCTTATCGGCATCGCCGGCAGCTATATTGTTGCCTGGTTCGGTATGAGGATCAACACCTTTGCCAACTCCAGAACCGCATTCGCCAGTCTTGGTGGCAAACCCTTTCCGACCTACGCCATTCCGCTTCGTGCCGGTATGAGTATCGGTATGCTCCTTATCAGTATCGAGCTGTTCGTGATGCTCTGCATCCTTCTTTTCGTTCCGGTTGACTATGCAGGGCCATGCTTTATCGGCTTCGCTATCGGTGAATCCCTTGGCGCCTCGGTGCTTCGTATTGCCGGTGGTATCTTCACCAAGATCGCCGACATCGGATCCGACCTTATGAAGATCGTCTTCAAAATCAAGGAAGACGACGCCCGTAACCCCGGCGTTATTGCAGACTGCGCAGGCGACAACGCAGGCGACTCCGTAGGCCCGACAGCTGACGGTTTCGAAACCTACGGTGTGACCGGCGTGGCTTTGATCTCCTTTATCCTGCTGGCAATCAAGGAACCCATGGTGCCCAACGCAGAGGTCATTCAGGTCAAGCTTCTCGTCTGGATTTTTGCCATGCGTCTCGTGATGATTCTCGCCAGCGCCGTTTCGTACTGGGTCAACGATTTTATCGCCAAAGCCAGGTACAGTAATGCCTCCGAGATGAACTTCGAGAAACCGCTGATCACCCTTGTCTGGCTGACTTCAATCGTCTCGATCGTTTTAACTTATGCAGCATCTTACGTACTCATCCAGGATCTGGGCGACGGTTCCATGTGGTGGAAGCTCGCTTCGATCATTACCTGCGGTACGATCGCTGGCGCCTTGATTCCCGAACTGGTCAATCGTTTCACCTCGACTGAATGCGCCCATGTCCGCAACGTTGTGCAGTGCTCCAAAGAGGGTGGTGCTCCGCTGAACATCCTGGCCGGTCTGGTTGCAGGAAACTTCAGCGCCTATTGGATGGGCCTTGCGATTATCGCCCTTATGGGAGCGGCTTACGGATTCAGCCTCATGGGTTTTGATGTGATGATGCTTGCTCCTTCGGTGTTCGCTTTCGGTCTTGTGGCGTTTGGCTTCCTCAGCATGGGCCCGGTCACCATCGCCGTTGACTCCTACGGTCCGGTGACTGACAATGCTCAGTCGGTCTACGAACTTTCGCTGATCGAGGACATTCCGAACATCAAGAAGAATATCGAGAATGAGTTCGGTTTCAAGCCCGATTTTGTCAATGCCAAACGTTACCTCGAAGCCAACGATGGCGCAGGCAACACCTTCAAGGCAACAGCCAAACCGGTGCTCATCGGTACCGCCGTTGTTGGTTCGACAACCATGATTTTCTCGATCATCATGATTCTTACCGGTGGTCTGACCGATACAGCAGCCATCGCCAAACTCTCCATTCTTTCTCCTCCGTTCCTGCTCGGTCTTCTGAT
Organism: Chlorobiaceae bacterium; assembly: GCA_013334975.1. Classification (GTDB taxonomy): domain Bacteria; phylum Bacteroidota; class Chlorobiia; order Chlorobiales; family Chlorobiaceae; genus Chlorobaculum. The sequence goes on from JAAXWL010000011.1 coordinate 24,055, forward strand.
GGGTGGTGCGGTGATCTACTGGTTCACCGGCGCTTCGATGAACGCAGTGACTACCGGTGCTTATTATGCTGTCGAGTTCATCAAAAACAACATCAAACTTGATGGCGTGACCAAGGCTTCGACCGAAGACAGCAAGAAGGTTGTTGAAATCTGCACCAAGTTTGCGCAGAAAGGCATGATCAACCTCTTCCTGACCGTTTTCTTCAGTACGCTTGCTTTTGCCTGTCTCGATTCGTTCTTCTTCATTGGCTACCTGATCTCCATCGCCCTTTTTGGTCTTTACCAGGCCATCTACATGGCCAACGCCGGCGGCGCATGGGACAACGCCAAGAAGGTGGTTGAAACAGAGCTGAACGCCAAAGGCACTCCGCTTCATGATGCATCCATCGTTGGCGACACCGTTGGCGATCCTTTCAAGGATACCTCTTCAGTCGCCCTCAACCCGATCATCAAATTCACCACGCTGTTCGGTCTGCTTGCCATCGAAATGGCCATCAAACTCGATCACCAGCTCGCCATCGGTCTGGCAGTGGTCTTCTTCCTGCTTTCACTTGTTTTCGTACACCGCTCCTTCTTCTCCATGAGAATTGCTGTGGACAAGGACTGAGAGCGAGTCACCATCATTCCCCTGCCGCAATGGCAGGAACTCCGGAGCCGCAGCAATGCGGCTCCGGGTGTTTATGGGAGGTCTGGTTTCATTTCCCCACGAGCCCCCTGGGGGAGCGCCAATCCCAACTTGTCGGGATTGGCACATCTTCATTCTTTAAATCCCCCCCCCCGATGCCGAAAGGCATGAACATAGGTCTTATAGGAGTGAAGATTTCAGGATGGTTCTTTCTGCATTAACTCGTCACTTGCCTGTTATTAAGGCTTTACATCGATCTTCAGGAGCAGCGGGAGATGGTCGGAATAGCCGCCCTTGAATTCTCGCTTCTCATAGGTCGGGTAGAGTGCTTTGCCGGAGCGGTCGAACATTTCAGGTATGGAAAAAACCCGGAAGCCATTCTTGCCGACAGAGAGCCCTTTTCCGTCGAGCAGGCTGGCAGAAACAAGCATCTGATCGATCCGCTCCCAGTGCTTCCTGTAAAAGTAACTCCCAGGCGATTCAGTATCGCTCCAGCAGTTGAACAGCAGAAGAGCGCCGGAGCGCTTAACCTCTTTTCTTTCAAACGAAGAACCAAGTGTTTCCCTGACCGATCGATTTTCGGGATGGTCGTTGAAATCACCCATGACGATGATCTTTGCAAGCGGATTGCGTGTTCGGAGGCTGTCCACGACACGGCGGGCGACAGTTGCCGCTGCTATCCGTTTTGATTCGCTCCATGAGGCATCAAACGAGCGCGAAGGCCAATGGTTTAGCACGACGGTGAGCGGATGGCCAGAGGCGACGAAACCGGCAGCAATGACATACCGTGTGCCGCGTCCGTCATCGAGCCGAACCGTGTAAGGCTTCGAGCCGCTGAATTGCACGGTTGCCGGATTCCACGCAAGACCGATATCGATTCCCCGTGGATCGGGACTCTCATGATAATCGACAGCATATCCGGCCTGATCGATGGCCCCGAGAGTACCTGCGAACACCTCCCGGTTCTCCGTTTCGGCAAACGTCACGATGTCAGGGTACTTTCCATACTCACGATCGGCCCTGATGGCCTTGAACACCTGCTCGATACGCAACCGCTTCAGAAGCAGCTTTTTTTCCGTCCAGTGCAACTTCCCCTCAGGCGTGAACTCTCTGTCATCCACACTCCTGTCGTTACGGGTATCGAAAAGGTTTTCGACATTCCACCACAGCGTTACCAGCGTCTGCTGCCGATTCTGACAAAAACTGCTTTGCAAAGAAGAGAGATGCATTAGCAGGATCAGCGGCACCATGGTCAAGGGTAATCGAATAGTCATAACCGTTCGGAATGTTGAGAGTTCAACACATCAGGTGACACATCTCTGGCAATATACAAAGCAGACCCGTTTGCCGGATGTGGAACAGTGTCGTTTCGGTAGTTTCGAAATGTTGTTCCGTTGATGAAAATAGTCGCGTCAGGTGTTTCCGGAAAAGGTTCAGTCGCGTGAGTGAACTGAATGTCGTCTTTTGCTTGATAAGGTGCCGGTCAACGGATGCTGGTGAAAAGAGTGGCTTCTGTTGTAGAGTGTAATGAGTCATCAATGTCCCCCTTTCGTCCCCCTTTGCGAGCAACAGGCAAAGCTTGGATATTCTTGCATGGTGAAGTTTTTTCTTTAGGTTTATCCGTGCTATACTTAACTTTACCGGGAGTTTTCAATCACCTTGAACCGGACACAACCGCCAGTCTTCAGGAGTATGAACAAAAAGTATGATGTTAAGGAGCAGGCGAGGGATATCATCGAGGAGAACCTCGATATGGAGGCCGTTATATATCTCGGTACGATTTCCGATGAGATGCAGCGGATTTTCACCAGCAACCCTACGCCATCTCTGGCTGATGTCACACGGATTGTGACCGACTATTTTACCGGTGATGGACGTCAGGCCGGGTTTATCGAGGACTGGCTCCGTACGGCAGAGGAGCACAGTGCAACACGGGGCCTCGATGAAGTGGAGCGACCAAAGGCTATTCTTTCGGATCTTGGCGTTTTCAGGTTCATGTGGTTCCTGAAGGAGCGGGGATTGACCGAGGAGCAGATCAACATTGTCCTGACCGGGGCCGTACAGCAGGCGACCGGAGAAGAGGGGGAGTGATTATGACCGCTGCGGTCGCATGGGAGCCGTTTTTTATCAAATTACCATTCTAACAATATCAGAAGTTATCCGAATCAATGAACAAGACCCAACTGCTACACGAGGGGAAGGCCAAGAAAGTATGGCAGACCAATGAGCCAGACCTCATTATACAGGAGTTCAAGGACGACGCTACGGCGTTTAACAACAAGAAAAAGGGCTCCATCGCCGATAAGGGGGTGACCAATAACGCTATTTCGTGCCGTCTGTTCACCATGCTCGGTGAGCAAGGCATTCCAACCCACCTGGTAAGCCAGCTGAATGATCGCGACATGCTCTGCAAGAGTCTCGAGATTATCAAGGTCGAGGTGGTGACCCGCAACATCGCTGCCGGTTCGCTGGTCAGGCGGTACGGTTTCGCCGAGGGTACCGTACTGGAGAAGCCAATCATCGAACTGTATCTGAAGGACGATGACCTTGACGATCCGCTCATGACCGAGGATCATGCCGTGGCTCTTGGTGTGGCTACCTACGATGAGGTTGCTGTTCTTAAAACTATGGCGGCCAGGATCAATGCTTTGCTGGTACCGTGGTTCGCTGAAAGGGGTCTCAGACTGGTCGATTTCAAGCTCGAGTTCGGACGCCACAAGGGTGAAATTCTGCTTGGCGATGAGATCAGCCCCGATACCTGCCGTTTCTGGGACGCCGAATCGGGCGAGAAGCTCGACAAGGATCGGTTCCGTCTTGATCTCGGCGGCGTCGAGGATGCCTATTCCGAGGTGAAGAAGAGGGTTCTCGGACTTTGAAGAGCCTTTTCCGGAGCCCTGTCAGATGATCGATGCCATCATCACCTACCTGAAACAGGCCGATCCATCGTCTGTTTATGCCGTGCTCTTCTTTTCGGCTTATCTGGAGAACATCATCCCCCCGGTTCCGGGGGATGTTCCGGTTACGCTAGCCGGTTACCTTTTGGCCTTTAACAATATTTCTTTTCCGGCTGCGCTCTTCTGGTCGACCTTCGGTTCTGTGGCCGGTTTCATGACCGTTTTTCTTCTGAGCCGTTTTCTGGGACTCAAGCTCTATGCTGCAGGAACGGGTGAGGTGCGTCACCGGTTTGCCCGGAGCATTCACCGGTTGTTTCCGCCATCTGAAATGGAGGTCGTGCGCCAGAAGTTTTCAGGGCACGGTTATATGGCTGTTGTGGCGAACCGTTTTTTTCTCGGTTCGAGAGCGGTTATCTGCATCGTTGCCGGCATGCTGCATCTGAAAATACACCTGGTCTTTCTGGGTTCGGTGGTGAGCTCTCTTTTCTGGAACCTGATGCTGCTTTACGGCGGTTTTCTGCTCGGGCAGAACTGGGAGCAGATTGGCAAATATGTCCTGGTGTACAGCGTTCCGTTCTCGTTTTTCTTTTCCGGTTTCATTGTCTGGTCAATTATCAAATACCTGAAAAAAAGAAAACAGGATACCGCCGGAGCATGACTTGGTTTTTCATGCAGCCGCACGTAACTTCAGGGAGGTTTCTGACAGGTAACCGTTCAGCTCCCTTTCTACGGCATCATTTATCAATCATCATTCAGTATTCATCGCTTCCATCATGGCAAAACATCTGAAGCCTTATCCTCCCGAGAAGAGGGGCACGTATTTGCAGCTTTCAACCATCGATGAACTCAAGGAGATGGCCCGGCAGGTACGCAGGGACGTGATCCGCATGCTGGTGAAGTCTAGTTCAGGACATACCGGCGGTTCTCTGGGCATGGCCGATATCTTCACGGCGCTCTATTTCAGGGTGCTTCAGCACCATCCGCACCGCTTCAGGGATGGCAGCGATCAGGATATGCTTTTCCTTTCGAATGGTCATATCGCACCGGTCTGGTACAGTGTGCTGGCCCGTTCGGGCTACTTTTCGCTCAATGAGCTGAATTACCTGCGTGAGGTCGATTCCTATCTTCAGGGCCATCCGACCTGTGAAGCCTCTCTTCCAGGTATCCATATCGCCTCCGGGTCACTTGGTCAGGGTCTTTCGGCGGCTGTTGGTGCTGCTCTCGGTTTGCGTATGGATGGCAAGCGCGGCGATGTGTTCTGCCTCATGGGTGACGGGGAGTGTCAGGAGGGGCAGATATGGGAAGCCGCTATGAGCGCAGCACATTTCAAGCTCGGTAATCTGATCGGTATTATCGATTACAACAACCAGCAGATCGACGGTGAGGTTAGCGATGTCATGGATGTTGAGCCTTTTGCCGATAAATGGCGCGCTTTCGGCTGGGATGTTCTGACCTGCGATGGCAACGATATCGAACATTTCATCGATACCCTCGAGTATCTCAGGAAAGACCAGGGGCGAAAGAGGCCGGTGGTCGTGCTGGCAACGACGGTTATGGGCAAAGGGGTGCCTTTCTTTGAAGGCACAATGCCCGACAGGTCGAACTGGCATGGCAAGGCGCCATCGAAGGTGGATGGCGACAAAGCGCTTGCCATTCTCGGCGTTACTGTTTTCGGCGATTTTTAACCACACGGCGCAGCGTGCAGGTTCAGGCGGGCAGGTATCGGGGGCGGAAAATCAGGCATCTGCCTTCGCGTGATATACGTCCTTGCAGCAGCAGGGTGAAAAAATCGCTGTTCGATACGCTCTCGGCGAGGATTGATTTCGATGGTATCGACGTGCTCGACCTGTTTGCCGGGTTCGGCAGCCTGGGTTTCGAGTCTCTGAGCAGGGGGGCCGGCAGCGTTTGTTTTGTGGAACAGAACCGGCCGGCGCTTGAAACGATGAAGGCCACAGCCGCCGATATCGGTGTGAGTTCGTCGGTACGGTTCATCATGGCCGACGTTCAGGCCTTTCTCAGACGGAAGGAGGGAGCCTACGATCTGGTTTTCTGTGATCCCCCCTATCGTTGGGAGGAGTACGAACTGCTCATCCGCGCGATTCTCGACGACGGCCTGCTTGTTTCGGGAGGGCTGCTGCTTATGGAGCACCATGCAAGCAGGGATTTTTCAATGTCACGCGGCTACCTTTTCCACAAAGATTACGGAACGACGCGAGTCTCTTTTTTCACCTCCGAACCGTAACCACATGATCAGGAAAGCAATCTATCCGGGGACTTTCGACCCTTTTACCAACGGTCATCTCGATGTTCTCGAGCGGGCACTGAACATCTTCGATTATGTTGAAGTGGTGCTGGCCGAGAACAGCCAGAAGCAGACGCTTTTTTCGGTCGAAGAGCGCCTTGATATGATCCGAAGAGTGGTGCTTGACATTCCGAATGTGAATGTCGATGTGTTGCATGATGGTCTGCTGGCCGATTATGCACGACAGGCCGGAGCCAAAGCCATTGTCAGGGGGGTACGACAGGTCAAGGATTTTGAATACGAGTTCCAGATGTCGCTTCTGAACCGGCACCTCTATCCCGAAGTGACCACGGTATTCCTCATGCCGAATGTCAAATACACCTATGTGGCCTCCTCGATCATCCGGGAGGTTGCCCTGCTCGGCGGGGATGTCAGCAAGTTTGTCCATCCCTATGTCCTCGACAGACTTCTGTTGAAGAGACCGGGACGTCGGAGTCAATCATGATTTTTTCATTACAAAACCAAAAACCACAACCATGAGCGCAGAGAGCCATGAACGATTCCTGAGCAACAGAGTGCTGAGTATGCAGGAGTCACAGACGATGAAGATTACCGGACTGGCCAAGAGGATGCAGGCGGAGGGGAAAGATATCGTGAGCCTTTCGGCAGGCGAACCAGATTTTCCGACACCTGAGAACGTTTGCGAAGCCGGAATCGAGGCTATCAGAAAAGGCTTTACCCGCTACACGGTCAATGCCGGCATACCGGAGCTCAAAAAGGCGATCCAGAGAAAACTTTCACGCGATAACGGTCTTGAGTATCGCGAGGATGAGATCATCGTCAGCAACGGCGGCAAGCAGACGCTGGCCAATACTTTTCTTGCCCTTTGCCAGGAGGGTGACGAGGTGATTGTGCCGGCCCCGTACTGGGTAAGTTTCCCGGAAATGGTCCGTCTTGCAGGAGCAACTCCGGTCATTGTCGATACCACGCTCGAATCGAACTACAAACTGACGCCGGAGCAGCTCGCGTCGGCCATCACACCGAAGACCCGGATTTTCGTGCTGAACTCGCCTTCCAACCCGACAGGCTCGGTCTACAACGAAGCAGAGGTTCGCGCACTCATGAAGGTGATCGAGGGCAAGGAGATTTTTGTCGTTTCCGATGAGATGTATGACATGATTGTCTATGGCGGTGTGCGACCCTTCTCGCCGGCCAGGATTCCGGAGATGAAACCCTGGGTGATTGTCAGCAACGGTACCTCGAAGAGCTACTCGATGACCGGATGGCGGATCGGCTATCTTGCGGCACCGAAATGGATCATTGATGCCTGCGACAAGATTCAGTCACAGACCACCTCTAATGCCAATTCGATCGCCCAGAAAGCTGCCGTGGCTGCGCTCGATGGCGATCAGTCGATTGTTGAAGAGCGTCGTCTTGAGTTCGAGAAGCGCCGTGACTTCATGTTCCGCGAGCTGAACACCATTCCCGGCATCCAGACGGCCCTGCCGGAAGGGGCGTTTTATATCTTCCCGTCAATCAAAGGGTTGCTTGGAAAAACCTTTGGTGGCAAGGTAATGAAAGATTCAGCCGACATTGCGGAATATCTTCTCAAGGATCATTACGTGGCGACCGTGCCAGGCGATGCTTTTGGTGCTCCCGAGAACCTGCGTCTCTCCTATGCTGCCTCGATCGCGGAGCTGGAAAAGGCGATCAATCGTATGAGAATAGCCTTCGAATAAACATCACTCATGCTGAAGGTTCGCCGGAGCCGGGTTTACACGCGGTGGTTTGGTTGGTACTCCCGTCGGCAGTTCAGGCGGCATTTCCATTCTCTGAGAGTGTTTATGCCGCCGGAACTGCCCGTAATGGATAACGGCGTACCAGTCATTTTCTACGGCAACCACGCCTACTGGTGGGATGGTTTCTGGTCGCAGCTCTGTACGGAAACCTGGTTCCGGCAGAACCTGTTCATCATCATCGAAGATACCCAGCTCGAAAAGCACCGATTCTTTACCCGTCTCGGTGCTTTTTCGATCGATCGTTCTAATGCCCGAAGCGCCATAGAGACGCTCGATTATGCGGCATCGTGTCTGCTTAAGCCTTCCTTGCGTCAGAATGCGCTCTGGATTTTTCCCCAGGGCATGATTGAGCATGTTGACAAACGCCCCCTTGTTTTTTTCAGGGGAACGGCAGGGATTGTCCAACGGGTTCTGAAAAAGAGGGATTCACTCTATCTTGTTTCAGTTGTCAGCCGTATTGAATATCTTGAAGATCAGAAACCAGAACTTATCCTCTCTTTCGGGACGCAACGATTGTTCGGAAAAAAGGAGTGGAAAGGGCTCGATGACCTTACTGGGTTCATGCAGACGACGACCGAATCCCATCTCGACAAGGTGAAGCAAGCGGTGGTCGAGCGATCGATTGATTCATTCGAAGTGCTCATCCGGGGCACAGCATCGATCAACCGGCGAGTCGAGGCATTTCGGGAGATGATTGGAGTGAATCGTCCGGCAGGTAAATAAAAGAGCAGACTCTTTTCTCCTGGAAACGATGCCGCCATTGGCCTTTTATCGAGCACCAGCAGACGACGCAGTCCGGAAAGGGGTGGTTGGCAGGGGCAGTGAACCACGGCAGGGCGGTTATTATATAGATATAAAGAAAAGGAAGATTCATACATGAGTACAGTAATATGTAGTTGTCTACTTGGCGATAATGCAAGAATAAGGCTCAAACTCTCAAAGATATTGCATCAGGAGGTTTCAGGTCTCTATCCTCAGGAGCAGTCGGAGGATGCTGTCAAGGTCTGCGAGGTTGAAGTGAAGGGGTGCCGACGGGAGTTTTTTGCCAACAGAAACGATCTGGAACTTTCCATCGGGATGCCGGTTATTCTCGAAGCTGATGGTGGTTACGATTTTGGTCTCGTCTACTCAACAGGCGCGATAGCCTTGCGCAAGTTCCGGATTAAGGGCATAACCGAGCAGATCGAAACGCTTCCGATGCTTCTGAGAGAGGCGACAGAACAGGAGGTGAGCGATTATACCGAAATCCGCAAACGTGAACCTGAAATCAGGGCTGCCTGCCTGGAGAGGATCGAGCGGCATCAGCTGGAGATGAAGCTGGTCGATATCGATCTCAGGCTCGATCAGCAGAAGCTTTCGGTCTATTACACTGCTACCCACCGGGTTGATTTCAGGGGACTGGTGCGTGACCTTGCTGGTGAGTTCAAGGCAAGGATCCAGATGGTGCAGATCACCACGCGCGAGGAGGCAAGGCGGACCAACACCCAGGGCTCCTGCGGTTGTGCGCTTTGCTGCTCGACCTGGATGCAGAAGATACACTCCAATCCGTTTGCCGAAAAGCCGCAGTTGCCGGAAACCATGAGCGGAGACAATTTCTCTTTCAACACGATAGGTCTGTGCAACCGTCCGAAGTGCTGCCTGGGTTTTTCCAGGACGAATGGTAAGAATGGTACGGGCCACGGCGCCTGTCAGCAAAACGGATGGCCGGCTGTCGGCACCATTATCTCAGTCAGGGAGGGCAGTGCTGTGGTCGACGGGGTCGATCAGCAGAAAAAAACTCTATGGCTGCGGTACGTGAACACCGGGCAGAAACGGCGAATGTCACTTGATCAGTTCAACAACCTTGCCGGCAGGCGTCAGGGAGGGCTGGACTGAACCATGGTTCCTTTCGTCCGGCCAGTGGCCGGGTGAGAAGAATTTATCACTTTTGAATGTATTTTTTCATGACGCATACTTATAGAAGGACTCTCGTTACCACTGCTCTTCCCTATGCCAACGGTCCGGTCCATCTCGGCCATCTTGCCGGCGTTTACTTGCCAGCCGACATCTATGTCCGGTACAAACGGCTCTGTGGTGATGATATTATTCACATCGGAGGCTCCGACGAGCATGGCGTGCCGATCACTATCACCGCCGATCGGGAGGGGATATCGCCACAGGATGTGGTCGATCGTTATCACAAGATGAATGCTGAAGCATTCGCAAAGTGCGGTATCTCGTTTGATTACTATGGTCGTACCAGTTCAGCCGTTCACCATGAGACCGCAAAGGAGTTTTTCGCTGAAATCGAGCGGAAGGGGATCTTTGTCAGGAAAACAGAGAAGCAGTTTTTCGACGCCACAGCAGGCCGATTCCTCTCCGACCGTTACATCACCGGAACCTGCCCCGTCTGCAACTCTCCGGGGGCCAATGGCGATCAGTGCGAGCAGTGCGGTACCCATCTGAGCCCGACGGAGCTGATCGATCCGAAAAGCAAGCTCTCCGATGCCACCCCCGAGCTTCGTGAAACCCTGCACTGGTACTTCCCTCTGGGTAGGTACCAGAAGTTGCTCGAAGATTATGTCGAAAGGCACAGCGGCGAGTGGCGATCGAATGTGGTGAACTATTCGAAAACGTGGCTCAACCAGGGGCTGGCTGAGCGGGCCATCACCCGTGACCTCTCCTGGGGCATCTCCCTGCCGCTCGACTCTGTTGAGGCCCAGGGCAAGGTGCTCTATGTCTGGTTCGATGCCGTGCTCGGCTATATCTCCTTCACGAAGGAGTGGGCAGAACGGCAGGGTGATCCGCTGCTCTGGAAGCGTTACTGGCAGGATCCGGAGACACGCATCATCAATTTTATCGGCAAGGACAACGTCGTGTTTCATACCCTGATGTTCCCGGCGATCCTGATGGCCTGGAATGACGAGCGGAGTGAAGGGCGCTACGAGCTTGCCGACAACGTTCCGGCCTCCGAGTTCATGAACTTCGAGGGACGCAAGTTCTCCAAGTCGCGTAACTATGCGGTCTATCTGGGTGAGTTCCTTGAACGTTTTCCCGCTGATACCCTGCGTTACAGCATCGCCATGAACTATCCGGAGAACAAGGACAGTGATTTCAGTTGGGTCGATTTTCAGAATCGCACCAATGGTGAACTGGCTGACACGCTTGGCAATTTCATCAAACGCTCGGTTGACTTCACCAACGCCCGTTTTGATGCTGAGGTGCCCTGTGACCTCTCTTTTGACGAGTGGGACAACCTCGGTATTGACTGGCTGGAGAGTTTTTGCCGGCTTGAGGCGGCATACGAAGGATTCCACTTCCGTGATGCCGTATCCCAGACGATGGATATTGCGCGCTTCGCCAACCGGTATCTCACCGAGAGCGAGCCCTGGAAGGTGATCAAGGTCGATCGAGAGGCGGCCGGTCGTGCAATGGCCGTTTCCCTGAACCTTTGCCACTCGCTGGCCTTGCTGCTCTATCCGGTGCTGCCTGAAACCAGCAACCGTATCTGGAGGATGCTTGGTTTTGAGGGCACGATCGATGATCTGGTGGAGCCAGGCAAAGTGGTCTGGAGAAAAGCCCTTGAACCGGGACTGAAGAAGGGTCACAAACTCCTTGGTACCTCGGAAATTCTCTTCACCAAAATTGAGCAGAAGGATATCGAGCCCGAGCTGAAAAAGATCGAAGCGCTGCTGGCTGAAGCCCGTCGTTGTGAAGCCTCGGAAAAGCAGACGACGACGACCTTCAAACCGGAGATCACCATCGAAGATTTCCAGAAGGTCGATCTGCGTGTGGCCAGAGTGATCGGATGCGAACCGGTTAAAAAAGCCGCCAAGCTGCTCAAACTGAAGCTGCAGGTGGGTTCGGAAGAGCGTCAGGTGCTTTCGGGCATTGCGCAGCACTACAAGCCTGAGGAGATGGTGGGTAAGCAGGTGGTGCTGGTGGCCAATCTTGCCGAAAGAACCATGAGAGGCGAAGTGTCGCAGGGGATGATTCTGGCCGTCGAAGGTGAGGAGGGTCAGCTTTTCATCCTTGAGCCGCAGGGAAAGTCAATAAACGGGAAGCCGGTTGAATAAATAATTTGTTGCTCTCATTAATTGTTGTACATTAATGTACAAATACATCGTGGGGTGGAGCAATTGGTAGCTCGTCGGGCTCATAACCCGAAGGTTGCAGGTTCAAGTCCTGTCCCCACCACCATAAAAAAAAAGACCGCACAACATGACGCGGTCTTTTTTTTTATGGTAGTGCAGTGAAGTATATTGGCATAGCGGTTTTTTATGGTACAGATCGGCCTTATCACCCAGATCTTTCGGAAAACACAATGCGGATGAACTATAGGCCATCTCCTTCATGAAGAGTTTTTCTCTGTCATTCATTGTCTCGTTCATTTTTTTCCTGCTCACACTTACTGCGTTTCCAGCAGGAGCTGAAGGGTTCCGGTATGGGCTCGATGTGCTCGATGCGGACGGATGCCGGCAGCTCAAGGGAAAAAAGGTCGCACTGATCACCAATGCGGCTGCGGTGTCGGGTTCAGGGGAGGATGGTTACAGGGTGCTGCTTCGGCATGGAGTCGATCTCAGGTTCCTGATGGCTCCGGAGCACGGTTTTGCCCTTGATCGTGAGGCCGGCCAAATGGTTGGTGATGCCGGTGTTGCTGACACCCTGAGCGTGTACTCGCTTTATGGAGCATCAAAAAAGCCGGACTCCAATCTTCTGAAAACCGTCGATCTGGTTGTTTTCGATCTGCAGGATGCAGGAGTGCGTTGTTATACCTACATATCCACAATGAAGCTGGCTATGGAGGCCTGTCAGGATGCAGGTATCGCATTCATGGTGCTTGATCGTCCCAATCCGATCGCTCCGCTTCCATCTGGCGGATTTCTTCTGGATCGGCGTTTCGAGTCATTTGTTGGTGCAGCCGAATTACCTTTCCTGCACGGTATGACAACAGGGGAGATTGCGCTCTGGCTTCAGCAGCAACGATATCAGGGGCTATTGCTTCAGGTTGTTGGCATGAAAGGGTACCGTCATGACCTGTTTGTTGATGAACTGAATGGTTACCATTACCGAGCGCCCTCACCTGCTCTGCGGGACTTCAGGACGCTTCTGCTCTATCCGGCGACGGTTATGCTGGAGGCAACTGATGTTAGTGAAGGGCGCGGCACCAAGAGGCCCTTCAGGATGTTTGGTGCTCCTTTCATCGAAAGTGAGGTGCTGCTTCGGGAGCTCGAAAACTACAACCTTCCGGGTATCGATTTCGGGACGACGACCTTTGTGCCGGTAAGCGGCAAGTTCAGCGGTGTGGAGTGCCATGGTATCACGCTGAAAGTGACTGATCGAAAGCGATTCGATCCTTTCATGACCGCCACAGCCATTCTGCTCTCTTTGCAGAAGCTATGGCCTGTCGAACTGGGGATTGATCGACATACCTTATTTTTCGATCACCTTGCCGGTACCGACCGCTATCGGCAGATGATCCGGAATCAGCAACCGATCGGAGAGGTTCTTGAAGCGGCCCGCCTCTCGGTGCAGCCATTCATAGCGGTTCGTGACGACGGCATTCTTTATCCCTGATCATGGTCAGTTCTGATGCAGGACTGCACCCTTTCAGGAGCATCTCCAGCAAGAGGGGTTTGCCGGGGGATGACTCAGCTGAGTTCCGGTGGTGAGTAATTTCAGTCTCCTGTTTTCACCTTTTTGTTACCGGAGCGGGGCTCTTTTTTCGGGCGGCCCCGTTTTCTGGAGGGATGGTCAGCTTTTGGCCTCTTTTCAGTTTTTTCCGCAAGCTCTTCTTCGTCAAAGTCATCCTGGTTGTCATCAGAGCTCTGCTCTTTCTTGTCAAGCTCATCGATATCCTCAGCCTCATCGCTGTCGCTGACGTCAATTACTTCGTCCATTTCAGGGAATGGTTCGTTGACGAAAACCTCCTCGGGAAGAATATCGATCACATCAGCAATATCGTCAACAATGTCGTCCTGAACCTGTGGCGGACGGGATTTGCTGCCCCGTTTGCCTTTAAGGGCAGGTTCAATGAGCGTCATCACCTCGTTGATCGACGAGAAAATGTAGAGTTGTTTGTCGAGATTGGTCAGTTTGAGCAGATCCTTGATCTGCTGACACAGCGATACAAAAATCGCCAGACCGTCAGAGCGATTGGCAACCTGGTGCGCAAGAAGCATCGAACCGATACCAGACGAGTCGATCGCCTTGACCTGTGAAAAATCGATGATCACATTCCTGCTGAAGGCGTTGCTGACCATGTTGTCAATTGTCGATTTGAACCAATCGGCGTACCGGACATCGAAAATCGATTCTTCAAGCTTCAGAATGGTTAGTTCCTTTCGGGTCGAGACGGAGTGTTTCATAAAAAAAACTCCAGCGGAAAACGATAACTTATTTATTAAAAAGCAGATAATCTGCCATTTCGTTCCGCATGGCGTGAGGGATGCTGATCAGTTCGATGCGGAAGGCAACCACCTCCTATTATCGTAAAAAAAATCGATTCATCAGTATCATATTTTTATTTAATAGCCTGAAAAAGAAAAGCCTGTCAATAGGATTATACGTCAGACCAGTCAGGGTACCATAAATTTCCGTTGGTCCGATCATCGACTCATCTTCTCTTCAATCCTTATCCAGATTGTTTTTCTGAGGAGATCTACTTTGAAAAATTCGATACAACGAAAATATACCCCGTCGTTAGCTGTGGGGTAGTTGATCAATAAGGATTATCATTATGGCTGAATATGGTGAATGGAATCTGAGAGGAGCGACGCTCAGTGATGTAACGGCTAAAACAGAATATGGGGTCAGCCGTGAATTTGTGGTCAATGCCATAAGGGCCGGGAAAATCGAGTGCCGGGAGGGATCACAATGGGGAAATCCCTATCTCAGGATTCTGAGAAGGCAGCTTGAGCAATGCTTCGTCGAGGAATTTGGTGAGGAGTACCTGATGAGGCTCCGCAATCAGGCGGAACTCGGCAAGGTGAAGAAGGAGATTTCCAGCCTCAAAAAGAAACTCGGAGAGCTTCAGAACCGGAAAACGGTTTTAGAGGAGTTACTGAAAGCGTAACTCGCCAGTTGCAAGAAGGCTGGAACGTTCGTAGCGTCAGGTCAAACTTAAACTGACGTATCTTTCCTGGCCATCGATTTATTCAAATCGAAATCGGTAACGGGGATCAAAATCGATTGATTCTGTAAAAACAGAAAACCGGTCTATGACTGTATCTGATTAATTATATAATGTTTATCACATTAAGTCATAATACTTGGTGAGTTTTTCTTCAGCCTTTTCAAGTGGAACCCGATACCGATTTGGATACCGATTCCGATGATAAGAGAAATTCTGACTCATTACCGTTGGTACGATCCCCGATCTCTATTTTTCCGGCGTGGATTTGTTGACCGGTGCGTTACGAAATGTGGCGACAGAGCTTTTCGGCGAGTCTGACTGTTTCGGATTCATCGAGGGGGGCATTGATCCAGTCGACCTTGAGGCGGTTGCGCAAGAAGGTTAACTGACGTTTTGCGTAGTTCCGGGTGTGCTGGGCGATGAGTGATGTGGCGGTGGCCAGATCACTGTGCCCTTCGAAGTGTTCGAAGAGTTCCCGGTACCCAACAGTGGCCAGGGCGTTGAGTTTTTTACTGTGCCATTCGTCCCGGAACTGGTTGTAGAGCTGGCGGGCTTCAGCTTCGAGTCCGGCCTCCATCATGGCGGCTGTGCGTCGGTTGATGCGTTCGTAGAGTACGGGGCGGAGCATATCGAGACCGATAACGATGAATTCAGTGTCAGGCGGTGAGCTTGAAGCTGGGTGTTGCAGGGCTGCCGTCACGGTGCTGCCGGAGAGTTCGATGATTTCGAGGCTTCGGATGAGCCGCTGGGTTTTGGTGGGGTCGAGGGTGCGGGCCTGTTCCGGGTCGATGGCCTCGAGTCTGCGGTAGAGCGTTTCGGGGCCGAGTGAGTGTAACTCCTCAGTGAGTCTTCTCCTGATTTCGGTGTCGGATTGCGGCAGTTCAGCAAAGCCTTTCAGGAGTCCTTCCAGATAGAGCGTCGAGCCTCCGGCGACGATGGCCGGGATGTTGCGTTGCCGGAGATCCCTGATTCTTTCGGTGGCCTGCAAGGCAAAATCGCCTGAACTGAAGGGTTCGCCTATCTCCTTTTCGTCGATGAAGTGGTGCCGGACTGTTGCGAGCATTTCGCGGGGAGGTTTGGCCGTGCCGATCTCCATACCACGGTAAATCTGGCGCGAATCGGCCGAGACAATCTCGGCGCCGCTCAGCCGTGCAATCCGGAAGGCCAGCTCTGTTTTGCCGGAGGCAGTGGGGCCAATGATCGTCAGCACCGGCCTGGTGCTCATGGCTGATCCGAAGTGTAGGGAAACAGGGGTTTCAGGGCAGCATAGACCTTCGAGACCGGCAGGCCGACCACGTTGTAGTAGCAACCCTCGATCCCGGTGACAAAGCAGGCGAGCAGCGCATCCTGGATGCCGTACGATCCCGCCTTGTCGTAAGGTTTCATCACGTCGAGGTAGCGGCCGATTTCGCCGGGTGTGATCGGGCCGAATTCGACAATGGTGCGGGAGTAGTCCATGATGGCTTTGCCGTCGTGCAGGATGCAGAAGCCGGTCAGCACTTCGTGTCTCCTGTCTTGCAGGGCGGAGAGCATCGCGAAGGCGTGTCCGAAATCATCGGGTTTGCCGAGAGGGGAACCGTTGAGGATGACGGTGGTGTCAGAGCCGAGTACAACCGTTCCAGATGCCGGCACGGTAGCTGATTGCACGACGGCTTCAGCCTTTTTTCGGGCAATGGTCATGACATTTTCTTCGAGCGGCAGTGAGGGGTCGAAGGTTTCGTCGATCTCTGCCGATGCCGTTTCAAACGGTAAACCGGTCATGGTGAGAAGCTCGCGTCTGCGGGGCGATTGCGAGGCGAGGATAAGTTGTGGATTGCCTGACATCTTTAGTCGAAGGTTTTCCAGTTTCGCCTGGAGAGGTCACGGTAGATCATCGCTCCTGCAACGGCCCCGGCGGCGAAGTAGAGCAGCGCGACCCCAGTCTCTCCGAAGATCAGCTTGCCGGTACCGAAAAGCATGGCGTAGACCAGGACGATACCGAAAAACCAGTTGGCGAAAAGGGCGGGGAAGCCTGTGTCGCCCTTCACGTCGGGAAGCTCTCGGGCGATCGGTTTCCATAAGGCCCCCCCTACCCGGGTGATGGTGTAGAATGCGTGGAGCCTTTTGCGATCAGTGGGCGGGGTGAGCCAGGTAACCGCCAGAGTGCAGATGATCGTGAAGGATACAATAATGAAAAGGGTGTTGGGAAATTCAATGTGTTGCAAGTCAATTACATTAACTCCTTGTGCTGAGTTATTTGCAAAAGCAAAAGCAATGGCAAATGTATTGTGGCTTAAATAAGAAATAATTGAATAGGCCACGATTGGCGCGACCATCGAGGTGATCTCCGACCAGGCGTTCAGGCGCCACCAGAACCAGCGCATGATGAGCACGAAGCCGGTGCCAGCGCCGCACTGGATGATGAACTCCCAGGCGCCGGTGATGGTTTCGAGCACGTAAAAGGTGATGTAAAGAGCGAAGATGGCCGTTATTGCCGTGACGATTCTCGACATGAGGACGTAGTGGTTCTCATCGGCCTCCGGTTTTAAAAATCGTTTGTAGAAGTCGTTGATGAGGTAACTGGTGCCCCAGTTCAGATGCGTGGAGAGCGTGGACATGTAGGCGGCCATGAAGGCGGCAATAAGTACGCCTTTCAGTCCGGGAGGCAGGACGGCGTTCATGACGTGAACGAAACCGTCCTCCTTCTGTCCGGCGGGCAGGTTCGGGAACATCACCAGGCTCACCAGTCCAACGACGATCCAGGGCCAGGGGCGGACGCAGTAATGGGCGATGGTGAACCAGAGTGTTGCCAGAAGCGAGTGCTTCTCGTCTTTGGCGCTCATCATGCGCTGGGCGATGTAACCGCCACCACCGGGCTCGGAGCCAGGATACCATGAAGACCACCACTGGACGAAAGCCATGGCGGCAAAGGCGCTGAAAGGCATGGTGAAGGCGCCGGATGCCGTCGTACTATTCGTTGTTGCCGACCAGGCAGGGAAAAAGTCGAACATCCAGGCGGGAAGAGCCTGTTTGAGACCTCCTGCTGCGGTCACCTGGGGTGAATTGACCGCCAGAATGGCAAGGATGATGCATCCGCCCATGGCGATGACAAACTGTACGGCGTCGGTGATAGAGACCCCCCAGAGACCCGACATACCGGAATAGATCGTTGTGAAGAGAACCAGAGCGATGATGGCCAGCACCGGATCGATTCCGGGGATCATGATTCTGATGATCTTGAACATGGCCAGGTTGACCCAGCCGATGATGACGGCGTTGATGAAGAGTCCGAAATAGAGCGCCTTGAAGCCTCTCAGAAAGCTTGCGGCCCGGCCGCTGTAACGAAGCTCGATGAATTCAAGGTCGGTCAGGATGTTGGCTCGTCGCCACAGGCGGGCAAAAAAGAAGACCGTCAGCATCCCCCCTGAGACAAAAGTCCACCAGACCCAGTTGCCAGCTATACCGTTCTTTGCCACAAAACCGGCAACTGCCAGCGGGGTGTCGGCAGCGAAGGTTGTGGCGACCATGCCGGTGCCAGCGATCCACCAGGGGAGCTTGCGTCCGGAAAGGAAAAATTCGCCGACATTTTCGGAGGCCCTGCGTGAGAAGAAAAGACCGACCAGGAGCGTCAGCAGCAGATAGCCTGCAATGAAGGCCATATCCAGAGTGGTGAGTTGCGCCATGGAGGGTTTGGTGGGTTTGGTTGCTTACGGGAAGAACTTGAAGAACTTGAAGAACTGGAAAAGCTGGAAGAATAGGTCTTATAGGATAAGATTTCTTGTCCACAAAGTCCACTTCGTCCATTGATTTCAGGTCAGGGCGGACACATAGGTCCGCCCCTACGGTTACGTATCACTAATGTTGTGTCAACGATAAAGAGTCAGAATTTCTTTTATCATCGAAATCGGTATCCAAATCGGTATCGGTATCGAGTTTCACCTGAAGAGAATAAAGAAAAAATCAGTGATCATTATGGCTTATTGTGATAACTATTTGATAATTAAACAGATAAAGTCAGTGACCGGTTTTCGGTTTTTATATAAATAATCGATTTTGATACCGATACCGATTTCGATTTGGATAAATTAATGGCTCCGAAAAATACGTCAGTTTAATCTTGATGCGGTCACCTGTTACTGCTCTTAAGCTTCGATGCGTGAGAGTTCGAGGAAGCTCTGGTAGCGGTCTTCGATTTCGAGCAGATCGAGGTCGTTCAGGCGGTCAGGGCCGAACTGCTCGACGCAGAAGCTGGCCATGGCACTGCCGTACAGAACAGCCTTTCTCATTTCGCCTTCGCTCACGCTGCCGCTGCGGGCCAGGTGGCCGATGAAACCGCCAGCGAAGGTGTCGCCAGCGCCGGTCGGATCGAAAATCGATTCGAGCGGATAGGCAGGTGCCGCAAAAATGCCATTGTCCGTGAAGAGCAGCGCGCCGTGTTCACCTTTTTTGATGATGAGGGTTTTGGGCCCCATGTTGCGGATAATGCGGGCAGTCTTGACCAGATTCGGCTCACCGCTCAGAAGGCGGGCCTCGCTGTCGTTGATGATGAAGATGTCCACCCTTTCAAGTACTTTTTTCAGCGCTTCCGGTTTGCCTTCGATCCAGAAGTTCATGGTGTCGCAGACGATCAGCTCCGGACTGGCGATCTGGTCGAGCACCTTGAGCTGGAGTTCGGGATCGATGTTGCCCAGGCAGATGTATTTCGATTCGCGGTATTGATGAGGAATATGGGGATCGAAATTCGCGAACACATTGAGTTGCGTATCGAGAGTGTCGCGGGTGTTCATGTCGTAGTGGTAGCGGCCAGCCCAGCGGAAGGTGTTGCCATCTTCGACGATCTGGATGCCTTTGGTGTCGATGTTTTTGGAGTGGAGCAGCCCAAAGTGCTCCTTTCCGAAATCGGATCCGACGACGCCGACCATCCTGATCGGGTCGGTGAAGTAGCTGGCCGAGAGTGCTATGTAGGTCGATGAGCCGCCGAGGGTGTTGTCGGAGCGGCCGAACGGGGTTTCGATGTCGTCGAAAGCGAGGGATCCAATGACAAGGAGTGACATGTTCGATGTGGTTTAACGGGTTTGCTGGATAAACATTCGATACTATTAAAACGGATCAGGTTCGATCTTGCCGGTTTCCAGGCAGTTCGAACAGAACGCACTGGCCCGGAGCGAAATCAAGAGAGAGCCGATGCTCCGCTATACGGAGTTTCAGGCCGCTGGTCAGCTCTTCAAGTTCCATTTCGGACTCTTCGAACTCCATGACAGCCGATACCGGATGCTCGAAGTTGCTGTTGCCGGCAAAAACCAGCGTCTGGCCACCCGATTTTCTCATGACGGTCAGAATGGCAGGGTCTGATATATAAGGCTGGATGATCGATCCTTTGTCGCCGCAGCGGACGAGGTCAACATAGCGGTTTCTGATGTCGATAATTCTGCGGATGTCGTCGCAGAGTGGTTCGAGTCCGTTCGAGTTTTCCCAGTCGCAGGCGTCGGCGCTGAAGAGCGGCAGATCATCGGAGGGGAAGCGTTGCCGGTCATCATCGGTGAAGTTCAGGCCGAGGTTGACCGGTTGCCATTGGCAGA
>JAAXWL010000012.1 GCA_013334975.1 Chlorobiaceae bacterium
GCACAGCATACAAAAAATGCTTGATAGGCGGAAATAGCTGCCCCGATGCTATCGATTCACACAGTGTGCCACTTGCAGCTTTAGGAAGCATCGCTAATAATGGACAGGTGTATACGTTTAAAAGTCCAACTCATGACGAACTTGCAGAAATTTACAGTAGTTGCAAATACTACCCCAAACCTTTGGGCATAAAGAAAGCATCAACATATCATGGATTTTGCCCCAAGCACGATGACTCGATTTTTTCTGAGATTGAGAAATCTGAGATTAAACCCTCTAAGAAACAAGTTTTTTTATTTCATTTTAGGGCATATTCAAGGCAATTATACCTGAATCTTAATAGCGAGAAAGCACTTAAAGAAATCTATAACGCCAAAAGACCAGATAACCATAAACCGAAAGATGCGTTAGAAACAATTGGCTCCCATTTTCAACCTCAAAGAGATGCCTTTTCAGACCTTACTGAAAATTTCGAGAGTATGAAATATATGATAGATTCGGATACTGTTCCGATATTGAATCATCTTTTTATCAGAATCAACTGTGTCCCAGATATTATGTGTAGTACTCTTTTTGTGCCTATCTATGATATTGAAGGAAAATTCTTGTTACCTCTCTCAAAAGGAAATGAATTGGACTTCTGCCAGGCTATGTCTATTACGATTTCAAAAGATTCTGTTGGGGGTTTTCTACTGTTGGTATGGGAAGGCAAAGATACTTTAACCAGTGCATTTATGCGGACTTTCATTAAAAGCGGCTATGATTTTAATAGATTGATATCTGTCATCTTTGGCAATACTGAAAACTTTTTCTTCAATAGTCACTGGTGGCAGAGCTTAGATGATGAAAGAAGGGAGATACTGATGTACTTCGCATCTGTAACATTTCTAAGTCAGGTAGATACTGCAAGGGACCATTTGCAACTAATGTATCATATCCTCATCAGCCACCAAAAGATATACGTCAAATGGCCAATTTTATCAACCGACTACTCTGCAGCAAGCGACAAGGAATTAAACATATAGATTCAATCAACCCTCATCTCATTTTTTTGCCCACCTCCTCATAAACAGCACAACATCCGTCATTTCAACTTCACTTCGGGCGACGCCATATACCATTTCAACGAGATCGTCTTCCGGCGCTTCGAAATCGTATCCGTTCAACGCGAGGAAAACGATGGCCGACATTGCGCCAAACCCTGGGAGCGCCATGCTCTAGCTTGGCACATGAAGCCGAAGGCTTCACATATTGATCGGCGTCACGAGGCAAAACCGAAAAATGGTGATAATATCAATAATTAAGAAATATCGAAGAGCCAAGCTGGAGCTTGGCGCTCCCAGGCTAAATTCCAGCTTGGCATTGAAGCCGAAGGCTCCACATCTTGTTCGGTATCATGAAATGGAGCTAAAGGATCGCGGTGAGTTGAATATCAAGATTAAAGAGCCAAGCTGAAGCATGGCGTTCCCAGCGAAGAAAATGCCAGTGGGCTTCACATATTGATCGGCGTCACGAGGCAAGCTAATTACATTCAAAGCCAATATATTGAAGATGCCAAGCTGGAGCTTGGCGTTCCCAGGTAATGGCACTCCCTGCAAAAAAACACTGCCGACATCATGGAAATCGATGCACATACAGGTTCGTTCAAAGGTTGGCATTCAAGAGGGTATCTGCCGCATTTCGATGCAGGGAAGGTTGTTCAGTCGGTAACATTTCGTCTGGCCGATTCACTGCCGCAGGAGAAGCTGAAAATTCTCGAAGAGCAGTTGTCCTCGCTACCGAATACCCTTGCCGAGCGTGAACGAAGAACCTCCATCGAGCAATGGCTTGATGCCGGAATGGGTTGTTGCGTGTTACGGCATCCGGAAATTGCTGAACTGGTGCAGGATACATTGCTCAGTTTTGATGGTGAGCGTTACCATATCATTGCTTGGTGCATCATGCCGAATCATGTTCACTTTCTTTTGGAACCTATAATTTCCCTTGCTTCCATCGTGAAATCATGGAAATCCTGGACGGGAAAGTATGCACGTCTCAGGGCGATGGAACTTGGCGTTGCTGTTCCGGGTCATCGATTCTGGATGAGGGAGTATTGGGATCGGTTCATACGCAATGAGGAGCATTTTCAGCAGACAATCTGCTATATCCATGAAAACCCGGTTAAGGCAATGCTATGCGCTGCTCCAAAGGATTGGTTGTGGTCGAGTGCGAGTAAGCACGGGTGAAGTATTAGGCCGGGCGCAACGCCCTTGCGAGCGCCAACCATGGGAGCGCCAAGCTCCAGCTTGGCATCTTCTATTTTCTCTTTATCGCACGTCTGCCAATGGATGCCACTCAATCATAAAGTTCCAAAAGATGTGAAGCCTTCGGCTTCATGTGCCGTCCCGACTCGTCGGGATGGCGCTCCCAGGTAACGGCCCACCGCTGATTTTAATCCTTACGTTTCTTTTGTTTTGCCTATCTTGCCCCTTGCGAAAACATGAATAACGAAGACGCCACACCGAACATGAGACTTGCCGTCAATATTGACCATATAGCAACCCTGCGCAACGCACGAAACGAGGGGCACCCCGACCCAGTCGAGGCCGCCCTGCTTGCCGAACGAAGCGGAGCCGCAGGCATCGTCTGCCATCTGCGCGAAGACCGCCGCCATATCAAGGATAACGACCTCGCCCGTTTGAGGGAGGCGATTACCACCAAGCTCGATCTCGAAATGGCCATGACCGACGAGATGCAGCGCGTCGCCCTCTCGGTCAAACCCGAGCTGGTCACGCTCGTGCCCGAAAAGCGCGAAGAGCTGACCACCGAGGGCGGATTCGCCATACAGAAATACTTCTCCCACCTCGCCGGATTCATCAAACCACTGCGGGACAAGGAGATCGGCGTCAGCATCTTCATCGAACCGGAGGAGGAGTCGATTGCGCTTGCCGCTGAAGCCGGGGCGAACATCGTCGAGTTTCACACCGGCACTTACTCGCTCCGCACCGGTGAGTCAGAAATTGCGTTTGAACTTGAGCGCATCCGCTCGGCGGCGCGCATCGCACGCGAGGCGGGGCTGACCGTGGTCGCCGGCCATGGCCTGAGCGTGCTGAACATCGCGCCTTTCCGTGAGCTGCACGACATCGAAGAGGTGAGCATCGGCCACGCCATCATTTCACGCGCCGTACTGATTGGCCTGCCGACGGCTATCAGGGAAATCATTGACCTCATTCGTCGATAAGAGCTATGGTGTCACGACACCCGGAAATCACGATTGTCCTGGCTACCGGCAACAAGGACAAGGTTCGAGAGCTGAAACCCGTGCTCGAAGGGCTCGCCTCCGGCATCACCGTGCGTTCTCTCCGTGACCTCGGACTTGTCATCGACGTCGAAGAGACCGAAACGACCCTGGAAGGCAACGCCCGGCTCAAAGCCGACGCCATTTTCGATGTGGTGGAGTCGCAGCTGGAGTGGTTCATCGCCCTGGCCGACGATACCGGACTCGAAGTCAAAGCCCTCGACGGTGCGCCAGGCGTCTTCTCCGCCCGTTACGCACCCGTCCCAGAAGGCACCATACGCACCTATGAAGACAACGTGCGCCACCTTCTGGAGCAAATGAACGGCAAAAGCGACCGCGCGGCTAGCTTCAGAACCGTCATCGCCATGAAAGGACGCCTGCCGGCGCAGGATGGAACCGCCATGCCGGTTGAAGAAACGACCGAGGGGCATATCGATGGCACCATCACCATTGAACCGCAGGGTAACGGAGGGTTCGGTTACGATCCGGTCTTCGTCCCGGAGAAAATAGCACGAACCTTCGCCCAGCTAAGCATTGATGAGAAAAACAGCATCAGCCACCGGGGCCGGGCAGTGCAGGCCGCCGCAGAACACATTCACGAGATACTTGCTCAAAACGGAATCCAGTAACCGAACCTATAACCGCTCATGAACCTCTTCCAGGCAATCATCCTCGGCATCGTACAGGGACTTACCGAATTCCTGCCCATCAGCAGCTCGGCCCATCTCAGGATCGTTCCGGCTTTCATGGGCATGGAGGATCCCGGAGCCGCATTCACTGCCATCATCCAGATCGGCACGCTTCTGGCCGTCATGATCTATTTCCGCAAAGAGATCATCTCAATCAGCGGCGCGGTTATCTCGGGCCTCATCATAGGCAAGCCGCTTGGATCAAATGAGGCCAGAACCGGCTGGATGATCGCCGCCGGCACTGTGCCGATCGTCGTTTTCGGCCTGCTCTTCAAACACCAGATTGAAACCACCTTGCGGTCGCTCTATGTCATCTCCGCCTCGATGATCGGGCTGGCGATCGTGCTCTCCATCGCCGAGTGGCACACCCGATCACGCGCCCTGGACGGGCAACACGGTAAAACGATCAGCGAAGTTGGCTGGTTGGATGCGATCATCATCGGTCTTGCCCAGGCACTGGCGCTCATTCCTGGCGCTTCACGCTCCGGAGTGACCATCACCGGCGGCCTTTTCAGAAACCTCGACCGTGAAACCGCAGCACGTTTCTCCTTTCTGCTCTCACTCCCTTCGGTGTTCGCCGCCGGTATGCTCGAGCTCTACGACATCCGTCATGATCTCCTGACCTCGACCGACAACATGGTCAATCTTGCCGTCGCAACCATTGCCGCCTTCATTTTCGGTTACCTCTCCATCGCTTTCCTGCTGAACTACCTCAGAAAGCACACGACCATGATTTTCATCGTCTACCGCCTGCTCCTCGGTGTGAGCCTCATCGTCATGCTCTCGACCGGCTCGCTGAAGCCCTGATGCCTGGAACAGGGTCATGGGGACTGGGAACCGGGTTTTCCCTCACTCCTATTACCCATTACCCACACTTCTTCCTGCAACTTTCAGCCATAAAAAATTATTTTCAATTCTGTGAACAGGGCGAGAAAATTTATTATATAGTGGGAATTGAAAAAAAACGCTAAACCAAACCTTGGGCCATGCCATACAGCTCGTCAGGTGTAGGGCATAATGGCTTTGATAAAGCAGATTTACACATACACACCAAATGTTCGGACGGTCTTTTCACACCCGAAGAGATTGTGCGCAAGGCGGTTCATGCCGGACTGAAAGCCATCAGTATCACCGATCATGACACCGTCAAGGGTATAGACCAAGCAAAGCCATTAGCACTCGATTCAGGTCTTGAGCTTATTGCCGGTGTAGAAATGAGCTCGGCCTACAAAGGATATGACATCCATATCCTCGGATATTTTTTCGACTATCAGCAATCCGGGCTGAAAAGTTACCTGGACCACTGCCGCCTGCTGCGCACCGAAAGAGCTGAACGGATGGTCCAGAAACTGGCAAAAATGGGCGTCAGGATCGAGATCGAACAGATCATCATGAAAGCCCAGAACGGCAGTGTGGGGCGTCCGCATATCGCAGCGGTACTCCAGGACGGAGGCTTTGTCAAAAGTTTCAGTGAAGCATTCAGCAAGTATCTCGGTTCGCACAGCCCGGCATACGTTAAAAGCATCGAAACGCATCCTGCCGAGGTCATCCGTCTGATCAACGAAGCCGGAGGGCTTTCGTTTCTGGCCCATCCGGCGCAGAACATACCCGATGAAATTCTCCGGCAGCTCATCTCGTTCGGACTTGACGGTCTGGAGATCATTCATCCATCACATGACCAATACCGCCAGAACTATTACCGGGAAATCGCCAACGAATACTTCATGCTCTTCTCCGGAGGCTCCGACTACCACGGTCTGAAGGATCACGAAGACCATTTCGGACAGATATGGATACCCTATGAGTGGGTAACCAAAATGAAAAGCCGGCTTTTTCCGGTTGTAAAGGATTGATATTTTTTACCTATTCCCTGAAGAATCGCTCTGGTTTTGCTATACTTGCACCAGTAATAAAACACCTCGATCAGACCGGTACCGATTTATATGAACAGAAACGTTAGCCATGCCCCTGATGCTCTCCGGTGACATCGTGGAGAGGAACATACTCCGCCTGAAAGAGTTCTTCCTGACGATGCAGGATTTTTTCCTCTTCGCACTCAGGGCTTTCGCGACTCTGCCAAAGGCAAAGAGATACTGGCGTGATGTGCTCGACCAGGCGCTCATCTGCGGCGTCGAGTCGATCCCGATCGTGCTGGTCAGCTCGATCTCCATTGGAGCACTGATGTCAATGGAGGTGGGTAACCTGCTCGAAGAGTTCGGAGCGAAAACCATGCTTGGCCGATCCACCTCCAACGCTGTGCTCAGGGAACTCGGCCCGCTGCTGATGGGCCTGATGCTCTCGGCCAGGTACGGATCCAGAAACGGCGCAGAACTCGGAGCCATGCAGATTTCCGAACAGATCGACGCCCTGCGTGCCTTCGGCACCGACCCCATCGCCAAACTCGTCATGCCGCGTCTCTTGGCCGCCCTCATGATGTTCGTTCCGCTGGTAGCCCTTTCCGATTTCGCCGGCCTCGAAACCGCAGCCCTCGTTGCCCAACACTATCACAAGATCGATCCCGGCATTTTCTGGAATTCGATCTACCCAAGGCTTGTGCCCAAGGATTTCGTCGTCACCTTCCTCAAGGCTCCTGTTTTCGCCATTCTCATCACATTAGTCAGTTGTTTCAACGGATTCTCGGCCCGAGGAGGCACCTCCGGCGTTGGAGAATCAACCATCAAGGGAATCGTGGTATCTTCCGGTCTGGTTCTCGTCGCCAACTTCTACGTCTCGAAGATCGTGCTCGACATCATGCACTGAAATGATTGAACTCAGAAACGTTACACTCAAATACGGCGAAAAGCTGATTCTCGACAAGGTCTCGATGACCGTGAGGGACAACACCATCAAGGCGGTGCTCGGTCCCAGCGGCGTCGGCAAAAGCACCATCATCAAGCTCATGCTCGGCCTCATCAAGCCCAACAGCGGCCAGGTACTCGTCGATAGTGTTGATATAACGCATCTCAAGGAGACCGACCTCTACCCGATCAGGCGCAAGATGGGCATCGTCTTCCAGGGTAACGCCTTGTTCGACTCCATGACCATCAGCCAGAACATGAGCTTCTTCCTGCGCGAGAACA
Organism: Chlorobiaceae bacterium; assembly: GCA_013334975.1. Taxonomy (GTDB): domain Bacteria; phylum Bacteroidota; class Chlorobiia; order Chlorobiales; family Chlorobiaceae; genus Chlorobaculum. Next base: position 7,047 of record JAAXWL010000012.1, read on the forward strand.
TGCAGCTCCCCGATGACGAAATCGAGCGCCGAGTTGCTGAACAGATACGGTTCGCAGGATTGGAAGGCTACGAAGACCAGCTACCTGAAAACCTGAGCGGCGGCATGAAAAAGCGCGTGGCTATCGGAAGAGCGCTCATCTTCAACCCCAAGACGATCCTTTTCGATGAACCGACGGCCGGCCTGGACCCGGTCAGCTCGCGGAAGATTCTCCACATCATCACATCGCTGAAAAAAAGCAACAACCTCGGCGCGGTCTTTGTTACGCACATCATCGACGACGTCTTCGCCATTGCTGATGAAGTAGCCGTCCTGTACCAGGGCAAAATCATCTTCGACGGCCCTGCTGACAAGTTACATGAATCGGATCACCCATTCATATGCTCGATCCTGTCGGACAAGATCCTCGAAATTTAATATCCCAACACCCCTCACACTGTATGAGAAACCTGAAAGATCTGAAATGGAGCGACCTTAAAACCGGCATCTTTTTCGTGTTGGGCCTCGGATTCGCAGCCTATCTCGGCGTGGTGATCGGAAAGAACACCAGCGTTTTCAGTGGCGTCACAACCATTAAGGTCATGACGAAAAACGTAGACGGTCTCACCGAAAACAACTTCGTAGCCATTGCCGGCAAAAAAATCGGCACCGTTTCGAAACTCGATTTCGTCATCAGGAAAGACTCCCTGTACGTCATTGCTGACCTGAAACTTCGTAACGAGTATGCCAGTCTGGTCACCAAAGACTCGAAAGCCTCCATCCGATCACTTGGCGTGCTCGGCGACAAATACGTTGACATCACTGCTGGCACCGGCGATTCAGTCAGAGAAGGAGACTACATAAGGCTCGATTCGGACGACGGCCTTGCCGGCCTGACATCGAACGCCAAACAGACCATCGAAAAGCTCAATACCCTGCTCGACAACCTCAACCACGGCCAGGGCCCCGCCGGACGCCTCATCTCCGATAAAAAAATGGGCGACGACCTCGGAAAGACAGTAGCAAATCTGCGCAAGAGTTCGGACGAACTGAGCAAAGTCAGCTCAAACATGTCGAGTGGCAAAGGGCTCCTTCCCAAACTGATCAACGACAAATCGCTTGCCGACAACACAACAGAGACACTTGAAAGCCTGAAGCGCACCTCCGCAGAGACCGAAAGCCTGATGAAAAAGCTCAACGACAGCAAGGGTACCTTAGGCAGGCTCAACTCCGATCCAGCGCTCTACGACAACCTGAGCAGAAGCCTGGTCACTCTCGACTCGCTCCTCTCCGACTTGAAGCGCAAACCAGGCCGGTACGTTCGATTCACCCTCTTCTGAGCTTTACCGGCAGGAAACGCACCATGAAACTCCTTCGCCGAACCCTTCTGCCGATGCTCCTCAGTGCTGCCTTGATCATGGCCGCACTGACAGCAAAGGCCGCAAAACCTGACTTCGCACCCCTCGACCGCGTAATGCGACAGGCCATAGCGGACAGCGTCTTTCCGGGTGCCAGCCTTGCCGTGATCTGGCGCGGCAAAACAGTCTGGCACAAGGGATACGGGAGAGTGACTTATGATCCCGAGATCGCCCCAGCCGATACCACGACCATCTACGACGCTGCCTCACTTACCAAAGCGGTTGTCACCACAAGTATCGTCATGCAGCTTGTCGAGCGAGACTCCCTCGACCTCAAGGCTCCGGTCAGCCACTACCGTCCGGCATTCGACCCGAACGGCAACGAGCGAATCACCATAGAGCAGCTCCTGCGCCACACCTCCGGCCTCCAGGCTCACGTCTACTTCGCCGAAACCTGCTCCACCCCCAGCGAAGTGCTTCAGGCGATCGACCAGGAGTCGCTCATCAGCACACCTGGCACCAGAACAGAGTACAGCGACCTCAACTTCATCCTGCTCGGTCACATCGTCGAACGGATCACCGGCAGAAGCCTTGCTGCCAACTTCCGCGCACGCTTTGCCGGGCCCCTCGGCATGACATCCACCATCTTCACTCCGCCTGATTCTCTCCTGCCGCACATTGCCCCCACCGGCGAGGATGGCGTCTGGATGCTCCCCCGGCCCCGCCCGCTCGTCAACGACCAGAACGCCGCGCTGCTTGGAGGTGTTGCCGGACACGCAGGCCTCTTCACTACCACCGGCGACCTGCAAAAGATGGTACGAATGCTCATGAACGGCGGAGAACTCGACGGCAGGCGCTATCTCAAGGCCTCGACAGTAAGGCGCTTCCTGAAACGAGACGACACCCCGAGAGCCCGAGGTTGGGACCTCGTCACCCCCGGAGGCACCTCATCGGCCGGCCACTACTTCTCGGCATCCTCATGGGGCCACCTCGGATTCACCGGTACCAGCATCTGGGTCGATCCGGAAAAAGATTTAGCCGTGATTCTGCTCAGCAACCGCGTCTGGCCCACCCCGAAAAATATCAGAATCCGTAAATTCAGGCCGCTGCTACACGATACGGTTGTGGAGTGCGTGAACGAATTATGAATGATGAATTAGGAAAGTCAGAATCCAGTATTGTTTCATATCGTTCGAGCTATGATATGCGTCTCTCCGGTTTCGGTTATCTTATGTACCTCAGTTGAGATATTCTTGCCAAGCACCGACATTGGCGCAAATGAAGCAATTTGCGAAATCACTTCACCGCTATCGGTATGTCGATACTCTGCGGTAGCAATAAGGGGTATATGAGTCACTCTCAAGCGAAGCTCACCCTCAAAAACGATAGCGCATATCTGAATAGAACCTTCGCTGGTATCAATTACAAAATGGTCATCGTCGGTATAATTTGCATGCAGGCGAACCTTCCTTTCCGGGCCATTCTCTTTCAGGTCATCAAATAATCCGTTTACTCCTTCAGCCGCCAAAGAGAAAGCTGATGCTGCTGTGGTTTTTTCGCCTGTTTTAGATGACTTGAGAATCACAGCGTTGCCATTAATGATGAAAGCAGTGTTGCCAATGCTTGTCTTTTTTGGTCAGACTCAGATTCGTCTAGCAGAAATAATGCATTCTCAAGTGTTGTATGTCTTTCAATGAGGCAAACCGGAAATAACCAATTCGTAAATTCCTCGGGATCGATTGACAATACCTCACGTAGTTCTATGCCTTGTTCTAATGCAAATTTTGAGGCACCAACAGCGAAACCCGTAGTTAATACTGCCGTAACCTTATTAAAACCAAAACGTGTTCGCCGCCCGACAAGCTGTTCGATCCATGAACCTGGTGCCGGTCCACTTGTTGGACGATTTCTGCATTCTATGAGCCACTTAATTTCAGTCGAACCTAACTTTCCAATAATTTCAATGTCAAATTCGCGATTTTTATTCCATCTTCGTTGAAAATCCTGTCATTTGAGATGACTTTAAAACCAACAGGCAATAGCTTATTTTTTCTACAAATGCCACAAGAGCTTCCAGTTGCTTGCCATCGTTTTTCATAGAAATGATAATCGTTAGTCTGGCATAATATGAAATAGTAAAAGCACAGAAAAGCAAATTGAATATTTTCCTGTTATGACACTCAATCGTTAAGCAAAAAAAAGAAACGTAAGTTCCGCATTATCAAAATCTTGCAAAAAGCAAAAACATTTATCTGTCCAGCGACAAGGGACTGCGTAAGTGGGCAAATTAACTCACTGGTTCGCATTTCTCATGCAGCGTCTCGGGAGCCACATCGAAACCGCAATCCCAGGCAAGAGTAGGCCACGAATCAAGATAGAACCGGGAAAAAGCCTCCGGTTCACGCAACGCTGATGCGGCGGCGTGTCTGTACACCGTCTCTTTGAGATCGACAATACCAGACTTTCCGTCGTTGAATCTGAGAAATACTCGGAAGCCGTCAAGATATTTCGCCTCTTCAAGGTAGACACATTCAATCATAGCCTCCTCCGTTAAACCAAAGGTTCAATGTTGTGAAAATCCTGAGACTCCCACATTTCAAGAAGCTCTTGACGGTGAAGCTAGGCCCACTCCTCAACCAAGCCACGGACTTTCGCAGGAATCGACCCGGACAGTACGTTCAGCGTCAAAATCTCCACGGATGCCCGATATTCGTTGTACCTCACATGAAAGTGCGGCGGATTGTGCTCATCGAAATACATCGTGATCACGATACCAAGAAATCGGCATATTTCAGGCATGTTTCAAGCTCTATCCATTTGTCAATTCACTCGTAATGCGTCCACATCCTCAGAACTTTCACAACTCTATCCTCTTCATAAACCTGATAAATCAACCGGTGCTGAATATTGATACGCCGTGAATATGTGCCTGATAAATCGCCGACCAGTTTTTCATACGGCGGCGGGTTTTGCCAGGGGTTTTCTTTCAGTATCTGCAATAACGTTTGCGCTTTGGGCTTGAGACCTGATGATGAGAGCTTTTCAGCGTCTTTTTGAGCTTGTTTCGTATAAACAACTCTCCAGTTCACCAGTCAATCTCCTCCGAACAATTATCAATCGGAGTTTCCATCCCCTCCCTGATTGACTCGCGCATCCCCGGAATTGAGAGCAGATGCAGCGTCTCCTGTATCGAGTTCCAATCCTCTTCAGAGATCAGGATGCCATTCGACCGTTTCCCGGTAATGATCGCCGGTTTGTGCGATTCCGCCACCTCATCAAGCAACCGGTACAAATTCGCCCTCGCTTCGCTGACCGTCATAGTCGTCATAATTACCTCCGTTTCATGGAATCAAAGTACGCAATAACGTACGATCATTCAAGGCAAATAGTTGCGTCAAAGGTAAATAGTCATAATTTCCTTTATCATCGAAATCGGTATCGGTATCGATTTCCATTTAAAGAGGCTTAAAATAACTCCCCGTGAATTGGGATATATTGCCATAAGCATTTAATAATTAAACTGATAAAGCCAGAAGCCGGTTTTCTGATTTCACACAAATAATCGATTTCGATACCGATACCGATTTCGATTTGGATAAATCAACGGCACCTAAACATACGCCATTTTATATTTGACATGATAATCGTTACTTGAATCAATTATTGATCGCAATCACCTTGCCATCCGGCCCGAACCAGACTTCGCCGGATCCGAGCATGATTCCTTCGGATTTAACGAACATGAATTTCGGGATTGCTTTGGTTATGGCTTCGACATAACGGAGAGTGAAAAGGGCGTCGTAGTTCCGAATGAGCATTCCTGCGTTCTTCATCTTCCTGTCCCCTTTGCCGATATGCACCTTCACAGGGTAGGTAATCAGTGCCGCAACCGTTTTTCTGTCACCTTGTTTGACCGCCGCACAAAAACGCTGCGCGTTTCGCTCGATCAGTTCGTCATGGTCAGCGCCTGCTGCGGAGTAGCGATGTTCCAGCGTACCGCCGGTCTGGCTTTCCAACGTGAGATAAAACGGCAGCTTATTTGAGGGGTCTCCATCCTTGTTCCACCAGCCGGTCATCACTTCGCACTGAAGCTCGCTGGCGCCAAAAGTGCCTCGAGGGTCTTTTTCCGTAAACTCTCCTTCAAAATGACCGGTTACCTTTCCCCCGGCATCGGACTCATCCATCTCGAACCGACGACCGTCGATGAGCCTGCCCCGGAGGCCGATGCTCCTCAATTGTGAAGCATAACAATACACCCCCTCGATCCGGTCGCCATTGATGATGATCGTCATACGCACCGGATACTTGTCACCCACCGTCCCTTCATAGTTCCGCAAGAGTACAGTGTCGCTATCGCCCCGGCAAATCGCAGAAGCCGACACCGTAACCATCGAGGCAAAAACAAGTAAAGCCATCATCCCGACGACGCTTCTGATGCAGAATTTCATTGTCTTTCTTCGAATCCGATCGTGAGACCAACTCGTTTCGGCTCTACCCTGCACGTTGAATGTCATGCAGAGCGACGGCGAATAATCCAGGGCAACAAACCGACTCCCAGCAGGCTCACCATGCCTGGTTCCGGCGCAGATGAAGCTGTCATCTGAATGTTGTCGAGAAAAACGGAAGTATCTTCTCCAGTCGTTATACCACGGAATTCAAGGGTGTAGCTACCTGTCCCAATCGCGACATCATTCAGACTGTAAGTACTCCAGTTATCTCCCGGGTTGATCGAAGTCTGAAGAGTACCGTCAAACCAAACCTCGACAATCTGATTTGGAGAGTAACCGGAACGTTCAACCATATCGAACGAGATATCCAGTTTGTAATCACCATCGCTGATGAATGTCTGACTTACCGAGGCAGTGGATTGCAGAAAAGCAAAATAGTCGCCACTATTGGTTAGACCACTCCATGACGAGTAGTTACCTGAAATACCGGCTCCGCGCTCAAACAACCACGGCTCTGCTGCTACTGCACCTGCATATAAAAATGATGATGGTGCAACATTGTTGATCTCAAAACTGGTGTTCAGCAAGAGCGGTGCAGCACTGACCGTGGTGGTGATGCCAAACAACAGAAACAAAGTCAGTTCAAGCTTCGCGAAGAAAAAAGATTTACTGGTCATGATACGGGTAATCAATGATGTTTTATGACAATACCAGAAAGTCTTCCGATTGAGGTTTCCCCTAAAAAAAAAATAACACGATACTCATTCTTTAACTCAATATACCATGCAGAGTATCATCAAAAAATTCCAGAAAACGCTCTTTAATGCGTTACCGGTTTCATGAAAAGCTGAAAAAACCGCATTCAGTATGAAATTAACCCGGATTTTTCAAATCTCCCTTTTCGACCTGTTCGTCCCTTCTCACTTTCTTTGAGCCTCCCTGTTTCACGCAAAAATGCCCTGCATCGGCACTATGGGTAACGCGCGCTGTTTCAGCGACTCCTTTGCAGCAATGGCATTAGCGGCCATGCGGCCGGTGAAGACGGCAGCTTCCATGAGAAAGACCGGGGCGTCGGTGCTGACCCAGTCACCGGCGAGAAAGAGATTGGCTAACGACGTTTCGACTCCCGGACGGTTGGCGTGGTCTCCGGGTGCCCAGCGGGAGAAGTTAGACTGCATCATGAAGATTTCGTGAAGAATCGTGGCTTTCGTGGTTTCAGGAAACAAGGCATGAAGCTCGCGCAGCATGGTGTCGCGAATCTCGCGCTCGGGGCGAATGTCCTCTGGAGCAACCGCATAGGCGTGCAGCTCGACCACACAGCCGCCGGTACGCTTCGCCCAGGCTCCGAATGGCTCCTGAAAGCTTGAATAGAAAGTGATCGAGTCGGTATAGGTAAAGCCCGAGACCGTATAGAACGGAAACCCGGCGGCCTTGACCGGGCGGTCGAGCCAAACGCGCCAGACCGCATAGGGATCAGCTTCGCCAAGCGAAGCAATCCGGCTGGCAAAGACCGGATCGATGGATGAAGTCTCCCTGAAAAGCGCTTTCGTACCACTGACATTGGTTGCCACGACGCAATAGTCACATGGCAGCGTGCCGGTACCGGCAACAACCGGCGAAGCCGCATCTCCCACCGGACGTTCGATGATGAGCAGGTCTCCATCCTGCCTGACCTTCAGCGCAGCAAGCGGTGCTCCGGGAGGGCCGCTGAGCGGTCGTCCTTCTGCATCGAAGTGGCCCGCATGGCAGGGGCAAATGAACCCACCCGTCTCTGGGTCTGGCTTAACCTGGCATCCCATGTGAGTGCAGGTACCATCAAAGGCGACCCACGATCCCCCCTTACGGGAGACCAGCACCGGAGCCCCGCTGGCACTCTGGTGTTCGAACCATCCGGTAAGTGGCACCTCCGCCCCCCGAATCGTTGCAACACTCGAAGCAGACGGCCCCAAGCCAAGCCGTACAGCGGCAACCCGCCCGTCACGCACATCGAGACCAGCAACGCGGGTACCTTTCAGCAGGGTGACTCCTGCGGATTTCAGTTTCCTTTCGAGCGGATCGATAAGGGCGCTCATGCAGTCGCGCGTCGTGATCCTGAAACCAAGCCCCTCGGGACTGCCCATGAAATAGAAATGGAAGTACCGGATCGCCTCGGCGGCGGAGAGCACCTCCATGCGGTTCATGGTGGCGTCAGCAAAGGGATGCAGCACCGTTTTGATGAAGGCCGGCAGTACCTCTCCACGGCGACAGTAGGTCATGAAATCGATCGAGTCGAGTTCACGAAAGGTGCGGCCATACTGGTACCGGAACATGCCGATAACCGGCCAGAGCCCCCGGTACTCTTTGACAAACGAAGCAATATCGAGGCTCCTCGACTGGCCGACAACCGACAGAATGTTCAGCGGAAAAAGCTTGGGAGTCTGACCAAACACCTCGACATCCTTGTCGTTAAAGAGTACCGGATAGCCGGGTGAAGGACGGAAGACATCGTCACCAACGCCCGCCGAGGCGAACATCTCGTTCAGGTTGTAGTACTGGTCGAAAAAGCCGTGAAAACCGTGCTCCACAGGAAAAGTCTCATCGAGAGCGTTAATATTCCAGCCGGTGAGCTTGCCACCGAGCGAAGTGGATGACTCGACAAGCGTCACCTCGAAGTTCCGCCGCGCCAGTTCGAGAGCCGCACTGATACCGGCAAGTCCACCGCCCACCACCACCGCTTTTCTGGACTTCTCCAGCCGCTCGGGAAGCGAGTCACTGGCATCATTCTCCCCGTAAAGCTCTTTCCGGGGTTGATAATATCCGACCAGGCTTGCCGCACCGGCCGTAATGATACCAGCTCCGATGCCGGCCCGTTTGAGAATCTGCATCAGAAAGTCGCGTCGCTGCATGATGGATGGAGGAAAAATTCGTCGCAGAAAAGTTGTTTCAAGGTGCCCCCGGCACCTCTATATTTACAAATAATTGCAGCTTATCCCAACCTTTCCTGAACCATGATGCCCCAGGAGCCTCTTGCACTGAAAGAATCGATCCGGCAGAGAGCCCTCGATCTCGGCTTCTGCACCGCTGGTTTTGCTGCCGCAGAACCATTGCCCGATGCGATGGCCCGTTACCGGCAGATGCTTGCCGATGGGCGACATGGCGAGATGGCTTATCTCGAAACCGGCCTCGAAGCACGCCAGAATCCTGCTATACTCCTGCCAGAAATCCGGAGCGTCATCTCCGTCGCACTGCCGTGGCCCGCCCCTGCCGTGCCCGGCGCGATCTCCGGGTATGCCCTCCTGCCGGACTATCACCGTGTCATCAGTAAACTGCTTGGTGAGCTGCTTGACTTTATCCGCTTGGAGTGCAGTGAAGCAGTCAATGGGCGCGTCTCTGTGGACAGCTCGCCCGTGCTCGAAAAAGCGTGGGCTGAAGCTGCCGGAATCGGTCGCACCGGCAAAAACACCCTGCTCATCGCGCCCGGTTACGGTTCACGCATCTTCCTCGGCGAACTGCTGCTCGACCTCGACCTCGAACCCGACGCGCCGCTCGACTGGAACCCCTGCGGCACCTGCACCGCCTGCCTCGACGCTTGCCCGTCAGGAGCGCTCACCGCCCCCGGCAAGCTCGATGCCCGACGCTGCATCTCCTACCTCACCATCGAACTGAAACGCGATTTCACCGAAGCCGAGGCCACTGCAACGGATGGATTGCTCTACGGCTGCGACCGCTGCCTCGACGCTTGCCCGAACAACATCACCGCCGGGGCGACAGCTTACCCCGGCTTTACACTAAAGGAGGATCTCGTCAACCTCACCGCCGCCGGGATTCTGGCACTAACCGGCTCCAGTTTCCGCAAACTCTTCGCTGGAACCCCGGCCATGCGCCTCGGCCTCAAACGTCTCAAACGCAACGCCCGAGCCGCGATCGTAAAAACGAACAAGCCATAAATTCCGTTCTTATTCCTGCTGTCCTTTCAGTCACTGATTTACAATAACCATGGAAACAAACACCATACTCTGGCTCATCTCGGCACTCCTGCTCATCGCCGGTTTCACCGGTCTCCTCCTGCCCGCTCTGCCGGGGCTGCCGCTCATTCTTGCAGGGCTGATCTTCGCCACCTGGGCAGAAGACTTCGTCTACATCGGCTGGGGAACCATCGCAATCCTCGCCGTGCTCACCGCCCTGGCCTACCTGATCGATCTGCTTGCCGGATTCCTGGGGGCAAAGCGCTTCGGAGCGGGCAAACACGGCATCACAGGATCGGTCATCGGTACGATTGTCGGACTCGCTTTCGGCTTACCCGGCATTATCATCGGCCCCTTCATCGGAGCCGTGATCGGTGAACTCTACGCCCAGAAAGACCTCCACTCCGCCAGCGCTGCAGGCTTCGGCGTCTGGATCGGAATGGCCCTCGGCACCGCCACCCGAATAGCCATAGCCTTTATTATGGTCGGAGTATTTTTGTTGGCAAGGTTTCTGTGAGGGGGGAAAACAAATCCGGTCATAGTAGCCTGAAACCAAACAATCGGCTCTTCGCAGCTGTAAGCGTTTAATAATGTTATTGGGTTAGTGTAACCTTTACACGACAAACTTACTCGCATTTGCCACTTTACCCAGTAGTTTTTTCCGAAGCAACCAGCTACTATCTGACGGGATATCACTCCAATGAACCAGACAAATGCCCACTTTTTCATAATCACCAGCAATATCTTTCATGCGCAAGGTCGTATTTTCCGCCTTGGTAACGATATGCACCTGCTCAAAACGCCTTATTTCTGCTATAAACTCATCCTTGTTCTCACCAGACTTGATATGCTTTTGGATAAGAGATGTTAACTCTTTTTGAATCCTTAGATAGTGTTCAAGAACAAGGCCAGTATCGGTTCCGTTCTTAATGGAACTTTCGCTTACTAAACCTGAGAAAACACATACCTCTTTTGAAAGCTCAGTACCAAGCCAATGTGTATATCCAGTGCGAAAACCTCTCGCATTGAAAAGCAAGCCTCGTGCTGACAGCATAATGATATCGTAACAAATACCCAGTTTCTTGATCTATATCCATAATTTATGCAATCTACAGCCGAAACTATCGATGATTAGCATTGTTCATTAGCAATAAATATGTTTCATGATGCAGCAAATTGCATTGAGAGTGAATTCAAGAACCGTTGTTCTGGTTTTCTTCACTCAAACTCCGAACGATGAATCCCGGACTGCCGAATGATGGACATCAACGTACCGACCTTGATTTCCTTGTGATCGGGCACTGGAACGGTAATGGTGCTTCCGGGTATCTGTTTTTGCATAATGATATGACTTCCTTTTCTTCTCACTTCACGAAAACCATACCTTTGAAGAATCTGGCAGATTTCTTGTCCCGAACAAACCCTGAGTTTACCCAACCGCCACCTCGACTTGCGTTACATACACCTCTTCATGAAAACGCTCTTTGATCTCTGCCGGTGAAGCCGTTTCAAAAAACAACTCCAATGCCTCTTTAAGATTCGTACGGGCTTCATCCACCGTATCACCCTGACTTGCAACATCGACTTCAGGGCAAAACGATACATATCCGTCGCACTCTTTTTCAATGATAGCTGTTAATTGTCTGGTCATAATTATTTCCTTTTATTATTCATCGTGAAATGAACGCCTATGGGGCATATTGCCTTCAGCCCATTATTCTTTTCTTGACCTCATGCCAGGGAGATCCCTCATCCGGATTGGCATGATAAGCCTCAAGTCGCTTTTCCAATTCCTGTTTATGCCATTCGGGAATCTGAACTGCCTCAGGCGCCTCTGCGATAGAGTCCCAAATATCTTCGACAAGCTGAATGCGTTGCAGAATTGGCATCTCTGCAATTTCCAATACTGAAAGAGTCTTCACGCCAAAGTCTCCTCTTGGTACATGAGATTCTGCAAACATCAATGACAGAGTAATCACAGAACAATATAACACTCCCCCTGTACTCCTTCACTAAAAACAAAAACAGCCGGGACAACACGTTTCAACCTGCTATCCCGGCTGTCCTTTCAGTCCTTTATGTCCCTTATACTCCTGTCAAATTGCCAACAGAAGCCTTTTCAAGCCGTCGTGATCCCGATTCATCGGGAAAGGCGGACGGTACGGAGAAACCGGAGCGTACATAAAAGTACGTGAGGATTTCGAGTACCGCCAAACGAAGCAATCAACCCGCGCAACAGGCTTCAAAAGGTTTATCAATGCTTGAAATGCCGCATCCCGGTAAACACCATCGCCAGATTGTTGGCATCGGCGGCTTCGATAACCTCATTATCCCTGATCGAACCGCCCGGCTGGATCACCGCAGTCACACCCGCTTCGGCAGCGGCAAGCAGGCCATCGGCAAACGGGAAGAAGGCGTCAGAGGCCACAACCGAACCTTTCAGGTCGAGCCCCACTTCCGAGGCTTTCCAGCGAGCAATCTTCGAGGAATCGACGCGGGACATCTGGCCTGCGCCCACGCCAAAGGTCTGGCGATTCTTGACGTAGAGAATAGTGTTCGACTTGATGTGCCGGCAAATCTTCCAGGCAAACATCAGATCAGCCAGCTCCTCTCCGGTAGGCTGACGCCTGGTGACCACCTTCAGTTCATCCGGAGCGACCGTCTTGCTGTCGCGCTCCTGCACCAGCATACCGAACGGCGTTGAGCGGAACTCCCATCCACCCGACGGCAAAGCTTTTTTCTGAAGCACCAGGCGACGATCTTTCTTCTTCATGAGCAGATCGAGCACACCATCCTCAAAGGCCGGTGCGATGAGAATCTCGGTGAATATTTCGTTCACCGCTTTGGCCGTCTCCATATCGAGCGGACGGTTAAAGGCGATAATGCCCCCAAACGGAGCCTGTGTATCGGTCGAAAATGCCTTGTGCCAGGCTTCGCAGAGCGTCGAAGCCTGCGCGACTCCGCAGGGGTTGGTGTGCTTGACAATCACTACCGATGGCCCCTCTCCCCGAAACTCCTCGACGATACTGGCCGCAGCCGAAATGTCGAGCATATTGTTATATGACAGCTCCTTGCCATGCAGCTTGTCGAAAAAGTCGCCGAACGAGCGCACGCCGAAGCCATCGTTCATCCGGTACAATCCGGCATTCTGATGCGGGTTCTCACCATATCGCATACCAAGCTCTTTCTCAAGGCGAACAGTCATGGTATCGGCAGCCTCCACCGTTCCTGCGGCCTTCGCCATATAAGCGGCAATGGCCGTATCGTACCTCGAAGTCAGGGCAAAAACTTTGATGGCGAGCCTCAGGCGGGTAGCCCGGGTCGTCGCACCGCCATTGGAGCGCATCTCGGCAAGCACTGCCGCGTAATCCTCCGCATCGGTAATCACCGTGACCGATTCGTTGTTCTTGGCTGCACTGCGCAGCATCGAAGGGCCGCCGATGTCGATATTCTCGATAGCATCTTCAAAGGTCACGTCAGCTTTGGCGACGGTCGCCTCGAAGGGATAGAGGTTGACCGCAACGAGGTCAATGAACCCGATGCCGTTCTCTTGGGCTGCTCGCTGGTGTTCCGGATTCTGGCGAACGGCAAGCAGAGCACCGTGGATTTTCGGGTGAAGCGTCTTGACCCTCCCATCCATAATCTCCGGAAAACCGGTGATGACCGAGATCGATTGGGCAGCGACACCCGCATCCTGAAGCGATTTCAGGGTTCCACCGGTTGAGAAGATTTCAACACCCATCGAAGATAAATCGCTGCAGAAATCGACGATACCGGTTTTATCGGAAACGGAAACAAGCGCCCGCTTGATGACAGGATCAGACATGGCAAAGAATCAGGTTGAGATTGAGAGGCAGTTAAAGGCCGGAAATTAACAAAAAAACTCCTCATTCCACCACCCAGAATCCGTTCGTCACTGACCTGCTTCTCTCCTCTTTGCCTCAATGACCTTACTTCCGGCCATCCTCCCATCGAACGGCTCAGACCACCCTCTGTAAGTTCCGGATGATGCCCCAGCGAAGTGGACTTTTGTTTGGATTTGAAAAATGGGCTCGTCGGGTGCATATTGAGAGAATATCTTCAAATTCATGGCAATCAGGCGAATGAGCGACAAGAAAAAAAAACTGGCGGTATTCTGCTCCGGAAGGGGCTCGAATTTCAGAACCCTGTTCTATGCCATCATCGAACGCGAACTGTCGGCCGAAATCGTGCTGTGCCTGTCGAACCGTGCAGAGTGCGGAGCTATGGATTTTGCCCGAAATTATGGCATCGAAACCCTCCACCTTTCGGAATCCCTGTTCAAATCGTCCGGCGAGTTCTCCAGTGCCATGCTGCACGCACTTCAGGATCGTCAGATCGACCTGATTCTGCTTGCCGGGTACTTGCGCAAGGTTCCGGATGAGGTCGTTGCAGCCTTCCCCGAAAAAATCGTCAACATTCATCCAGCCCTGCTCCCGCAATTCGGAGGCGTCGGCATGTATGGTATGCGCGTTCATGAAGCCGTCTTGCAGTCCGGTCAAACCCGGAGCGGCGCGACCGTGCATTTCGTCAACGAGGAGTATGACAAGGGAAGAATCATCTTGCAGAAACACGTTCCTGTGCTAAAGGGCGATACCCCCGAAACACTCGCAAGGAGAGTGCTCGAATGCGAACACCGGATCTATCCTGATGCCCTTGAAATATTGCTCGATGAACATCCATGAACAGGGCAACGACCATCAGGGTCAATGAAATCTTCCACTCGATTCAGGGGGAATCATCGTTTACCGGGTGGCCGTGCGCGTTCGTGCGCCTGGCCGGATGCGGTCACGGATGCTTGTACTGCGATACCGACTATGCGGAGGAGTCCGGAGTGCTCATGTCCGTCGAACAGACGGCAAAGCAGGCGCTTGGCTATGGCGCACCATACATCGAAGTCACCGGAGGCGAGCCGCTGCTTCAACCCGGTGTCTACCCGCTCCTTGAAACCCTGTGCGACCGGAAGGCAAGGGTGCTGCTTGAAACCGGCGGGTTCCTTCCGGTTGATCGCGTTGACGCTCGTGTCTACACCATCATCGACATCAAGACCCCCTCTTCGGGGGTTTCGGAACAGAACTGCATTGACAATTACGCCTTTGCCATCACTTCGCCAGAACGGTTCGAATTCAAAGTGGTCATTGCCTCACGCCAGGACTATCTCTGGGCGAAATCGTTCCTGACGAACCAGAAACTCTCCGGAACCTGTCGGATACTCTTCGGAACAGTCTTCGGAGCACTCGAACCGCGATTGCTGGCCGAATGGCTCCTTGAAGACCGCCTCCCCGTCAGAATGCAGCTCCAGCTCCACAAATACATCTGGAAACCCGATACCAGAGGGGTATAGATGATCGCACTTTCCGTCATCGTACCGTTCTATAACGAACGTGAGTCGCTGCCTGAGCTCTGCACCCGGTTGTTCGAAGCCCTTGCCGACCCTGAACTGCACCGCTGTTTCGATAAAGGGTTCAGCTTCGAAATCATCCTGATCGATGACGGATCGACCGATGAGCCGGATCAGGTGATCCATCAGCTCATGGCAGAGCGACCTGAACTCCGCCTTATCTCTTTCAGAAGAAACTATGGAAAGACCGAAGCGCTTTCGGCAGGATTCCGTGCGGCATCTGGTGAGATCGTCGTCACCATCGACGCTGACCTGCAGGACGATCCGCAGGAGATTACCCCACTGGTGCTGAAAATCAGGCAAGGTTTCGATCTGGTGAGCGGATGGAAAAAGGAGCGCCACGACCCGCCCGGCAAAATATTGCCCTCAAAGCTTTTCAACCTGACCACCCGCCTCTTCAGCGGCATTGCGCTGCACGACTTCAACTGCGGACTGAAGGCCTTCCGTCACGAACTCTCCTCTTCGCTCGACCTTCGCGGCCAGATGCACCGGTACATCCCGGTGCTGGCGCAGTGGAGAGGGTTCAGGGTCACGGAAATACCGGTCCGGCATCATGCCCGGAAATACGGAAAAAGCAAGTTCGGCTCTTCGAGATTTCTTGCCGGCCTGTTCGATCTCCTCTCGGTCATCTTCATCACCCGGTACCTGAAGCGCCCCATGCACTTTTTCGGCATGATGGGGCTCGGCAGCTTTTTGCTTGGCCTGTGCATCAGCCTTTGGGTCACCCTCGACAAGCTTCTGCTTCATCGCCCTGTAAGCAACCGGCCGATTCTCTTTCTCGGCATCCTCCTGATCATCCTCGGCGTCCAATTCTTCTCGACCGGGCTGCTCGGTGAACTGCTCTCGACCCGACCATCCCGCCAAGCGGACTGGTCAATCCGCCAAACAGCCAACATCCCCGACGAAACCGTGAAAAAACTCATGGAATGAAGCGCGTCCGTCAAGCCACATCAAAAAGCAAACCAACAACTCCATGAAACGGATTGGTGCCCATGTCAGTATTGCCGGAGGCGTCGAAAACGCTCCGTTGAACGCCACAAATATCGGTGCAAAAGCGTTCGCCATGTTTACAAGAAACCAGCGGCAATGGCAATCTGCCCCTCTTGCGGCATCGTCGATCGATGCCTTCAGGCAAAACTGCCTCGATGCCGGATTGCTGCCTGCTCACATACTGCCGCACGACAGCTATCTCATCAATCTCGGTCATCCCGAAGCTGACAAGCTCACCAAATCACGCGAAGCATTCATCATCGAAATGAAACGCACCGAAGAACTCGGACTTACGATGCTGAATTTCCATCCCGGCAGCCACCTCAACCTTGTCGGCGAAGAGCAGTGCCTTCGAATCATCGCCGAATCGGTCAACAGCGCCCTCGAAGCAACACAAGGAGTTACCGCTGTCATCGAGAATACCGCTGGACAGGGAAGCAACCTCGGATGGCGCTTCGAACATCTCGCCACCATCATTGACCTGATCGAAGACAAAGCGCGAATCGGCGTCTGCCTCGACACCTGCCATCTGTTTGCCAGCGGTTATGACCTCAGAACACCCGAGGCTTTCGATGTTACACTCGCAGAATTCGACCAGATCGTTGGACTCCCGTATCTGAGAGGAATGCACCTGAACGACGCCAAACAACCTCTCGGCAGCAAGGTAGACCGGCACGCCTGCATCGGCAAGGGGATGATCGGCATCGATGCCTTTTCGTACATCATGCGCCACCCGAAGCTTGAGGAGATTCCCCTGATTCTGGAAACCCCCGATTCCGATGGCTGGGCCGAAGAGATTGCCATGCTCTACCGCCTCGCAGACGGGCAATGACTAACAGGCAAAGAACGGTGTTCTTCTCAGTGAACCAGAAACTCAATGATGAGTGAGCCCCGTTCAGCGGCGATAGAAATTGAGGTCGGTAGAGCATTAATCGAGATTCCAAATGAAATCCGATTTGGATACCGATGAAAAAAAAGAGATAGGCAGGTGAATTGTCCAAATCGGTATCGGTATCGGTATCGGTATCGGTATCGAAAAAAAATCATAGTACGCCAACAGTACATGAGTTTCTTAGGAAGGGCAGAGACACCGCTCTGCCCCTTCAGAATATGATGAGTCAGTGACCACTCTGCCGTCCTTTCTCTTTCAGGCTTTCCGCAGGAAGCGTGCCACAGAAAACAGACTCCCAGACAAACCAAGCACGATACCAAGCGCCAAAAGTCCGATACTGACCAGAGCAGCCGATGGATGCAGTATCTTGTAGACAGCCGGTTCATAACGCCAGAGCACCTGTTCAAACACCAGCCAGACGCCGAGAGCCGCCAGTCCTCCTGAAACCAGCCCCTGCAAGGCACCCTCGAAGAGAAAAGGCGCACTGATAAACCATCGGGTAGCCCCCACCAGTCTCATGGTCTTGATCCTGTCACGACAGGCATACATGGCCAGCCGAACGGTGAAGGCGTTCATCACGATGGTGGCCAGCGCAATAACCCCGCCCATGCCCGCAGTAATGAGGGTAAACACATGGGCATTCCGTTCGAGACCCGCCAGATACTCCTGATTGTACCGTATATCGAGCCACGGATCGAGAGCTCCGATTTTCTTTCCGATTGCCACGATACGATCCGGGCCGGTGTACTCTGGCAAAATGCTCAACCTGACGGAGCGAGGCAATGGATTGACGCCAAGGACCCCTTCAACATGCTCGCCGAAATCACGGGCAAACCGGTCCGCAGCCTCATTGCGTGAAACGAACCTGGCATCTCCGACTCCGGCAAGCGACTTCATCTGCCCGGCGAGCGATTCAGCCTGCAGGTCGGTCATGCTGTCATCGAAAAACACCTCGATCTCAACACGTGAGCGAACCTCCTGGATTATCTGGTAAAAGCTCAGCGATACCGTACCGAACAGGCCAAGCAGAAGCAGTGAAAAAAAACCTGTGGCAATCGTGACCGCTGCAGGAAGTTTGGCCCTTCCTGTTCCTGAAATCCCCTCTCTGATGCTGTAAAGCAAACTCATAGTGTCACTGTTTTTTCCGCTTTTCGATTGTTTCATACCGAAGAATCAAAAAAAGCTGTTGCAAATCCAAGTTTTTTTTCAGATTATTAGACCATTCCGAAGGGGCTATAGCTCAGTTGGTAGAGCATTTGCATGGCATGCAAAGGGTCAGGAGTTCGAATCTCCTTAGCTCCACAGCACAAAAAAAAGCGCAGTTTTTCTGCGCTTTTTTCATTTCATCCCAACCCCTCACGATCGGGCTGAGCCCCGTCCGACTCCGGACACAAGAAAAATCATCCCGACAAACAACGAAGCAGCAAGACCCGCTGCCACATGCATCACCGATGCCGCCAGCACCGTCACCACCCCAAGCCTGACGGAGACACCCGTAACCGGAACAGCAAAAACATAAGCGCTGGCTGTCAAGACGGTGAAAAGGAAACCGCTGGCGATACTGCCTGCCAGCGAAACAAAATATCGCTCACGGCCACCTGCCCTCACCCTCTTCTGCCTTTCGAGTTGCCTGAGCGAACCGGGATCGAGGCGATGCTTCACGGCCTTAGCGACCAGCGCGATCAGAATCAGCACAGGAGTATACAACAGATAGACCGTGATCGACAAGGAACGGTCAGGACGAAAAGCACCGGCATCAAGCAAGATCGAGGCTTGCGACAGCATCCAGGTCGAGGTAAAAAAGAAGACCGTCCCCCAGAGCAGGGTAATCAGAATCCAGGTCCATACCGACTCTGGCGCCGTTTTTTTTAAAACATTGTTCATAATAAATCTGGTTGAATGTTTAGACTGCAACTCCTGTTGTTTACAATGATCCGGGGAGCTTAAACATTCAGTTTCCGGAGGGTTCAGCATGGAAAAACACACAACAGGTCGTGTTAAGCGACTTGGATTGCGCTAAAAAAAAAGAAAATTCCTACTGACCTTCCGAAACGATCAATTGTATTTTGATTTTCCCCCTGATATATTAGTTTCTCTTGCCGGTTTGACTGGCAAATTTTTCACAATCTCAAGATTTCACCGATATGTGCGGAGTTTTCGGCGTTTTCAACTCAAAAACTCCTGCAGAAGATACCTTTTACGGCCTCTACTCTCTTCAGCACAGGGGACAGGAAGCCGCTGGTATCGTCGTAGCCGAATACAACAAGGCAAAAAAGAAAACGCTCTTCAAGCAACACAAGGGACCTGGACTGGTGTCGGAAGTGTTCCGGGACGAGCAGATTTTCGAAAGCCTCAGCGGTTATGCGGCCATTGGCCACAACCGATATTCAACAACAGGCTCTTCAAAATCGAACAATAACATCCAGCCTTTCTCCCTCACCTATCGCTCCGGCAGTCTTGCCATCGCCCATAACGGAAACCTCACCAATTCAAGAGCGCTTCGCCGGGAACTGACCGAGAAGGGAGTCATTTTCCAGGCATCGTCAGACACTGAAATCATTCCGCATCTTGCGGCAAGAAGCAAGGAAAAAGAGCCGCTGCACCAGATCTATGATGCCCTGAGGCAGGTCGAAGGAGCATACTCAATGGTCATTCTCGCCAACAACCAGATGATCGCAGCTCGCGATCCCTACGGAGTACGTCCTCTGGCTCTCGGCAGAAAAATCGATCCGGCAACCGGAGAACTGGCCTGGATCGTGGCAAGCGAAACCTGCGCCTTCGATATCATCAAGGCCGAATACATTCGGGACATCGCTCCGGGAGAAATCCTCCTGATCGACCACCTGGCCGTAACCAACGAAAAACCCGTCTCGATCTTCCTTCCACCGGTTGAACGCAAGGCGCGATGCATCTTCGAGTACGTCTACTTCTCCCGTCCCGACAGCTTCATCTTCCAGAATTCGGTAGACAAAGTCCGAAGGAACCTCGGCAAGAATCTGGCTCGCGAATCGACGATCGAGCAGCAACCTGGTGACAAGGAGCTTGCCGTGGTCAGTGTTCCCGACTCGTCGAACACTGCTGCACTTGGCTTCGTCAGGGAGAGCAACAAGCTGGGCAAACCTGCCCGCTTCGAGCACGGCCTCATCCGCAACCACTATGTCGGCAGAACCTTCATTCAGCCAGGCATCCAGAGCCGCGAAATCAAGGTCCGATCGAAATACAACATTGTACGCGGCGTCATGCAGAACCGCCCGATCATTCTGGTCGATGACTCGATCGTCCGGGGCACGACAGCAAGAATGCTCATCAAACTGGTACGCGAAGCCCATCCCTCAGCAATCCATCTGCACATCAGTTCTCCACCCATCACCAATCCCTGTTTCTACGGCATGGACTTCCCCACCAAACGCCAGTTGCTCACCCACATGCTTGCCGACGCAGAACACGAACTTGGCAACGTTGAAAAAATCAGGGAGTACATCGGTGTGGATTCACTGAGATACCT
The DNA here is from genome assembly GCA_013334975.1 of Chlorobiaceae bacterium. Lineage (GTDB taxonomy): Bacteria > Bacteroidota > Chlorobiia > Chlorobiales > Chlorobiaceae > Chlorobaculum. The sequence goes on from JAAXWL010000012.1 coordinate 27,581, forward strand.
CTCCATGCAGGGACTTCTGAACAGTGTACCGAAATTCGAGAATGAAGAGTGCGGTTACTGCACCGCCTGCTTCAGCGGAGACTACCCTATCCGGATCACCGACGTCACGACCGACAAGGAAGAGAACGACTGATGCAATTTAGGCAGGTCGGAATCCGAAAAAAATACCATAGTGCCCCTCACTCTCCCATTTTCCTTTGACAGAATCCTCTTCACGAAGCAGGAATGGCTGGTCTCCTTGAATTAACTGGTTTTTATCGAATCAGTTAACGGATTTCTGAATGACCCCGTTTTTTCAAAAAAACTTTTCCACCCATGAAAAAAAAGATGGTTCTCCTATACGTTTTCTAAAATTGTTTTGTATTTTGCTATTAATATTGATGTCATAACTATATGACTATACTTTAATTTTTTTCCCAATAAACAACTGACAAAATCCGAGGTGAATATGAAGCGCTTGAAATTACTTGGTATCGCCGTATCGGGCCTGCTGTCCATGGCGACTGTTCATCCTACGATCGCCAGAGCTGCCACGATCTATATTAACTTTGATGATGTCACTTCATATTATGATATTGGTGAGTTTTATAATGGAGGCACAGATGGATTCGGCGCGACAGGTCCAAACTACGGCGTCTCTTTTTATAATTTTGATGCTTTCTCTGGAACTGGCTGGGGCCAAACATCCGAGCCGAATCTTGCCAATAATTCAAGTGCACTCAGCTATGCCAACGTCTATGGAGGCTTCACTTCGATTTCTTTAACCAATGGGGTATATGGCGGTACCACCACGCCAACCTTAAGTGTCTATTCCGGACTGAACGGCACTGGTACCTTGTTGGCAGGGGCAGCTCTTGCTGGCAACCCGTCACTTTTTTCACCGATAACACTCGGGTTCTCCGGTACTGCGTATTCTTTCGTAATAAGTTCAGAGACTTATATGTTAGGTATTGACGATGTATCTTTGGTTACACCCTCGACTGTGCCCGAGCCTGGCACCATCACCCTGCTCGGCATTGGCGCTCTTGCCGCTGCATCGGCAAAGCGAAGGATGCACTTCACTGAAGCCTGAGCTTGAGTAGATTACAATGACAAAAAAAGGCGATAGTTAAAAAAAATGACTATCGCCTTTTTTTTATGCTGATCCCATTAACCTGTAGCCCTTCACTGAAAACAGTTGGCTGCATCAGAAGCCATCAATGCCCGAAGAAAAAGGTCTATGATTTACACATCCCCGCAAGCAAGGTCAAAGCTCCCTGTGCCTGATGACAAACACAGGATGCAGAAGGCGCTGTAATGCGATCCGCCAGGGTGGAGCTTCCTGCAATCCATAGCGAAGAACAAACCAGGTGCGGTCTGGCCAAATCGCCTGCCAGGCAAGAGACAACGAGGCACCCGAATGGTCAACAAGAAGCAGAAGAAACATAAACTTTTTCCAACCGGTTGTTTTGTCACCTGTGATCGCACCCTCAGGTGAGATGAATTGGCGAAGAAGCCATCCTCTCAATACCGATGGCTGCGCTCTGGCCAGTTTTTCCAAAAGCCTCTCATCATCATCACCAAATAGCTGGATCATCATATCAAGAACAAACCACACCGGTGTTGCGATCCTCCAAGATACAGCCCGATCGATTACCAGGCCCCAGTCTATTTCCAGACTCCGGCGCATCATGTGCAGATCGAACAGGGAACGTAATGCCGATTCGGACATGTGGTGATTTACAGCAAGATGAACGGCCACATGAAGCACCGCATCTTCTGGCTGAAGTTGCCTGACCATCTCGCCTTTCCAGGGCAAAGTTCGATCCCGGATCAGACGCTCATCTATCCAGGCAGTCTGACGCAACCACTCCCCAAGAAAAATTCCCCAGTGAAGTTCAACGAACGGGGCCTCTTTTTTGCATAAAAGTATTTCTCCAAGCATCGCATCCTGAAGCTCTCTGGGCCTGCTTGAAGGTGAATCGATCTGCTTGTAACCAGTTGATTCCATAACCTTAAGGGCCTTGTCGATATCTTCCTTCCGAATCCAGAGATCAATGTCGGCCATTCCACGCATGGCAATGTTCGGATAGACGGTTTCGCTGAGCCATACCCCTTTGAGCGGAATGATCGTTATTCCCTCATTGGTTAGCGCATCACTGATTTTTTCAAAATGATGATGTCGCCTGGCACCATCGACAACACCGGATAGATGGACAGACCTGAGACGTTCAGCTATATCGGGTGGTGGTGTCAGACCTTGCGCCATCACGAAGGTATAGAGCATCTGTGAAACCCTGTTTTCATTTGCGAGGTCCAGCAGCATCAACCATTCATCCGAAGAACAGGACTCTATGTCTCTACAATTCCCGGAAAGCAGGTTTGCAAGTTTTCTTGCCATCGCTGACCGGGCGGAAGTACGGGAAATCATGGCTGACTATCGCCAGTTGTTTTGCTGATCGCTTCAGCCCTTGCTTCGGCAACTCTGCAGAAATACAAAACAGGCAGATCAAGCTCTCCCGTTTCAAGTTCTGCATGCGCAGGACACCAGAGACAAAGATTGACGATAGGGCAAATCCTGCAATTTTCAAGGTATTCAGCGCGTTGCGAACGCATGCCGAGAACCTTTGGAACCAAGATCTGCCAAGCCTCCCGAAGGGTGGTTTTGCGAAGATCCGCAGTCGTACCGGCTGCCCAAAGCGAAGAACACACGCGAAAAATGCCGTCATAACTGATGTTGCATTCGCCTTCGCCAATACTGCAATAGAAAAGATGGTCGCTTTCGGTATGGGCAAACTCGTCGACGATCAGTTTGCTGCACCCTTGCTGAAGGGCAGTAAAGCGCTCAGCATCTCCCTGTTCAAGAGCCACTATCTGTTCCGGACTTAACCGTTCTGATCTGATCAGTTGGTTGCGCACCTCATCACGGTCGAAGCGTAAGTGAAGCTGTGGATCAAAACGGAAATAGTCTTTGGTATACTGACGGCAGAAAGCCGCGATCGCAGGCAATTCATGAGCATTCGACTGCATCGCCATCGCCTTGAGACGCAGCTTCACTCCTCCATCGATAAGCAGGTTAAGTCCACGCATAAATGCCTGAAAACCACCCGGCCGCCCAGTGACTTTTTCATAGGTCTGTTCGGTGACTCCATAAACCGTGATTTCAATAACGCGGGGCGGATACTTCCTGAACAAGGCCACATGCTCTTCCCTGATAAGCGTCGCATTGGTAAAAACCGACACCAGCAGACCTTTCCGCTTCAACATCAGGTATATATCTTTAAAATCGGCTCTCAACAAAGGTTCTCCTCCGCTGAGAAGTGCCCATAACGCACCAAGCTCGATAGCCTGGTCAGCAATGGATGCAATCTCCTCGATACTCAGCTCCTTCTTCAGGGCTTGTTCATCACCGGCGGGAAGATTGATATAGCAGTGGCGACAATCGTTGTTACAGCGAGCGGTGAGTTCAATATCGAAGGCGAACAACGACCCGTTTTTTCTTTTTTTATCCCAAAGCTGAAAATCCGAAATTTCTGTTTCGTCCTTGTAACCCATAGTATTCCTTTACAATAGTGATGACAATGATGCTTTGCATTCAGAGGTTAAAATTACACGAAGCTCCGGAGCGCTGAAAAATCCTTTGAGCCTCATCGACAAGACGGGATTCCAGACCGGCGCCCCGGTAACGAATGCGACTCCATGAATGCAAACGGTACCACCCACTCCCTTCCGGGCAGCCATCAGGGCGATGGACAAATGTAACCGATGCTGCAGGAACCTTTTTTCTAAACTCAAATTGCACGCTCCATTCCACTACGGCCCGCCCTTTTTGCTGAACCGTTGTCAAATTGAAATCCGCAGCAGGAATTACCTGAAAAAAGTCGCTCTGTTGCATTGGTTTCAACGGGACATGTACCGAAATGACTGGCTCGGGATACCGCACTCGAAGATATAAAGAAGCGATAGCCCGATAGGGCATAAACTGCTGGACTGGGTTGAGGAAGCGCACAATCGCCGGTTTCGCCTGCCAGAGCATCCGCTCCCAGAGTTCGATTTTGAGCAGATCAAGCCAGCTCAGTTTCAACGGATGAAGCTGTATCCTTTTGCCTTTTCTTTCGGCTCCAGAGACAATTCCCAGCAGTCCATCCTGATAGGTAGGGGCATCACTATCATAACGGTTTCGGTCAGGTCGGGTAACAATAAATGCACCCAGAGCATCATCAAAGCCTTTGCTGATAATGCGGTGACCATTAAGAATTCCATGACTGCGAATCACGGCGATGTCACCCACTTGAGCACTCTCGATCGAACAGGGATCAACATACAGAACATCTCCCTGCTTGAGACAGGGATACATGCAGGTACCTTTTGCTGTAAAGAATTGGAGTTTTCGACCGACAAGCGCGCTGCCAATTTCAAAAGAAGTCGAAACCAGCCCTTCCCCGTTATTCCTGCTCTCCATACAACGATCCGGAACAGGCAAGAGCCCGCACTTCGCCATCCAGGCATTATAAAAGGGACAATCGATCAAATGGCAACCCATGGGGAGAGTTCAGGCTATCGAACCATAACCAGTTTGCGGTTCACGAGCTCCTCAACCAAACCAAGCAGGTCTTTTTGAACGGTCTCAGCTTCAGTTTCGAACTCTTCAAGCAGCTCTTCAGCAATCTGGTTCAGAGACTTCGCGCCATCAAGCCGCGACCATATAGCCCGACCTGTTTCGTTCAGGGTGTAGAGATCATCATCGGACTCACCAATTCCCGAGACAAGGGGGACAATGATAAGCTCGTCTTCGATGATCCTGGACACAACATCTTCAGACTGGACGTAAATGGTTTCGAGAGAAACGGACATGAGGACAAACTCCTTGACTTGATGGTATTAACAAATTGATGTTGTCAGATATCTTGCTTCCGGTGAGCTTCAGCGAAACGAGCCACCCGTACTTTCCAGTCGGTAACCTCCCAACCGTACTCATCGTTCCCGATCAGACCGAGATGGCGAGCCTGCGCATGGGCAACTTCGCAAAGATACTCAACCGGTGTATCGAGTGTGCCATACTCTGTCCACGACTTTGCAGGGCACTGCTCGCACAAACCTTTCAGAAAACACTTTGCACAACGGTGTAAATACTCCGGGCTGGATGCCCTTGCGTTGAGCATTGCCGGGATTCGTTCTTCAAGCGCCATTTTCAGGGTTGTTCCTCGCAAATCGACGCAATAATCCGGATGACGAAGCGGCAAACACGCCTGTGCATGTCCGTAAGCATCAATGCAAACGGAGTGTCCTGCACCGCAGTTAAAAAGAGCGTCTCCGGGAGGACCAATATATTTACTGCAATACTGAGCCATTTCCTCGAGATAATTCGGCTGCTTTGCCAGCATGGCCACGCTCTCTTCAGGTGTCGCCCTGAAACGAGCGATGCAATCATTCTTTTCAGGGCTGTCTCGCCTTGCTCGAAACTCAAAATTCATCGAATAAACCGGTAACTGGTCCATGGCGGGTATCGTCGTTGCCCAGGCTTCGAACATCGCTTTTTCGTCCTTGATGAAAGGAAGTTTCGGCCCTTTGACAATAAAAGGAATCTTGTGACTGACAAGAAGATCCACTCCTCGACGAAACTCATCGAATGCCCCGGAACACCTTGTAATCCGGTCATAGGTTTCGACGCTCATGCCATAAACCGATACTTCGACAACACGTCCGGGAGGATATCTGGCAAGCAACCCAGCCAACTCCGGGGTAATCCGCCGGGCATTGGTAAACAGGATGACCTGCATGCCGAGTCGTCGTGCAAAGAGATAGAGTTCAGCAAAGTCCGGGCGCAAGGTCGGCTCACCACCGGTAAAACGGACGGTGAGAAACCCGATTTCAGCCGCCTGCCGGAGTATTTCCTTGACGAATCCGGCATCCATCTCGCGTTCAGCCGCCCTTGCATCGTATTCAGGAAGGTTAATGCAGCAGTGAACGCAATTGTTGTTGCACCGTTCGGTCAACTCGATATCGATCTGCCCTCGCCCTTTCAAACCCTCGTATTCGTCAGGGTGGAGCCTGGTGACGTAACCCATTTCAGGACTGTATATAATTATCAGAACGGGCGATACGGGCAATGTCATCAACAATCAAGCCGCTTTTATCGAACTGCATACGGTAGCAGGGCACCTCCTTCACCATCTTGGCTATCAAATCCAGCGTTTTTTCCCACCACTCTGCCGTGACAAACGGTCGAATCAGGCAAGCAAGAAGCCGCCTGGTCATTTCAATGCCATCTTCCATGACTTCGATCCGGTTGTGTTCCGCTTTATCAATAAAACAGATCGCCTTGAGTGGAGCGCTTGCCGATGATACCAGGGGAACATCACCATGACTCCAGGTTCCGTATACTCTCCATCCTTCCGGCCTGCTACGAACAATATTCCGGTCATCGCAAAGAATTTCAACAGTGAGCCTCCCGGTCAAACCAGCCTCGATCAAAAAATTTGTCGTGGTTGATTTGCCTGCCTGGGAGTGGCCAACGAACAGCATCCCTGCCCCATTGATGATAGCTCCGGCAGAATGCAGGTAAAAACCCTGTCGATCAGCAAGCAATCGGGCAATAAGAATCTGATCAGTAGGTAACATCGTCAGGGAGTGCAACCCCCCGTTACGCCAGTTGGCTTGATATTGCTGGCCATGATAGATCCTCATATCGTTATGATCAATACCACAGGTTACCATCCGATCGATCGATTGATCTTCAACATCCGAGGAAATTCCACGATAAATATACACACCGTTTTTCTGCGAAATCGCCCATGGCGTCCTGCGGTAGAGCTCTTTGCCACAATCCTCTTCCTTGAAATCAGGAATCTCGAAATAGTGGTGAATGGATACCGTATCAGTTCCCGGCCCGGCTACGGCAAACGATCTGAATTTTTCATCAAAGGTCTTCTCATCAATCGGCAGGTCGCTGTCCACCCTGATAGTAATATCGGCTATCATGAAATATCGCCGGTGGTTTTGCTCCCGGAGCTGCTTCGAACGTGTGGTTTCCCGTGCTATCTGGCACAAAGACTCGACAGGTGCACCATACCTGCCGTGCTCTAGCCAGCCGAACACTCCACACCACTGACAATCATCCTTTGACTCGCAGGAACCACAGTGTTCGTTGTACTCCGTGACATCGAACCTCCGTTCACCAAGCGAAGGAATGAAAATTTCCCAACCCTCTTCAACGCTCCCCTTGCGCAGATCGTAACGCATCGAGGGATCTTTGACAAACGAGCAAATGGACATTCCTCCATAAGGGTCTATGTGAAATATGCGACGCTCTGCTATACAACCCGCAAAAAAACACCCGTCGACCGGTGAGTGCCCACAATGAGAGTCATGAAACGTATCCTGCGACAGATCGGGAGGATCGAGTTCCACGACAATCTTCGGATCAAGCCGCTGTGCTGCAATTCGGTCGTTGTCCTGCGTGTTCCGGTCAGAAGACAGAAACAGCCAGGGAGCGCCAACTCGCCAGACAGGACTCAATGATTTTGCGAGATTGATCATCTGAGCCCACTCATGCCAGTTGGCTTGCATGGGAATCAGTTGAACGATAAAACTGGCGCCAGCCTCATTCAGATAACGAAAGCCCTGCATGAGCTGATCGAAGCCGTTCGGATTCCGGGTAACTGTTGTATACGTCTCCCTGGTCGCCCCGTACAACGCAACCATTTTCACACCCTTTCGTATCAACAGGCGTGCGATTTCGGGCGTGATAAGCGTTCCATTTGTATTGAGACTGTAAGAAACCGATTTAGAGGTTATATAGTCGAATATATCGGGAAAATCCGGACGAAGCATGGGCTCCCCTCCCGATATCGACCATTTCCGGGTACCAAGTACCCGGGCCTCATCCACGATCCTTTTGATCTCGTAGAAGGTCAGTTCAGCTGTCCGGCAGTTATGCTGAGGAGCCTGGCGCACCCAGCAATGGAGGCAATCATTGTTACAACGATAGGTGAGGTCAATGTGCGCTTCAAAAGGAAGACGAGGTAATACACTTATTCTACTCATATTTCAATATACCATAGTTCATGATGTCAACGCCACGTACAACGCCAAACATCATATACCCCATTATGTAAGTAAATATAACACCACTATCACATTAAACAATTTTAATGTGATAGTGGTGTTTTTCAGGACTTTTTCTTATATTACCACCTGAGCTTACTCCAGTAAACCGGCTCTGTCATGAATTTATACCGTCGCCAGGCTTTTTTTCCCAGATAATAACGAAACGACAGAAGAAAAAGGTACACAAACAAACTAACAAACAAACAAACAAACAAGCCACACCATGTTTAATCATAGCACACATTTTAAAGGCAATACGGCAGCAAAAAAGCCTTGGGCTGCTCCGCTCATTACCGTTATCGGTACTTCCATTGAAAATCAGGAAGTTGTCTTAGCTGGTTGCAAAACTGCTCTTCTTGGTGCCAGCGCCAACTCCGCAAAGAATTCTTGCTCAAGAATAGCACCTGGAAATGTCTGTTTCGGTTGTAATTCAACAACAGCGAGTTAAATGCAGCTGAGAGTTCTTTGTTATCCTTATCCTCCAGGCACTTACTTTTTAAATAAAAGCAAAGTAACCCTATTGACAGAGTTATTTTGCTTTTATTTTACTTTTCATCAATCAAGCAACCTCAATAGTTACGCATACTTGAGATGCATACTTGAGATAACAATGCGCACAGAAGTCGTGAGCGTCTCATTGATGGAAAGCTCGTGTCTACTCCCGAAAAGCTGAACGCCATCAAACCACCACAAGCACTGCTCCAGCTCATTTGCCCGTCCATAACCCGCTGAACACATAAGATCAGGAAGTCCCCCCCTCTCGCCCTGAAAAAATATGTTCAGATTAACTGAATTCTTACAATTCTGCCGCGACTCCTTCCTAAGGCTCTTTTGTGAATCACAACATGAGTACTCCGGAATCGTCTTTAAAGCTCCAGCATGCTCCCCCCGAATCCATCGACCATATTCATGCGATGGGAAATGATCAGTGTCGTGCGGTTTCTGGTGAGTTCGGCAAGTGAGTCTCCGAGTTTTTTCTCGTTCTCCATATCGAGCGACGAACTGGGCTCGTCGAGGATCAGAATGGCCGGGTTCTTCAGAAATGCCCGTGCAATTGAGATGCGCTGTCGCTGACCCAGCGAGAACAAGACTCCTCGCTCCCCCACCATCGTCCGATAGCCTTGTGGCAACGTTTCAATATGCTCATGGATATGTGCCTGCCGGGCAGCCTCAACCACCTCTTCTCTTCGTGCTCCAGGCTTGCCGTACCTTATGTTGTTTTCAACGGTGTCATTAAACAGAAAAACATCCTGCGAAACAACGCCGATCTGCTCACGCAGCCACACCGTGTCGATTTCCCGGATGTCAATTCCGTCAAGCAGAATAGTGCCTGCCTGAGGGTGATGAAATTTGAGCAGCAGATTGACAAGGGTGGTCTTGCCGCTCCCACTCTCACCGGTAATAATCAGGGTCTGACCCTTCTCTATTCTGAAAGAGACCGATTCGAGCAAAGGTTTGTCAGGACGGTAAGAAAATGAAACATCGGTGTACTCAAGTTCTCCACGGAACACTGCCGGTCGAACTCCTCGCTTTTTTTCTGATTCGTCTTCATACTCGGGAAGCGTGTCGAACATCTCTTTGAGCCGTCCCATCGAAACGAAAACCGGCGGAAAGGAGATCACTATTGATGAAATACCTGCAAGTCGGCCTGACAGGTAGACGACATAGGCCATAACGGTTGTGAAGTCGCCGATGGTCATGGCACCGGCCTCGATACGATGGATACAGAGGACAACCAGCTCAAGCATGAGCGCAAGTTTGACTAATTGAGTCAGGGAACCCGACGCGGATTCAAGCAAAGCAGACGAGCGCCGGGTGGAGAAAAGCTTCCTCAGTTTGCCGGAAACCTTCTCGACCGCTTTTTTCTCAGCCGTGAATGCCTTGAGCACTTCAGCTCCCGAGATGACCTCATGCATCTCCTGCGAAACTTCGGCATGGCGCTCCATTTCGCTATAACTGACAGCTTGCAGCTTACGGGCAAACAGGAAGTTGATCGCCAGCATTGCCGGCAGAAGCAGCATCAGCGCTATACCGACCATACGGTCCAGAGTGAAGAGTACCAAGCACCCGAACAGCGCGTACAGGATGCTTGTTGCCATCTGAGGCACCAGCGATGAAAAGAGGTACTGCATCATACTGACATCGTCCGATACCCTCGACATCAGGTAGCCTACCTGTTTCTGCTTGATGATCGAAAGGGGAAAACGGAGTACGTGGCCGAAAAGAGAGGTCTGGAGATTATAGGTGATCTCCTGCTGGAACCTGAGCGTTGTCAGTTTTTCAAAGACGCCGATGATACCAATCAGAAGCCCCACAACAATGATGGAGAGCCCCATGAGGTTGAGGGAGCTGGCAAGCTGTATCAGGGGATCCGAAAGAAAACCGAGGTGACGGAGAGATAGAAAGGTGCCGATGTCACGCACCGGCCGCTTCAGGATAATGAAGTCGATCAGGAGCTTGACACTGAGAGGCAAAAGGGAGGAAAGGGCGGTGGAAAGAGTGGTCAGAAGCAGACTGCCGAGGCCGACCAGCCACAAAGGCCGAACGAACTTCCAGAAAAAGAGAAGGTCACGAGAGCGGAACCGGGCCTCCCTGTTGATGGGTAAGTCATCACTGCTCACGATTATAATCGTCCATCAACAATTGCCCGGTCATAGATTCCTTTGACATCATACACGATGCCTGTTTCATCCAGCCAGTTTCGAGGATCAAAATCAGTAAACTTCCGGTGACCAACGGCGGCCACAACCGCCTGATATCCCTCTTTCTGAACTGCATTCATATTGGTGATCACCTCCAGACCGTATTCATGTTTCACCTCTTCAGGCGAAGCCCAGGGATCGGCCACATCAACGATTCCGCCATACTCCTGCAACTCCCGGATAATGTCGATCACCCGGCTGTTGCGTATATCCGGACAGTTCTCCTTGAAGGTGATACCCAAAACCAGCACCTTCGCCCTGTTCACGCAATGATTCCTTGTGATCATCAGTTTGACCACCTCGCTGGCCACGTATGCCCCCATCCCGTCATTCAAACGCCTTCCGGCAAGAATAATCTCGGGATGATAGCCGACCTCCTGGGCTTTCTGTGCCAGATAATAGGGATCAACCCCAATACAGTGCCCGCCGACAAGTCCTGGCCTGAAGGGCAGAAAGTTCCATTTGGTGGATGCCGCTTCGATCACATCAAGTGTATCGATACCCATCCGGTTGAAAATACGGGCAAGTTCATTGACGAAAGCGATATTGATATCACGCTGAGAGTTCTCGATAACCTTGGCGGCCTCGGCAACCTTGATCGATGAAGCAAGATGGGTTCCCGCCTCGATCACAGAACAGTACAGCGCGTCGATAACCGCAGCCGCTTGAGGGTTGGAGCCCGAGGTCACCTTTTTAATCTTCGTGACCGTATGCAGCTTGTCCCCTGGATTGATACGCTCGGGAGAGTATCCGACAGAAAAATCTTCATTCAACCTCAGCCCGGAGACCCGTTCAAGCACCGGAACACAATCCTCTTCGGTAGCCCCCGGATAGACCGTTGATTCATAAATGACAATATCCCCTTGCTTCAGCACCTTGCCGACACTCTCACTTGCTTTGATCAGCGGGGTCAGATCAGGGCGATTATGCTTGTCGGTCGGAGTGGGAACGGTGACAATGTAAATGTTGGCATCTTCAAGGGATGACAACTCCGTCGTCACATAGAGGCCGTTCTCTCCCGATTCAAACGGGTTAGCGCTCACCAATCGCTGGCGTAGCGTCGTTTCTTCAGTTTCAAACGTAGCGTCGATGCCATTACGTAACTCTTCAATTCTCTGCTGCTTGATATCAAAACCCACAACCGGATAATGGGCGGCAAACTCAACAGCAAGAGGAAGACCTACATACCCAAGGCCCATCAGCGCAATCCTGTGATTGATTTTTGCTGAAATAGAAGAACTTTTCATGATAATGCTCTATGGAATCACTATTGGAAACAGATTCGTGTTGGTTTTCGATCGAATCCAGAAAAAAGATGCTGTCAGCATGACCAATGATTACCCTGACAGGCGCTCCCGTTTCAGAACGTCGACAATTCGGCTGCAAGCCAATCCATCCCCGTAAGGATTATGTGCCTGGGACATCGCCAGGTAATGCACCGGATCATCCAATAACCGGGAAACCTCTTCATTAATGATCTTCCGGCTCGTCCCGACCAGACGAACCGTACCGGCATCAAGCGCCTCTGGCCTCTCCGTCGTGTCGCGCATTACCAGCACCGGCTTTCCAAGACCCGGAGCCTCCTCCTGTATCCCGCCTGAATCGGTCAGCACCAGACAGGAGTGGTGCATGAGATAGACGAACGGAAGGTAATCAAGCGGCTCGATAAAATGAACATTCTCAACAAAATCCCCATCTCCGAACACCTCCTTTATCGGTTTGCGGACATTGGGATTCAGATGCATCGGATAGACAAAATCAACCGAGGGATACCGGGCGGCCAGATCGGCAACTGCCTGACATATCCCGATAAATCCCTCACCGAAATTCTCACGCCGATGCCCTGTCATCAACACCAAGCGACGCTCATCGTTGCTACCAGCGCCATTCCACTGCCGAACCAGCGCCTCAGGCAACCCGAATGCTTCGAGAGTTGCAAGGATGCTTTTCTCGACCCCCTCATCATCACCGATCTTTCCGACCACCAGATTCAAGGCGTCGATCACTGTATTTCCGGTAACCCATATACGGTCATCCGGCACATTTTCATGCAGCAGGTTCTCCCTGCTCAGCACCGTCGGCGCAAAATGCAGCGATGCGATCCGACCCGTCAATTGGCGGTTCATCTCCTCCGGCCAGGGACTATAGATGTTACGGGTACGCAACCCTGCCTCGATATGCGCAACAGGTATCTGACGATAAAATGCTGCCAGCGCCGCAGCCATAGAGGTTGTCGTATCACCGTGGACAAACACATAATCGGGAACGGCAGAATCAAGGACCTCACGCATCCCTGTCAATACCCGGGTCGTCACATCATACAGATCCTGCCCCTGCTGCATGATATTCAGATCGTAATCCGGCACAATTTCAAACAGACCCAGCACCTGGTCAAGCATCTGACGATGTTGACCGGTCACGGCGACAACCGTTTCAAACTCATCCGGATTCCCGGCAAACTCTTTTACCAGCGGAGCCATCTTGATGGCCTCAGGGCGGGTACCGAACACAATCAGCACTTTCGTTCTTAACATATCCAGAAATGCAAAAGTAGCTCCTGCCGCAAAACAGGCAAAGGAGTGAAAAAAAAAAGTTACAAGAAAAAACTGACGAAGCGACTCACCGGAAATCCGTCCAACCAGTGACCACCAAGGCTAAGTCATACGCCTGAGCACTCCGGCAAAGTCAAGAATGAGCACATCATCACGATAGTCAAGCTCCCTGAACTCATCATGAGCAACTAGGAATGCGACAATATCGGCGCGCTCATACGCATCCCGATATGACGAAAGCTTGAAAACGCTGTGCGACTCTATATTCGGCTCTACTACAAGCAAAATGTCCTGCTCGATCTGCATGACCTTTTGCACGATATACTTTGCCGGGCTTTCACGCAAGTCATCGATATTCGGCTTGAAAGCCAGTCCCATCATGGCAACCAGAGGCTTCCGTCCATGTTTCAACTCAAACTCAAGGATGACGTTTTTGATCTTCTCGGCACACCAGAAGGCCTTGTAATTGTTAATATCCCGGGCAGTATTGATCAAGCGCGATTCTCGGGGATACTCCGACACGATAAACCACGGATCCACGGCAATACAGTGCCCGCCGACACCAGAGCCTGGTTGCAGTATGTTCACCCGAGGATGACGGTTGGCAAGAGCAATCAGCTCCCATACATTGATGCCCGCCTTATCGCAAATGATCGACAACTCGTTGGCGAAGGCTATCTGCGCATCGCGGGAAGCGTTCTCGGTCAGTTTGCACATCTCGGCAGTGCGTGCGTTGGTACCATACAACTCACCCTGAACAAAATGCCGGTAAAACTCCATCGCTTTCGCAGTAGAAGCCTCATCGATACCACCGATTACCCGATCGTTATGGACAAGCTCCTGCAACACATTCCCTGGCAATACCCGCTCTGGACAGTAGGCAATATAAATCTTGCCCTGCAACTCGGGCCGCTCACGAAAAATGAGCGAAGCCATTTTTTCCGTCGTTCCCACCGGAGAGGTGGATTCAATGATATAGGTATCCCCCTCTCTGAGCAAAGGTAAAACGGTGCGGGTAGCCGCTTCGACAAATGATATGTCCGGCTCATACATCCCCTTGAACGGAGTCGGTACAACGATCAGATGAACATCCGCCTCACAGGGAGACGCTGAAGCCTTTAAATGCCCGAGAGCAACACACTCCCTGACAAGTTCCCCGAGACCTGGTTCGATAATGTGAATACGCCCCTGACTGATTGTTTCAATCACCTGTGGATTCACATCGTAACCATGAACCAGAATACCTTTACTGGCAACTACAGCGGCTGTCGGTAAACCGATATAGCCAAGACCCATGAATTGTATCTGCATAATAAGTATTTAGTATTTGTGCATTCAGTAACAGCTTGCATCGAATGCTCCGGCAGACAAAGGTACCAAATAATGAACCCCGTCGCAAGCGGCGGGGCAGATGAGTTCCCGTTTCAGGGTTGCCCTTTTGTACGAACAAGAAATAAAGAACACAACCTCCCAATTTCTTTACGGTTATTTCAACAGACCACCGAATCAGCTCTCTCTGGCAATAGCGATATCATAACCGCTCTTTTTGAGAAGCGCATGACGCTTAGCCTGGTCAAGATCGTTTGCCACCATTTCTCCGATCATATCGTCAAGCGTGATCTGAGGTACCCAGCCAAGATCGGCTTTTGCTTTCGACGGATCCCCGAGCAGTGTTTCAACTTCAGATGGACGAAAGTACCTTGGATCGATTCTCACAATAACCAATCCAGGAGCAAGAAACAATTGCTGAGCATCAACTGATTCGATGATACCCTTCTCGTTGACCCCCTCTCCTTCCCAACGGAGAGCCATACCGAGTTTTTCAGCCGACTTTTCAATAAACTCCCGAACACTGTACTGAACTCCCGTAGCGATAACGTAATCTTTCGGCTCGTTCTGCTGAAGCATCATCCATTGCATCCGAACATAGTCTTTGGCATGACCCCAGTCGCGTTTTGCATTGAGATTGCCGACATACAAACACTCCTCGAGCCCCTGAGTGATATTGGCAAGGCAACGCGTAATCTTGCGGGTAACAAAGGTCTCGCCCCTTCTCGACGATTCGTGATTGAACAGTATTCCGTTGCAGGCATAGACCCCATAAGCCTCTCGGTAGTTGACCGTTATCCAGTATGCATAGAGTTTGGCTACGGCATAGGGACTCCTCGGATAAAAAGGAGTCGTTTCGCGCTGTGGAATTTCCTGCACAAGTCCATAGAGTTCGCTGGTACTTGCCTGATAGAAGCGGGTCGTCTTTTCAAAACCAAGAAAGCGGATCGCTTCAAGCAACCGAAGAGCCCCAAGAGCATCAACATCGGCCGTATATTCGGGCGATTCAAAGCTCACGGCAACATGACTCTGCGCAGCAAGATTATACACCTCGTCAGGCTGTATCTGGGCAATCAGGCGGATCAGGTTACTGCTATCGGTCAGATCACCGTAATGCAGAAACAGCGCTCCCCGTTGTTCCTGAGTGTCAGGTGTTCCGTGCGAAGTATCAAGCGAGGAGGTTTTAGTAATATCGTGGGGATCGCGATAAAGGTGGTCAATGCGCTCAGTATTGAACGACGAAGCACGACGCTTGATGCCATGCACCTCATAACCTTTCTCAAGCAGTAATTCAGCCAGATACGAACCATCCTGACCAGTAATTCCAGTAATTAAAGCTTTTTTCTTAGCGTTTGAAGTGCTGAGTGCTGAGTGCTGAGACATAGGGAACAATAAATTTTGGTAAATAAAGTTGCTGAGT
>JAAXWL010000111.1 GCA_013334975.1 Chlorobiaceae bacterium
CATCATCGACCTTTACATGGACAAACAGGCGGAGGAAATCCGCAACAAAGTCACCGAGGCCCGGGTAGAACGGTTCAGTAAAGGCATCAGGATTATCTTCGATACAGAAGTGCTCTTTTCGACCGATTCAGCCACCATCAACCCTGAGAGCAGCTCCCAGATTGAACAGCTTGCATTGATCCTCGCAAAATACGCTGATACCGATATATTCATCGAAGTTCACGCCGACACAATCACAGCAGAACCCTCAAATCCAGGACTCTCCGAGCGTCGCGCTGATTCGATAGCATCCATTCTCTGGCTTTACCGTGTCTCTCAACGCCGATTCTCATCTGTCGGGTATCATGAACCCCGACCGAATGCAACCAGCGAAACTGAAACCTGGAGTCTGCTGAACAACAGGACAGTAATGCTGATCCATGCCAACAACGAACTGAAGCGGCTGGCAAAAGCTGGTGAACTCAGGCTCTGACATTCATAGCCCCTGTTGCTCTTGTCAGGATAGAAGACCTTGAGGAATTCAGCGAATATGGTCGGTCTTGGAGTCATTGATAAACCACTCTGAGGATTCAGGTTTATCGTAATGGAAAAAATGCTTACTTTCAATCCGCCGTTGCTGTCGTTACCACAGTGGTAACCTGCCGGAACATTATGACAATCGCGACCATAACTATTGGATCCAGCAATGCATTACCAGAGCGCAGAAGATGTTCTATCGGAATGGATGTCAGGAATTTGCAAAGGAGAGATCGAAAAGGTTGAACAACTCTACCATGAAACCGCAGTACTCATCCCGACCTTCTCACCCCATACCGTCAGTACTGCGGTAGGCATCCGGAACTATTTCGATCAACTCGCCTCAAGAGACAACCTTCAGGTCAGGCTTTATGAAAAATCGCTCAAAAAACAGTTCCTCGGCGGAAGCTCCTGGATTCTGGGTGGCATCTATGCCTTTGAGTTTGAGGTAGATCAGCTTCTTCTGACCTTTCCATCGAGATTTACTTTCGCCGTGAATCTGGAGTATAATAAGCCGATCATCCATCACCACTCTTCACAAGTGCCGAGAAATCTTTCATAAACCGATGTCATTCTGACACCATGATCAATACCGATCGTACAAGTTACCAGATAATTCCTGACTGAACCACATACAGCATGGACAAGTAATACGCACTGTTTTTTAATCAACTGATCATACCATGGTTACCATTCAGAAAAAACGGTCATTAGTACAATAAAATCAGCACAATTCACATACATTTTCATTACTTCGATAAATATCATTATTTTGCGTAAAATAAATACGGTAACGACCAAGATCAACCCGGTTCAATAAATACCTGTTTCTGTTGCTCAAATCATACCATCAACCCTCAGAGAGTGGTAGATATAAGCTTCTTGCAAAGGAAAGTAGCTCTTTATGAAATCGGAATACCCCCCTGAAACGATTTCCTGTTAAGGACTAACACGATGGCATCAATCAATAACTCATCTGACCTGTTAATAAATGAGGAATTTCCTCAGTCAAGTTCTGCAACCTCTTCGTATACACTGCATTTTACAGGTGACACGCCTCTCGTATTCGATGATCAAACATTGATCTCTGTTGATTCAACCGAGCAGGTCTCTCTATTGCTGCAACTTCTGGGTAAAACATGCCGTCTTCATGTATCTCAGGAATTTTGTTTTACCAGGCCAGATATCAGCAACAAGCTCGAACAACTTCGATCAACCGGGTTATCAGCAACACCTCCGTTCAGTACAGCTATCGCTGCAAATATACTGAAAACGCTGCCGCTTGATGTAAAACGACTGATGAGCAGTCCGCTCGTTCTGAACGAAGCACAAGAAACGCCGCTGATTATCGATAAAAATCTCGTACACAAAAAAAGCGAAAAAAATGTGTTGATTTCCAGCCCCTTCACCACGGGTTGGATTCACCATTTCAATATGTTCTGTGATACGACCGAGCTGATCTTCGACCACGATTCAGAACATATTCAGGGCCTTTTGATCAGTGAAGCCCTCCGTCAAACAGGAATTGCGTGTGCACATATACAGGGACTGCCTCCAGAGGGGAAGCTGGTTCTTCTGAACTTCAACACTAATTTCTTCAATTTTGTTGAAAGAAAATCACCGATCATCATGAGGGCATACTGCGATTTTCATCCTTGCGACAGTGGATCTGACAAAAATATTTCATTTTACATCCAGGTATTGCAATGGGGACGAATTTGTGTTGACTCTTCGATTACGACTTTTGCATGTATGAATACCTTCCGACAACAACAACTCAATAATCGGCTCATAAAAATAGCAGCCCGTCAAAAGACGCATTTCGATGCAAAAATCTTCAACCACCTCAAAACGAATTCTGAGAGTTGATGCGCGTTGCGGTCATCGGTGGAGGTATATCCGGAATTGCCTCAGCCTTCTATCTCTTGCAGCGCCATGCAGAGGTGGACCTGTATGAATCGGCTGAAGTAATTGGCGGCAGGGCAGGCAGTGAGCAGCTTTTTGGTCGCTGGGTGGATATCGGTGGGAAAAATATTGGCCTGCATTTCCGACGTTTCCGGGAATTCACCAAAGCTTGTGGTGAAGATCAATTTGATTATTTTGGATTTAATACATCACAATTGGTTGATAGCCGGATCATAAGTATCAATAAAGAGGGAGCAAAACTCCTCAACATGATCAAATTCATCCGGTTATGCGGCATTCAGGGCATAATCAAACTCTATCCCCATGTCAAAGCCGTTCTGGACAACCGTGAGTTGGGGGTTCTCGGAAGCGACTATTTCAGAAACCTCTCCGAAAGCTATGACCACCTCTCCCTTGCCGACTTCCTGGATGAGCATTGTATCCGTCATTTTGTAAGGGCGGTAACCATCCGAATGAATGGCGCTGAACCAGACGAATGCTATCCGGGTAATTTCGGTTCGAATATCGCAGTCGCTCTTGATAATTACGAACAGCTCACCCTGGGCATGCGCAGTCTGCTTCACTCTTTCCGCGCCATGCAGTCTTCGGCGCCACTCAGATTATTCGAAAATCATCTGGTCACCTCGGTTACCGGTGAACAAGGTTCGGTTTGCATAGGATACCTGAATCAGGGCAAATCCGGCATTGCTCATTATGACAAGGTCATCTCTGCTCTTCCCGCACACCGTCTTGGTGCCTTGCTCGACCTTACCCTTCCTGAAGCTGCTACACTGCTTCGTAAGGTAAACTATTATCCGGTAGCCATAGCCATCGTCAAGTACAGCTCACCCGTCTTTGAGAACAACAGACGGGCCATGGTGTTTGACCGTTCATCTCCGTTAAGCAATGCCGGCGCTTATGGCATTAATGACCTCGATATTGTACGCTATACTTTCAGCGGACGCTCATCCAGAGAGGCTATTACAGAACATTCATCACCAGAAGATGTTGTTGGACTTGGCGAACACCTCTCTTCTCCTTACTTTATGTTAAAAGGAAATCAGAGAAAGGATTTTGTTTACCGTTATTTCAAGGAGGGTTTGTGTGCATACTCTTCCCGGCACCATCGGTTACTCGAGAACATCGACCGGCAACTCGAACATATTCCGGGTTTTTCGGCAACAGGAGATTATCGGCGCGGAGCATCGGTCGAAAGCTGCTTCCTTGCCGCCGAAGAATGTGTTAACAAAGTAATACAAAAGCAACGGTGAACGTTCTTATGCATCTCAGGGATTTCATTAAGGCCGGAACAATCATCTCGCCCTCGAATACCCTTGCCGTCGCGCTTTTCGGAGCACCAGCGAATCTGGTTTTCTATTTCCTTTTCAAGTATATATTCCACCTCCCTTACGAAAGTCTTTCGCTCCGTTTTATAGCAACCCTGCTTTGCCTGAGTGCACTGTTACGCCCTCGCCTGCCAGACTCTTTGCAGCCCTATTTTCCTTTCTACTGGAACCTGTCCATGATTTTTGTTCTCCCGTTTGTTTTTACGGTCAATCTGATCATGAATAACTTTCATGAACTCTGGCTGTACTGGGAGATTTTTATGGTGTTCGTGCTGATCATGTTCGTACAGCACTGGATTATGTTTCTGTTCGACCTTATTGTCGGCGTCACAGCAGCGATCTGGTTCTGCCTGCTCTCCCCGGATATTCCTCCGCTTCACGTTACCTTCAACATCACACTGTATTCGATAGTGCTGATTTTTACCATCGTGGTGGGATATTTTTTCAGTTTCAGCAACATGCAAAGCATGAAAACAGAGGAAAGGAGAAAGGCTGACGAAAAAAACCGTGCTCTTCAGGCTCTTGCCGGAAGTATTGCCCACGAAATGCGAAATCCTCTGTCACAAATCCGTCACAGCCTTGACGAAATAATGATGGAAATACCTCAACTCGACTCCGATAACGAATCTGTTAACGTTTCGAACAAAAGTGTCGAAACCATTCACAAAAGAATAGCCCAGGCTCACATGGCGGTCAACAGAGGCACTCATGTCATCAACATGACACTGGAGAATTTCAAAACCGCAGAAGTTTCTTACGAAAATCTTGTCTGTCTTTCTGCTACCTCGGTAACCCGCAAGGCAATAGAAGAATATGGCTACGCCTCAGAACAGGAACGTCATATGATTCACCTTCGATCAGGAGAAGACTTCATGTTCCTTGGTGACGAGAATAACTATATCCTGGTACTTTACAATCTGATCGTCAATGCCCTCCATGCGCTCCACCCAATTCCTGGTGGACGAATCGATATATACTTCCAATCAGGTGAAAAGCGGAACCGAATAACCATCAGAGACAATGGGCCCGGTATACCACAGGACATACGTTACAAAATTTTCGATCCCTTTTTCACATCAGGCAAAAAAGAGGGCACTGGCCTGGGCCTCGCGTTCTGCAAACGAGTAATGCTCTCCTTCAGAGGCGATATCATCTGCAATTCCGAAGTAGGCCAATACACGGAGTTCACCCTTGAATTCCCGGTTCTTGACAAATCGGTGATCAGCCAATACGAATCGAAACTCTACGAGGCCTATACCCCGTTTTTATCGGGAAAAAAACTGCTGCTTGCTGGAGTTCCCGAAATATACCTCCCTCTTTTCAGGCGTCAGTTGGCGCCATTGAATATCGGACTAGATGAGGCCGTCGATGGCGACAAAGTCCTTGACATGATCGGACAAAACCGTTATGATCTTTTACTTGTCAACCTCAATCTTCCTCCTGCCGATGCCGAAAAGCTCGTCAGAAATCTCAGAAAAAACGGCCATGATCTCCCTGTCGTTGCCTTCAGCTCTTCGATAAAACCCGTCATAGCCAAATCCAGAGCTATCGACACCCTGATCTTCATGCCTCCGGTACTCCCGGAAATGCTGAATGCACTGAAAACTGCTCTGGAAACATCCCGGGAAACACTCACAAAAACACTTTCCGGTAAAACCGTACTGGTTGCTGATGATCTCGACTTCAACAGGAAAGTCATAAAATCGATGCTCAACAAACTCGGTGTCAGAATTCTGGAGGCTTCCAACGGCATGGAAGCCCTGCAAAAACTGAAAACAGAGCGTTGCGATCTTCTGATCATGGACATGAGAATGCCTGTACTCGATGGCTTTGAAACAGCAAGAGAAATCCGTTCAGGTGACACACCTTACCGGAACATCCCAATACTCGGACTGAGTGGCAACCTGGATAATGAAACTCTGAAAACAGCCAAACAGAGCGGCTTTGATGACAGCCTTATCAAACCTGTCAAACTCAAACCATTCCTGCAAAAAGTAGCCTTGATGCTCCAGTTCGACCATCCTGAAGCCTGACACACCCGAGCATCACCTCATCCCTGGTTACCACGAACAGATGCTATCGCCTCAAAACTGAAGAAACGTATGAATCGGTGCGTTGATTTATCCAATTACAAATCGATTCTACTGATTGAAAGTCATAACAACCGGACGAAGGTTTGACAATTCCGGTTGTTATGACTTTCTGGAACCATACCCTGCGTCTCTTAACGTCGTTGCTCTCAGTAGAGTTCGATAACGATGACGAAGTAAGAAAGCGGCCAGCCGTCTTCCCGAGGCTCATCCCTTCAGGTCACGCTCCAGTTCTTCATTTCATTCTCTACTGTCAATTCGCCACCTCCCCCCGCGCCGATTTTACCATCCGGTTTTTTATTCGAAGATATATGCATCTATAACAGCAAGTTACCCTTACAAGAAGTTCCTGCAGAAACGCCTGATCGAAATTGATCTGGCCCATCATAAATTTCTCGTAGCTCTGTTGCAATGATGAATGAGAACCTTCTTCGACCACACAAATTTGGAGTCATGGGTATATAAAACTCCCTTTCAAAAAAAGCCTGTCCATCAGCTCTTTGTGCGAGAGCGGCGTGACGGTTCCGTTTTCGATATCCTCGTCTCTTTTTATGGCTAAACTGATTGATTCTTCATCAGTTACGTCTGAGGATTCGAGCCAGGGGTCTTCCAGACTTTCTCAAATGGTTTCGGTAAGAGTGGCGCGGCTTTTCGGATCGAGCTTGAGCGCTTCGCTTGCAAGTCGGTCGATGTTCATTGCGGTTCAGGATTGAGTTCAGGTCGCGGGTGTCACGAGTCGTTACGGTTTCAGAGCATAATAACGAAAAGAACCAAATTCAAGGCAGATCGGGATAACTTACTTCTGCGATTATCGTTATCCCGTCATTGCGAGGAGCGTAGCGACGTGGCAATCCCGACTTGTCGGGAATCGGCGAAGGCAGTAAAAGATGGATCGCCGCGCCCCGACAGGTCGGGACTCGCGATGACGAAACCTCGTTATTCGAGGAGAGAACTGGCATGGTGAGATCGATTTTTCAGAGTACACGCAAAAAGGCCCGGTGTTCGCCCCTCTCCCCCCATCCATCGCATGGCCCAACGGAGCGGATGTCGCTCCAGAATCCCTCTGCGAAAAACTCCCTGGGAACGCGAAGCCCCAGCTTCGCACGTTGAGCCAAAGGCTCAATAAGAGTATTTTTAGCTACTGATCAACGTCATTGAACTTCTCGCAAATGGCTTTTAAAAATGAGAGAATTGCAGTAAGTTTTGTTTAAAAGAAAACTCACGAACCAACATGCCTGAAATATCAAGATTTTTCGGGATTATCATCCGAATGTTTTATGATGAACATAACCCACCTCACTTTCATGCCGAGTTTCAGGGAAAAACCTCGGTTTTTGATTTTCAGGGGAACGTTCTGAAAGGCTCGCTGGGTTCAAAAACTGCTGTAAAACTTGTGAGAGAATGGATCGACCTCCACACCAACGAGCTTTTGGCAGATTGGGAGCTGGCCAGAACGAGTAAGGAGATGATGCCTATCGAACCTTTAAACTGAAGAGTACGCCATGTGGGACATGAATGAAGTCGTCGATATAACGTACGTCAAGGATTATACTTACCATATCACCTTCGACAATGAGCTGCATGGTGATGTCGATTTTTCAGAGTACCCGCAAAAAGGGCCTGTGTTCGAGCCACTCAAAGAGCCGGGCTTTTTCAGAAAAGCTTTTATCGAAGGCGGAACGATCGCATGGCCCAACGGAGCGGATGTCGCTCCGGAATCTCTCTACGAAAAACTCCTGCAAAAAGAACAAAACCGAGAATCCACCTGGGAACGCGAAGCCCCAGCTTCGCATATTGACCCAGAAGATCAATAGTAGAATTTGTGGCAACGGAACAACGGCCTGGAACTTCTCCCTAACGTCCCCCATCCCTTCCCATCCCTCGCAATCCCTTTTTGATGCTCTCGAATTTCTCGCTCATGGCGTCTGTGCGTAGGCGGGATTACTTCTCAAAATATCGCACATCCTCTATCCCCTGAAAATCTGAATCCTGCGTCCATAAGGTCGCTCCATACTCCCACGCCGTTGCGAGTATGATGCTGTCCGCCATCGGAAGTTTTTCCTGAACGTTGATTCTCGCAGCGCTCAAAGAGAGCGAAGCCGTCAGTTCGACAACCTCACCCTGCTGCATGAAGGCGATAGCCTGGAGTGCTCTCCCTTCGCCACGTTGCTGGAAAATCCGTTTGAATACTTCATACAAACTGATAACCGGAACAATCAGGTTCGTAAAATCCTCAATGGGCACGACAAAATGCTCAGCGGCGGGCGATCCTGCAAAATATTCCAGCCATCCGGAAGAGTCCACGACATTCATACCCGGTCTCCTTCACGCACCACCTGCGTGTCGAGTCCCGGAAGAAAACCGCGCATCTCTTTTGGCGACCGGATCGGCACCAGTTCGATACGGCCTTCATACACGATCGCCTGAATCTTCTGGCCGGGTTGCAAACCCAGACTATCGCGCATCGCTTTTGGAATCACGACCTGAAATTTCGGTGAAATAGTTAAGGTTGTCATCGCGCCTCCATCGTTAAGCTTTTCGTCATACAATGAATATATCGATCAGAAAAAGGTAAACCAACCTACTTTAGGTGCGCCATCACACTGGGAGCGCCACCCCGTCGAGTCGGAACGGCACTTAGAGCCGAAAGGCTCAACGAAAGAATTTACAGCATAGAATCGACTCCCCCTGTTTTTCACTGTTAGCAATGAACTTTTGGCA
>JAAXWL010000112.1 GCA_013334975.1 Chlorobiaceae bacterium
GAGATATACCTAAAAGATGTGAACTTCTTTCCAAAGATCATCTCATATATTCATATATGGTTTCTGGCTCATATGAAGTGCCAAGTAAAAAACAAGAATGGACAATAAACGAATATAACACTGCATTCGCAACAAGAATGTTCCCGGCACTCATATCTACCAATAACGCAATTAAAATACTTGACGATTCATTATTTCCTCAATACATAGAGGAAGGGATATCATACGATCAAGATGGTGAACTAGACGAGAATAAATTTTCCATATTGGAAGCTGATGGCATGTTTGATCTTCAAGTAATGGAAAAATATTATGATTGCGTTTCAGCGATGGGAAGTAAACGTTTTGAGTCAGTTATATCCGGGGCAGCACTTGTATTAAGTGATGGAGCGATTTTAGACCTTCCGCCATTCAGTAATTTTCGCTGGAATGTAATGTGGATAGACGATTACTTAAAATATGAATTACATAGGGCATTAGGTCATTTTGAGGGAAAATTCGGTAACCAGCCTGAGGTTCCGGGACGCTTAAATGAATATGTTTATAAAGATCGACCATTAGCAGGACAAAACAATCTCAGACCATACACCTTAGGCAGTTATATTCCAACGTTATTCTTTGGAATAATCATGGATTCATGGATAAGAGCTGAAAATGGCAAAACATCTTTTGTTACTGCGCTTGAAAAAAGCCTTCGTTGTGGAACATTTCCTCAACAAGAACGTCATCCATTAATAAAGCTACTATTAGATGATGCAATAAAACGCGTACAAAAGTTAGTCAAAGAATGGAAAGAATTACGTACAGTCACAGATAAATCATTTGCGGCATTATGGGTTGAATCAGACAGAACAGAAATCCAGAGGATTTTATCAAACATTCGTCCTATACCAGATGAAAAATGGCTTGGATGGGGACTTCTGAAAAAACCAGCAACAAATGTTTCATCAATTGATGACCTTAGACCAGTAATCGCCACATGCCTCACAGAGCTTGCCGAAGATATGTGTAACTATATTGAGTGGACACTTTATTGGCCAAATTTTGTCCAGTCAGTTCGTGCTGTTAAAATTGGAGAAATTAAATTAGATGTAAGTTTTTCTAAAGATTCAGAATGAAACAGCTAAGCGAACTCATCTGTATAGTATCCAAGAATAAAAAGCTCAACAGCAATTGATTACAACCATAATCAATTGCTGTTGAGTTCTCAATGTTCTTTATTTACCTCCCCGCCAGCTCACTCCCATGCTTCCGATGGCTGGCAGCATGATGCTGCGTTTCGATTTGCAGAACTCGGCGTCGTTGATGCCGGCGAGGTTCACCTCGACGTTGGCCATGGCGCTGAGCATTCCGGCGACAAGCAGGTAGCGACCGACGATGACGTCGCTGAGCACCGAAGGGTTGCCGATCTTTTCAAGCCGGTCGGCATGGGGCAGTACCAACAGGCACTCTTTGAAGAGGGCGAAAGGGGCCTCGGAACTCGCCTTCAGGGCAGCCTGAACCGCTGACTGGCGGATTTGCGCCTCCTCGGGGGTTGCTTTCGGCAAGCGGTAAGCCTGTATGGTCTCCCCGAAACCCTGCACGTCCCGGTCGGCCATGGCAAGCATCTCGTGACGGCTCTTCTCCAGCGCTCCGGCTATCGAGCGGAGTTCCTCCTCCGCATCAGCGAACTTTTTCCTGCCGATGGTCAGGTTGCAGACCATCGAAAGCAGGGCGACCCCCTGGGCCGCCGTTACCGCCGCCGCCGCACCGCCGCCGGGTGTCGGGTCGGCACTGGCAAGCCTGTCGAGATAAACCTGGATCTCCAGCGATCCAACCATTGTTTCATGATTCATGATGGTAATTGCGATAGAGTTGCAGGGCATTGCGCATACACATGGCGACCGTCATGGGGCCAACCCTCGGAATGTAGAGGGCCGCAGCCTCCCTTGCCTCCGGTTCGAAATTCTGGACAGATGAGAAGTTCAGGCACACCGCTCCGGGCTTCAGCTCATCAGCCCTGATCCTGTCGAAATGTTTTGAGGGGACCCCGGTAATGACAATATCCGACTGGCTGAGCGCCTCCGCCCTGCTTACAGGCATCGGTTCGTTGCCCGGTGCAGAGACATCGACGATGATACCGCCATCGATATCGAACGAGTAGACCCGTGCGCCATCGTTTGAGAGCATATAGGCCAACGGTCGGCCAACAACCTCTGACCGGTTGAAAATGGTGATCTGCTGCCCTTTGAACGGCAGACCATAGGGGCTGTAAGAGTCGGTGACCTCAAGCAGCTTGATGATGGCCAGCGGTGTGCAGGGCAGAATCGCCTTGTTTTTCCGCTCCTTATCGTCAAAGCGCTGATTACCATAGAGTTTATTGATCCAGTAAGGGGAGAGCCCCTCCACATCCTTCATGGGCGATATACGGTTACGGAGCTCTCCGTCGCGAGCGTCACCCCAGATCGGATAATAGATGAAAATGCCATGCACCGAACGCTCCTGGTTCACCTCTTCAAGCACTCTGCTGACCGCTCCCGGATCGGTCACCCTCAGATCAAACCGTATTCCGACATCTTCACATCCTGCCCGTGTATAGTCGGCATAGGTCACCGATGCCGGATCGGAGGTGGCAAGAATTCCCAGAATGTTGATGCCGAGATGCTCTTCAGAGATCTCCCTCCGTACGGCGTCACGAAAAGTGGCGGCGATATTGTTGGGTTCGAGTACTTTCATGATGCAACGTTGCAGGCAATGCTGTTAATGAATTCTCCCGGGATACATGCAGGTTCAGGAATGAAAAAAGGGGGCTGAACGATGATCCTCCGGATGGAAGAGTCTGTTTTCTGCTGGTAAGCGCCTGAAAAGGCAGACAGCGCTGCATGATAGCGAACGGCAAGATATCGGTAAGCGATATTTTTGCATGAATTTCCGGATAACCTGCGTCATGAAGAGGCTTGCAGGCTGACCCGCCTGGTAAGGCGCGATCTCCGGGGTTTTGCTGGGGCGGCAGGATTCGAACCTGCGAATGTCGGCTCCAAAGGCCGATGCCTTACCACTTGGCGACGCCCCACTATTCACGGACCTTTCCGTGGAAAAAGGGTTCAAGTATACGGATAAATAGGTTAAAACACAAAATGCAGCCGCTGTATACCTCGAAGTCGCCGGATTGAACCGTGGAGGCCAGAGAAACTGAAAATTGATCAACTCTTTTTTTACCTTTGGGTTGACTACCCTAACCGAAGCCTGTGCCGAAATCCATGACGAAAATAAAAATCTGCGGCATCACCCGTTCAGAAGATGCCCTTGCCGCCGCCCTTGCCGGTGCTGACGCCCTGGGTTTCAATTTCAGCTCATCCAGCCCGCGACGGGTAAGCCCCGATAACGCTCGCGACATGATCAGATCGCTTCCTCAATTAGTCACCCCCGTCGGCGTCTTTGTGGAGCACTCCCCGGCAGAGATCAATGACCTCTGCCGCTACTGCGGAGTTCAGGTAGCACAACTTCACTCAGAGGCTTACGGCACGGAAGAGACGCTGCGCGTTTCCGGAGTAAGGGTGATGAGGGTCTTCAGACCTGGCCCCGGTTTCAGTATCGAAGAGATCATATCCTTCACGGCAAAAACCGGATGTCATGACTTTCTTTTCGACGCTTACAACCCGAAAATGGCCGGTGGATCCGGAAAAAGCATTGAATCCGCAACAGCCACCATGCTCTTCGAAAAGACACGCGGACTCGGCTGGGCCCTACTTGCCGGTGGTCTCCGGCCCGACAACGTCGCGGAGGCGGTGCTGCTCTCCCGCCCCTGGGGCGTCGATACGGCAAGCGGTGTCGAGAGTGCCCCTGGTTTCAAGGATCCGCTGAAAATCAACGCATTCATCAAAGCGGTTCGCCAGGCTGACCTGGAGCTTACCCGTTGTTTTCATTGACGTGCCGAAGCACGATCTCCGCTGCTGTTTCAGGAAGTTCGAGCGTAATGAGGTGACCGCAATTCGGTACACAGAGATAGGTGCCTGTACGGGATATCTCCTGCAACTTCCTTGCGTTTTCACAGGTCATGATCACATCCCCTTCTCCGGCCACGTATAAAACCGGCATCCTGACGGCACGAACCATTTCAGGCAGCATTCTGGTGGTTTCAAGGGCTGTAATCTGCTCGGTCGTCTGCTCGATAGCCTCTGATGCGCACAAGCCTAGGCTTTCGAACCCGACATTGATGTCATGCATCATGATCGAATTCCTCGACAGCACCAACCGGGCGAAAATATAGGCAGGAAGCCACCAGGTCAGCTTCCGCATAAGGTTGTTGAAGATGAAATTGATCGTTGCCGGTGCAGCTTTTGAAATGAACTCGCTGTTGGGCAGATCGCCGAAGTTGAAGAAGGTCATCGACCTGACACTGTTCGGATACTTGTTGACATAGTTCAGCGCAACGAACGGCCCAAAAGAAAACGCTGCAACATGGATATCCTTCAAGTCAAGTTTTCGTACCAGTTCATCGAGATCCCTGGCGAAATCGTCGATGTGATACTTGTTGGCCGGATCGTTATCCGACCACCCATGTCCCTTCATGTCGTAGGCTATGGTACGATACCCCTCAGCGTTCAGCGTCCTGATGATATGATGCCACCACATCCACCAGCAATCCCACCCATGAATGAGCAGAATTGTACCTCGCGGATGTTCAGGACCTGAATCATGGTAATGATGGAGAAGACCACCAACCTTGATAAAATGGCTCAACTGCATCAGGTCGAGTTCGTACTGGGCCCTGTGTCGCTCGCCCTGGGTGGCAGTTTCAAGCTTGTCGAAAAGTTTCAGGCGATAAGCCCTGAATTTTTCAGATGAGGATTCCGGCAGAGTATCCATGACTTGTATCGATGAAGTTCAGGAAGTACACTATAAATCAAATGTATGAAAAAAAACGTGTTCAAATTCTTCTTATTTCCAGAGAAACCAGAATTTCACGCTCCTCAACCTCCCTGATGCCGCGCCAAGCTTAAACTGACGTATTTTTCCGAGCCTTTGATATATCCGGATCGAAATCGATGATTTATGTAAAAAAAAGAAAACCGGTATATGACTGTATCTATTTAATTATATTACGTTTATCACATTAATCCAAAATGCTCGATGAGTATTTCTTTAGTCTCTTCAAGCGGAACTCGATACCGATTTGCATACCGATTTCAATGATAAAGTAAATTCCGACTATTTACCGTTGACAAGACCCTGGTGCTGAACCTTTTTTCATGATTGGGAGGCGTCACGAGGCGCTTCATCCATTTCAACTGATGGTTCCCGGAAAATGACATCACCCTCCCGCCTGATAATCTCCTGCTGATCGAAGATCGTCCGGGAATCGATCCGTAAGTGCTTCAGCAGTTCGGAGAACATCTGTATCGAGGTCTCGAACATCTCGGTCACGACGGCATCGGCCCCTGCACGGTAAAACTGACCGGCCGATTCAAGAGAACGGGAGCGCACGATTATGAAGGCCGGTTCATTGATCTCACGAACCAGCCGGATGCAGTGAACGGCCGCTTCGACCTCGGAAATGCAGATCACCACGGCACGTGAGTGGTCGACCCCTATGCGCATCAGTGACTTGCTTTCGGTGCAATCACCATAAAACAGCGGTTCCCCTTTGCGACGCATTGTTCTGACCACGTTGCGATCGATATCGAGGGCCGTATAGATCAGATTGGTCGCATTCATCACTGCGGCAATATTCCTCCCGATGAGGCCATAGCCGATGATCACGGCAGAGATATCACCCCGGCACACCATGGCGCTCACCGGCGCACGTGAGGGCTGCTTGATTTCCGGTCTTGAATGAAGTGGTATGAACCTGAAGACGGGCGCTACCTGGGCGGCAAATTTCGGGGCTGCTGAAATAAGCGCTGGAGTAACTATCATGGTCACGACGATGATTGTCAGCATCGACTGGAACATGTGCTGGTCAAGCAAACCGATGCTCTTTGCCGTTCCGGCAAGAACAAAGGAGAACTCGCCGATCTGGGCCAGCACCATACCCGACATCAAACTGACCCTTGATGAAAATCCGAGGGACATGGAGATGCCGGTCATAATCACCCCTTTGACCAGCAACACCACAAGAGCGATTGCCATGAGCCAGGGCAGCTCGATCATGTTCACATCCAGAAGGAGGCCGATCGAGACAAAAAAAATACTGGTCATCGCCTCCCTGAACGGATCGATGGTCCTGCTGATACGATGGCTCTCGTCGGTACTGGCAATCACCATACCTGCCATGAATGCTCCAAGTGCCAGCGAGAGCCCGATCAGCGATGCCAGCCATGCGGCGCCGAAACAAAGCACCAGAGCACCAAGCACCAGCACCTCTCCGGCATGAAGCGCCGTGATCATCCTGACAATTTTTGGCATCAACAGGCGGAAACCACCAAACATGCCAATGGCGAACAGCGCAACCAGGGCGACCTCCTCCAGGGTAGCCTCGATCGACAGGACACGACCGGGAATCATGAAGCTCAGACCAAACATCAGGGGAACAATGGCCATGTCTTGAAAAATCAGGATACCCAGGGCGATCTTTCCATGCTCGAATCCCAGTTCCTCGCGATCTGAAAGGATTTTCAGACACAGGGCGGTAGAGCTTACTGAAAATGAAAATCCCAGAATAAGCGCCTCCTTTGCGCCAATAGCCTTGCCGATCGCCTCCATAAGCCAGGAAGACAAGGTAGCAACAACGAGTCCGGTCAGCACAAGCTGGGCCAGGCCGCCAACAAAAACGATCTTCTGGAGTTTTTTCATGTCATCGAGTGAAAACTCCAGTCCGATGGTGAACAGAAGCAGCACAACACCCATTTCGGCAAGCTTAGCAATCAACCCGCTGTCACTGACCACATTGAACCCGGATGGGCCCAGCATGATGCCCGTGAAAATCAGACCGATAACCGACGGTATCCTGATTTTCTGGAAAACCAGAATATTAATGATGGCAAGGGCCCCGACCAGGACCATTTGCCCGAGAAATTCATTTTGATGCATACCGCGCTCAGTCAGAACCTTGAAAAACAGTACCGGCTCATCGGAAACATTTTTGTGCAGAGGCGCCCCGTTCCCGCCGAAGCAATCCCTCTGCGTAAAATCTGGTCAGATAGTGTAACAACGCCAGATATAAGGAACAAATACATCTGAAAGATTATCGTTCAGCCCCTTGATAATTCCATGAAAAAAATACATTGTACATCAGTTGACAGTTCCTGCATACCCTGCTGGCGCTGTTGCGCTGAAACTCCGTTACCGGTAAAACCGGAACGAAGAGTCCCCGGCTGAAACCGCCACCTGGAAAATTCCCGGAGAGCCCTTGCCCTTCGGGTTTCGGCCGTTACACCTGATCAACGCAACGGAGCTGATCGAGACCACTTGCAGAGAACTGCCGTTCCTTCACTTTATACAAACTCCAGCAATGTTCAAACCGAAACTCTTCTCTATTCTCCCCGAGCTGAACAAAGAACAGCTCGGTCGGGATATCATCTCCGGTATTCTTGTCGGCATCGTAGCCCTGCCGCTTGCCATCGCCTTCGCCATCGCCTCGGGCGTCTCTCCCGACAAGGGGCTCGTCAGCGCTGTAATCGGAGGTTTCATCATCTCGTTCCTCGGAGGAAGCCGTGTACAGATCGGCGGCCCCACCGGCGCCTTCATCGTCATTCTGTACGGTATCGTCCAGCAGTATGGTATGAATGGTCTCATGATCGCCACCATCATGGCCGGCATTATCCTGATCATCATGGGCTTTTCGCAACTCGGATCGCTCATCAAGTTCATCCCCTATCCGGTGATCGTCGGCTTCACCAGCGGTATTGCCGTCATCATCTTCTCCAGCGAGGTCAAGGATTTCCTCGGCCTGCAGATGGGCAACGTACCTGCCGAATTTATCGACAAATGGGTGGCCTACATCAAGGCGCTGCCAACGGCAAGCCCCGAAAGCATCCTTGTCGGCATGATCGCCCTGCTCATCATCATCTTCTGGCCTAAAGTTTCGAGAAAAATACCCGGCCCCCTGATTGCAATCGTCGTCACGACGCTTCTGGTCAGAATGCTGCATCTCGATGTCGATACCATCGAAACCCGCTTCGGCAACATTCCGTCAACACTTCCAACCCCGAGCTTTCCGTCATTCGACCTGGCAACCATACGGCACCTGATCATGCCGGCAACCACCATCGCCATACTCGGCGCCATAGAAGCCCTGCTCTCGGCGGTCGTCTCTGACGGTATGATCGGCTCACGGCACAAATCAAACATGGAGCTCATCGCCCAGGGAGTGGCCAACATCGTCTCTCCACTTTTCGGCGGCATTCCCGTGACCGGAGCCATTGCCCGAACGGCGACCAACGTCAAAAACGGAGGACGCACCCCCATCGCCGGTATCGTGCATGCCATCACGCTGCTTGCCATCATGCTCCTCTTCGGTTCATGGGCCAAGCTGATCCCGATGCCGACCCTTGCCGCAATCCTCATCATCGTTGCATGGAACATGAGCGAACACCA
>JAAXWL010000113.1 GCA_013334975.1 Chlorobiaceae bacterium
GCCTGTACACTGGGGCGCTCTTTTCCGTGCTTGAAGAGTGGATGTTTACCGGGGAGCAGGCTTCGCGGGTGCTTGAAGCTCATTTCAGAACCCATTCGCTCAAGGGTTTCGGCATCGACGGGGCAGAGGGTGGCAGGA
Source organism: Chlorobiaceae bacterium (assembly GCA_013334975.1). GTDB lineage: Bacteria > Bacteroidota > Chlorobiia > Chlorobiales > Chlorobiaceae > Chlorobaculum. The sequence continues at coordinate 139 of JAAXWL010000113.1, forward strand.
TTGCAGCAGGCGTTGTGCTTCAGTATCTCGAAGAGGCCCGGCAGGGAAGCCTGAAATACCTTGCGCGTATCAGTATGGTCGAGAGCGCCGATACCATGACGCTCGATGTGCAGACCCGCAGGAATCTCGAAATCATCTCTTCGATGCAGGATGGCACCCTGAACGGCAGTCTGCTCGAAGTGATCGACCGAACCGGCAATCCGATGGGGGCTCGTCTTTTGAGGCGCTGGCTGCTCCATCCGCTCAGGAAGCTCGAACCGGTCGTGCAGCGTCATGATGCGGTCGATGAGCTGCTGGAATCGTCTGAAACGCGGGAGGCGCTGCGTCGGCTGCTTGGCGGGATCATCGACATGGAGCGAGCCCTTGCACGGATCGCCACCTCTCGGGCGATGCCGAGAGAGGTTCGTCAGCTCGGCTCCTCGCTGTCGCATATTCCGCAACTCAGCGACCTGCTCGCTTCGGGCCGGGCCCAACGTCTGCAAAAGCTTGCCCGTCAGCTCGATAGCCTGCCGGAGCTTGCTGCAACGATAGACAGGGCTCTGGATCCCGAAGCAACGGGTTCCGTGCGTGACGGCGGTTATATCCGGGCCGGTTATCACCATGAGCTTGATGAGTTGAGGGCAATCTCCTCGGGTGCCCGTGACCGGCTGCTTGAAATCCAGCAGGAAGAACGGCGGCGAACTTCGATCTCGACCCTGAAGGTGCAGTACAACAAGGTGTTCGGCTATTACATCGAGGTCAGCCGAGCCAACAGCGACAAGGTGCCGGACTATTATGAAAAGAAGCAGACTCTGGTTAACGCAGAGCGCTACACGATTCCTTCGCTGAAGGAGTATGAGGAGAAGATTCTGACGGCTGAGGACAAAAGTTTTCTGCTTGAACACCGGCTTTTCCAGGAGCTTTGTTCAATGATTGCCGAAAAGGCGGCGTCGATCCAGTCAACGGCGGCAGCTCTTGCCGAACTGGATTGTCTTGCCTGTTTTGCGGCCTGTGCCGATGAGTATCGTTACTGCCGTCCGGTGATGAACGAAGGCACGGAACTCTCGATCACCGGCGGACGACATCCCGTGCTCGAACGCATTCTTGCAGCTGGCGAACCTTATGTGGCCAATGATTGCCATATCGGAGGGAGTCAGCAGTTGCTCATCATCACCGGCCCTAACATGGCAGGAAAAAGTTCCTATCTCAGGCAAGCCGGTCTGATTGTGCTGCTTTCCCAGGTAGGGAGCTTCGTGCCGGCTGAGGCTGCTGAGATTGGCCTCGTTGACCGGATATTCACCAGGGTCGGCGCCTCGGACAACCTTGCTTCCGGAGAGAGTACCTTTCTGGTGGAGATGAATGAGGCTGCCAGCATCCTGAACAACGCTACGGACCGCAGTCTTCTGTTGCTCGATGAGATCGGGAGGGGCACGAGCACCTTCGACGGCATGTCGATCGCCTGGTCGATGTGTGAGTTCATTCACGACAGGCTGCGGTCGCGTACCCTTTTTGCGACCCACTATCATGAGCTTGCCGAGCTTGAGCAGCGGTTCGAAAGGATCATCAATTTTAACGCCACCGTCGTTGAAACTGCCGATACGGTGATTTTTTTACGCAAGATCGTGCGAGGCGCTTCGGATAACAGCTATGGTATCGAGGTTGCAAGGATGGCAGGAATGCCTCATGAAGTGATTGTTCGTGCCAGAGAGATTCTTGGCGGCATGGAGAAGCGCGAGGTCGAAGTGCCGGTGCATCACCAGCCAGTCACGCCGATCATGGCGCGACAGATTTCGCTCTTTGAGGAGGAGGAGAGTCGCCTGCGCAAGGCGCTTTCAGCCATCGACCTTAACCGGCTTACCCCGCTCAACGCCCTCATGGAGCTGAAACGCCTCCAGGATATGGCGTTTGGCAAAGCAGTGAACTGATTTTCCATGAACAACACCGATCGAGCCCTTTCAGTATTACTGGTTTTCGTCCAGGCGTCGAGCGGCGTGGACGGCACCGCTTCGCTGGACGGCAATTTTAAAAAAGGGTTTTCTCTTCTGAAAGACCAGGTCATGAGCGCTGTCATCAAACGGGCTCAGTTTGCCATTCCGCCCCTTTCGCTCATGATTCTCAGCTCCGTCGAGGTGTCGGGGGTCACGCAGGAGATCTGCGATCTTCGATTTGATCGCCTGCCTATTGAAAAGCGCTGGGATATGGTTGGCATCAGTGTACAGACCGGTGCAGTGCGCCAGGCCTTCGAGATCGCCTCGATGTTTCGTTCGAGAGGCGTTCCCGTGGTGCTTGGCGGTCCTTATGTCTCGATTTTTCCTGAAAGGTGCCGTGAACATGCCGATGTGCTGGTAATCGGCGAGGCTGACGATGTGTGGAAGGAGGTGCTCGAAGATCTTCGGCGGGGTTCGCTCAGGGCTGAGTACCTCCAGGGCGACTTTCCCGATCTCTCGGCATCGCCGCCAGTGAGCAAGTCTGCTCTCGACATTGGTCGCTATTTCACGACCAATGTCGTTCAGACGACCAGGGGATGCCCCTACAGTTGCGATTTCTGCAATGTGCATATCATGAATGGTCACAAGCTCAGGCATCGGCCGGTTCGCGAGGTGGTCAGGGAGGTTGAACGCTTCCTCCGGGAGGACAAACGGATATTCTTTTTTCTCGATGACACGGTCAATGCCGATGAACATTATGCGGAGGAGCTGTTTTCGCAATTAGTGCCCCTGAAGATACGATGGGTAGGGCAGGCGACCACGCTTTTGGGAGAACATCCCCGCTTGCTCGACAGTTTTGCCCGATCCGGTTGCGGTGCTTTACTGGTGGGTATCGAAAGCCTCGCTGACGAGAGCAACCGGGCACACCACAAATTTCATAATCCGGCCGAGCGGCAGGTGCGTTGCATCAAGGCTATCCGGAGTGCAGGTATCTGCGTCTACGGGAGTTTTATTTTCGGTCTTGACGGCGATACACTCTCAATGCCTGAAAGGATCGAGAGCTTCATTGAGGAGACCGGCATCGATGTGCCGGGCATCAACCTCCTGCGCCCCATACCAGGCACAGGGGTGTTTACCCGTCTCGCTTCAGAGGGACGTCTCATGCATCCCAGCGACGATCATGACGCTTTCAGGTTCTCATGGGGTCAGGAGATGCTCTATCTGCCAAAGCAGATGAGTCTCGAGGAGTTTATTCCGAGCTACACCGGGCTCACTTCGCGGGTATTCACTCCTCACCACGCTCTTGAAAGAGCCCTGCGTGCCCCGACGCTCCGCTCCGCAGTACTGATGTTCAACATGCTCTACGTACACATGTACGGCCTGTCGCGTCGCGACTTACGGCGGCAGCTGGGTGAGATCAGCTCAGTGAGCTGATCTCCTCTTCGAGCATTTGCTGCATGTAGAGATTGGCGTAATAATTTCCGTTTTCGAGCAGCTCTTCGTGGGTGCCGCTTTCAGCGATTCTTCCGTCGTGAAGGACGATGATACGGTCGCAGTTTCTGACTGTGGAGATACGGTGGCTGATCAGGACGATAGTGGTTTGAGGTAGATTTTCGAGAAGTGCATCGAAAATTCGGGCCTCAGTCGAGGTGTCAACGGCTGAGAGTGCGTCGTCGAGCACGAGGATCGACGGGCTCCATCTGAGTGCTCTGGCGATGCAGGCGCGCTGTTTCTGGCCTCCTGAGAGATTGATCCCCTTTTCACCGAGTATCGTGTCGAAACCATCGGGAAAATCACAGACGTCGTCGTGCAGCATGGCGATGCGGCTCGCTTCGATAACATCGATAGTGCTGCTGTTGCTGCCGAAGTCGATATTGTTGCGGATGGTGTCCGAAAACAGAAAATTGGACTGAGGGACAAAGCCGATGGTTCGTCTGATGGCGGCAAGCGGAAGCGTTCTGATGTCGTGCCCGTCGATCAGGATGCGTCCCTGTGTTGGATCATAAAGACGGGGAATGAGGTTGACTGTGGTGGATTTGCCGGAGCCAGTGGCGCCCACGATGGCCAGTTTTGTTCCTGCTTCGACCGTAAAAGAGATATCTTGCAGAACACACTTGTCGGGCTGTGACGGCCAGGAAAAACTGACATGGTCGAAAACCAGCTCTCCTTTTATCGGGCGGGAGGTGTCGAAGGTGGTTGCTGTTTTTTCAGGTTCGGTGATTTCAGATTTCGAATCGAAGATCTCTTTGAGTCTTCCCTGGGCAGAGGCGGCTTTCTGGACAATATTGGTTACCCAGCCAATCGAAATGATCGGCCAGCTGAGCATCGAAACGTAGATGACGAACTGGGCTATGTCGCCAATACTCATGTGGCCATTCATGACGCCAAGGCCTCCTGCCCAGATGACCGGAATGAGCGAAAGGGCGGTGAGGGCGGTCAGGAGCGCCATAAAACGGGCCTGGATTCTGCCGAGTCGCAGGCTTTTTTCATAATAGCTCATGTTCAGCTTTTCGAACTTTCCGGTTTCGAACTCTTCGCGATTGTAGTTTCTGACGACCCGGATGCCGGAGATGTTCTCCTGGACGAGGTTGGTTATGGCTCCATAGCTCTCCTGTATCAGCTTCGACTGCTTCTGGATTGTTACCCCCGTTTTGTAAACCAACCAGCTCAGGAGCGGAGCGGGAAGAAGGGCGAAAAGGGTGAGCAGGGGGGAGATGGAGAGCATGGCGACCATGGCGAACAGCAGCCTGAAGAGGGTATTGACTGAATACATGATGCCAGGACCCAGAAAATCACGGACAGCATTCAGGTCATTGGTTCCTCTAGAAATAAGTTCTCCTGATCCTGTGCTGTCGAAAAAGGAGGTTGAAAGGGTCTGGAGATGGGAGAAATAGTCGTTTTTCAGATCGAATTCGATGTGACGCGACGTGACGATGATGAGCTGGCGCACCAGGTAAAGGGTGATACCGCTGAGAGCCGCGAACAGGAGGTAGAGCGAAGTACTGGAGAGAATGGTCTCTATTTCGAATGGTCTGCCCATCAGGTCGATGGCTTCCCCGAGGTAACGGGGTGCTGCTACGGCAAAATAATTGGTAGCAATGACGCAGATGACTCCTGTGGCAAGAGACTTCCGGTAACGGTAAAGATAGGGGCGCAGGGCCAGCAGATTTTTCATCCGTCCTTTTTTGATGTGACGAACGTAATGTATAATAAGTGGAGAGAAAACAAAACGGACATCTGCAATGGCTTTCGAATCAAGCAAAAGTTACTATTCTATTGGCGAAGTCAGCCGGATTTCCGGCATTCCCGCCTACCTGCTCCGCTATTGGGAGGAGTTTTTCAGCGAACTTGCTCCTGCCAGAGACACGAGGGGTAATCGTCGTTATACCAATCGTGATATTGCCATGGTGCTCAATATCAAGGAACTGGTCTACGAAAAAGGCTACAAGCTGAACAAAGCGAGTCAGATGGTCAGAAGTGGCAAGGTTGCCGATGACCAGACCGATCACAAAACCAGCGAGATACTGAAACTGCAAAAGCAGCTTTCGAGAGAGCAGAAACAGTATGAGATTACCGACGAGCGGCGACGCCTCCTTTTGCTCGAAATAAAGGACGAGATAGAGGATATCCTGCAACTGTTAGGGTGAAGGCAGAAGAGGCGACCGAAGCGAGGCACGAAAAGGGCGTGCGTTTTTGCCGTTGCTTGTATTTTTCTTCTGTAAAAAAAAGAACCGGCCTGAAAGCCGGTTCTTTTTTTGCATTCGAAAAAATTGTTTTCCGATTACTGTGCATAAAGGACTTCAAACTGGCCGACGCCACCTTTGCAGACATGTTCAACCCAGCGGGCATAAGCACCACCACTCCAGCGATACTCCTCAAGGTTCTGTGAACGGTACTGAGGCGCAGCATAACGGACTTTGTAGCCTTTTGGCAGGACAACCTTGAGCTGTGCATCAACGCGGAAATCGTTGAACTTGCCGACCATACCGTGATGAATCAGCGGGATCAGCGGATGGTTGAGGATTCTGCGGAGACCGCCGCCTGCATCAACCGAAACGCCTGGGAACTCACCGTCAACCTTGACTTCGATACCCTGCGAGTCTGAACGGAAGCCTGCTTCAACCGATGCCGGTCTGGTAAGCTTGTCTGACGGGAAAAGTTCTGCCCAGCGGGCGATGGAATCTACCATACCGGAACCGCCGTGCGAGAAACGCCATCTCGAAACGCCGACTGGTCCTTTTTCGCCGCTCTGGGTGCTCAGGTTGTTGACTTCGATTCTCGAAATCCTCTGGCCACCTTCGTTGAGTGCGGTAAAGGCAGGGCCGATGAACCAGAACTCACGGATCCAGTCGTTGAAAGTACCGGTGCTTCCCATTGCCCTTACGGTACCTTCCCAGGTGTCGATGAGGTCGTTGTTGTCGAGCGGGACTTTCATGAGGATGTCGTGGAACTGGCGTCCCTGCATGTAGATCGGATTCGGGACATTGCGGCGGACTGCGTCTGAGCGGTAGTAGAACATGTTCACAACCGATCCTTCAAAGGAGAAGGAGTGGCTGAAGTCACCGACAGATACCATACCTTCACCGACCGAAATCCTTCTTTCCTTGGTCTCGTTGGCGATGTCTGCTTCGATGGTGAACTTGTTCTTGGTGCTGTCGACAATCGATTCGATGACAGCGGAGATGCGGACGAAACCTTTTGCCGGATCAAGCGGTTTGACATTCAGCTTGACATTACAGTCGGCAGGAAGCAGTGGACTGGCAGGTGGGACATTGACTTTAGCCCGGGCCTTGACCTTTCCCCAGGAGCTGGATCCGCCCTCGAGTACGATTTCATAATCGGAATGGGCGGTTGTCGTGTCGGTTGATCCGAAAAGAGCCATAATGATTCTCCTTTTTCTGGTGGCGTTTAAAATGGTATTTTCAGGAAAAACACTGGGTTGCTTCCTGTTAAATAACAGCTTGGAATAAATTTAAAGAATAATTATTAATAAGTAAAGTAAAATATGTCTCTTCCCGGCTTTTGACAACATACTTTTCATGACCCTGTCAATGGTTTGTTTGGTACAGGAACCCTTTTGCCAAGCCCTTTTCCAGTCAGTTTCCCACTGTTTTTCCTTATGAAAGTGACCGGTCATCCCATCTCGCCAAATGTTTTTTTCAGCTCTTTTCTGATGCCGATGCTGAGCGGAGTGCTGCTCGGCCTCTCATTTCCGACCTGGCCATCTGTTCATCTTGAACCCCTTGCATGGGTTGCTTTGGTACCATTACTGCTTTCACTCGAACGTGAAGAGCGGTTTGCTCCCTTTTTCAGGCAGGTCTGGGTCACCATGTTTCTGTTCTGTCTCATCACGCTCTGGTGGGTTGGTCTGGCAACCTTGAGCGGTGGTATACTCACCATTTTCGCACAGTCGTTGTTTTCAAGCATACCTCTTCTTGCCTTTTATTATGTAAGGAGGTTTGTCGGCTTCCGTTTTGCCCTGCTGATGCTGCCATTTCTCTGGACGGGATGGGAGTGGGCCTACATGCAGCAGGATCTTTCACTTGGATGGCTTACCCTTGGCAACTCCCAGGCAAATCTCCTCTGGATGGTGCAGTATGCTGATGTGACCGGTGTCTGGGGGGTCAGTTTCTGGGTTTTGGTGTTCAATGTTGCTACGGTAGTGCTGATCCGAGGGCATGAGCCTTTGCCGGTGCGATTGGGTATCGTTCTGATCTTGGTGTTCATGGTCGCGTCACCGCTGTTTTATGCACGCAAGGTATTTGTCGATCAGCCATCGAACCCTGGTTTTTCCACCGTTCGGGTTGCGATGGTGCAGCCGAATATCGATCCCCATGAGAAATGGGGTGGTTTGGGCGCCGAGGAGACCATGGCGCGGTTGTACCGTCTGACCAATCAGGCTCTCCAGGGTGATTCTCGTCCTGATCTGCTTATCTGGCCCGAGACGGCCATTCCGTTTTACATTCGCGATCCGCTCAACAAGGCATCGATGGATTCGGTCAGGCGGATGATCGAGAGCTGGAATACCCCGTTACTGACCGGATTTCCTGACGAACAGCCGATGGTGATGCCACTCGCAGGCGAAGAAGGGGGGGTGAGTGGTGACGATACTTTGCGAAATGCACCCAGGATAATTTATAATGCATCGATGCTGCTGATGCCTGGCTCGAGCCGGGTGCAGGTTTACCGGAAGATGCGTCTGGTTCCTTTCGGGGAGCGTGTT
>JAAXWL010000114.1 GCA_013334975.1 Chlorobiaceae bacterium
TTGAAATCATAGTTTTTGTACCGTTAGGGATCATCCCTTTTCTCTTTGAAAAGGAGAGATACAGGCACATTATCTATCTCTTTCTTTCGTTGGCACTCCTTTCCGCGTTAACATTCAGTACTTATGGTGCAATCATACCTCAGACAGCAAAAGCCAAGTTAGTGGTATATCAGTTAACAGCTCTGGACACCTTACGAAGTGTTCTTTCCAGCATAATTCCTTTAGATATTTCTATGCCTTATATAGAAAAGTCTATCAGCCTCATCAAAAAAATACTCTCCAAGACATCAGTAATTGCCTCCAACAAGGAAGCTGTTCAGAAATTGATAGCATCAACCTTTTTTTTCATAAAAGCTATGGCAATCCTAACCTTGATTGGGTTTGCAGGATTCTTGATAAGATCTATATCATGGAAAAAAATATTTCACAACACTGATCTTATACGTCTTTTGCTCATAAGTTCTGGCGGACTTATTGTAGCCATCGCCTATATTAATTCACACGTTTTTCTGCATGCATGGTATCAGCCACTATTTGCAGTTCCAATTCTTGTTTTGGCACTCTTGTTCGCAACTCAAAACGCCTTAGTCTATCGCATTCTGTATCGTGTATTATTAATCTTGCCGTTTATACTACTTGGGCAATATATGATTGGAAGTGTTTCACCCAAATACCTTCCAACAAATGCACGAGGCGCAAGAGTTCAGAGATATATTCAGGTAGGCGCTCTTCTTTATTCTCGGGCACCTTCATCTCGCTTGATGACAAGTGAAATTGGTGGCTTGGGTATCGGATTTAAAGGCTACATTCATGACGGAGTTGGTCTCATAACGCCTGACGCACTCAAATATCACAAAATATATTACGGTACTGGTGGACAAATTCCTCCTGGATATGTTAACGAAAAACGCCCGGAATTTATTGTCACTTATCCGATTTTTGCAAAAAGGTTTGCCGAATCCGTTGATGCCGACAATTACGTTAAGTTAAATATCCCTGCTTTTTCAGCATCATACGCATCCTTGATTGAGCGTGATAATATTTGGGGCTGCAAGGAGTTATGTATCTATATCCGCAATGATGCTCTTGATAAACCCGCTCTTGATTCATTGATTACCTCATTAAGAGCATTATAATATCGATTCACCGTATCCTCCGCCAGCGTTCAGCAGCCGAGACGAGGGCTTGATCACCACCCCTCGCAAAAAAAGAAAAAAAAGGGGGAGAGTAGACCGGGGGAATTTCACCCCCAGTCCCTCGCAGAACCGGACGGGAACCTCTCGACTCATCCGGCTCCCATTATCAAGCTTTGGGAGATACCTCTGCACAGCTTTGCCATTGAAAAACGGCTCCTCCTGCTTTCACAGTTGACCAACTTCAATGGCCGGATAACGCAATCCCTTCGCTCCAGTTCCATTACAGAACCTTCGTCGCTATTTCGGATTGCTCCGTCTCCCGACAAGTCGGGACGCTTCGGTACTGTCAGCCTCGTTTTTCACACTTGTGCCTTTCCCTTGCCATCGCCATCGAAGGTTCCCGCAGTTCCACGCAAAAGCCCGAATCAGGATCACGCCACCTCTACGCCGGACACCTTAAATGGTGCCTTTTCCCGTAACGCTCACTACCGGGGCTTTTGACCCAAGCCGCTTACGGTGGTTTGCAACCTGCTCCTGCAAGCCGATTGCCAGGGGCCGTCCCTCATCTCTCACGCAGCTTATCTGCGGCACACGGACGTTGTTCCGTTTTCACAAATTCTACCGTCGAGCCTTTGGTTTAATGTGCGGAGCTGGGGCACCGCGTTCCCAGGGTAAGGAATGCAGAATTTAGTGCCGTACGAAAGATTCCTGGTTTTGTTCTTTTCGAAAAAGTTTTTCGTAGAGGGATTCCGGAGCGATGTCGGCTCCATTGGGCTATGTGATGGGACCTGCCTCGATGCAGGAAAGAGTGAGGTGACGTTCACGACAAACTCTACCTGTTCGATGTTTCGTTACAGTGTTGCGTTGAGGCTTTGATGACGAGTGTAAAGCAGTTTGCTTCATGTGCCAATCTCGATAAGTCGGGATGGTACTCCCGGAGTGTTCCCGGTGTGGGCAGGCACACGGTGAGCGTCCCCTGAATATTCACTTTTCCATTCCAAATCGTATGAGAAAGGAGGGATGCCTTTCCAGACAGCCATTCAAAACCAGCAACACCCCAAACAATTGTAGGGGGGGGGGACGGCCTGGTGAACGTCCACTATTCTTTCGTATGGGCAGTTCGCGAAAAGCCCCTACCAAGAAAAAGATGACGGTACCGATTGGTCGGTACCGTCATTCATCAATACTCCTGCTCAAACTGCGGATGCACCCACAGGAACTCCGGGCGCTTGTTCTGTACCCGGATCAGTCCGCCGAAGCCTGGGTCTTGCTCCTTCAGCCATGCGTGCAACTGCCGCAGGACAGCCACAAGGCTCCCTGACAGCACCCAGTGGAAACATCACCACAGTGCCACTGTGGATGTTGGAACAGATGCGCCCAAGTCTCGCAGATCTTGTTCGGCTTGCGCACGAGTTGCGAGCGCTTCCATAAGCACACAGTCGCTTTTGGCTTTGGCTGGTAGCGATTCAAGATGTGCCTTGGCATTTCTTAGGGTGCCCTGCCCGTTTCGGATTGTAGATTCCAGCTTAGCCTTTTCCGCAGCGAACCGTCGCCTCAATGCACTTTCGTCGGCAACATCCTGCGCATTCAGCTTCTGATCATACCTGAACCAGGACTCATGCCCACGCCGCCATGCCACAAGCCGTTCTGTCATAACGTCACCGAATCCGGGAATGCGCAGGACGGCAGTTTGGTTAACATCGGCGGCGGTCTCAATACCGAATGATATAAGCGTCGCGGTCTTAACCGGGCCAATACCAGAGATGTTCGCATGGCGAATTGAGAAACGGTCAAGATACGCCTGTCGCTGACGAGCCTCACGGTTGGACTTCATCATCATCAACTCACGCGCAAGCGCGTCGTCATTGCCTTTGTAAGAAGCGATAGAGGCATCCAAATCACAGCGCACCTTCACAACCTCGGTCATGCCGTTGCGCTGAACAAAGGCGTTTAACTCGCGCTGCACGAGTTCATCTGCATCCTTGAAGGCTTTCTGGAAGCAACTGGCATCAACTTCACGGTAAGTGAAGATATTCCACCCCAAGATTGCCAAACCAATCCACAATAACCACGCCGGGACGGCATAGATGAAACCGGCTACGCCCCCAACCATCATGAGCATACCAAACAAGGTGCACTGACGCTTTCTGCTTCTTGCTTTACGAAGCGTATTACTTGCACCACACGGCGCAGCCACAGCAGGAAGCAAGTCTGCGACAGCAGGGAAACGAAATGCCAAAATTTCGCGGATTGCCTGTTCCGTGCCGAGCGGATCGACAGGTATGCCCGGTGCAATGGAGGTCGTATCCGGGAACATGTCAAAATTGCTATTGCCATTCAGCTGGCACCAAATGCAGCCTTTGGCATTGGCCGGGTAGAAGTGCGTTTTGACCTTGCTACAGTGGTTCAGTGCGCCTTCAAGTCTGTTCAGTACCTGAATCCAGTCCAGTGCGCCAGGACGTGCTCTCGGTGTCAGCCCAAACGCATTCTCGAATGCGTCAACAATAGAATCAGGAAACATATCAAGCGTCAACGCACCCGGTGGCGGGGTTGTCTGAGTTGCGGCTTGTCGGGTAAGAGAAAAGGCAAAGCGGTTCTGGGCAATGGCATCGCCCATCGAAATATCTGGCCCATTATAACGCCCTGCGTATGGATGACGGCCCATGAACAGAAGGTGAAAGATCGCAACGGCCAGCCCGAAGTTATCGTGCTCTATGGTTCGCTGAACAGATGCGAGGTTCTTCCCGTGCAGTTCGGGCGGCGTAAAATCGGGAACACCAACAACACAAGGGTAGGATTTGCCGTTCAGACTGAACTGAAAGCTGTCTGCATCAATCAGGGCAACAGTCGCGTCTAGCGCCACAAGCACACCGGAATGGTTCAGGTCGCCGATGACACACCCGGTCTGGTGCACCTTCCCAACAGCGCGTGCGACATTTAGCGCGGCATGGACAATGAACCGATAGTCAGCCTTCGGGAAATGGCGCTGACGGGACTTCGGACTGTATAGCTCGTGCAGCGGGCGGTAGCCCGACATAAACCGCATGACAAAACCAAGGAAGTTGCCGCGATGATCGGTCACCACCTCACCAGGATAGGCAACAAGGTCTGTCTTGACGGCAAGACCTTCGCCTACCATCGCCCGCACCTTGTCTTCGCGTTTGGCGCGCTTGCCGGAGTAGTAGATTTTGACGGCCAGCCCGGAACGTCCCTTGATCGCGTAGACTTCGCCTTCGTTACCCTTCCCGATCAACTCGGCAACTGAAACCAGATCCTTTCCGATTACGACTTCCAGCATGGTCAGCACCCGGAAATGAGAACCAGCGTCTTGTCATCGTCGGTGCGATCGCAAACCGATTGACCGGCAAGATAGGTGGCCAGTTTGGCCGAAAGTTCGACCAGGTGCCCCTCGCCCGATGCGACATCGACCGGACGTATCATTGGATCGAAAAACCGTTTATACGCAGTCCGTTCCTGATATGACAACGCCAGCTCGCCCACGCCGTCAGAAAACAGAGCGAAGGCACTATGTTCGCGCGGGTGACGGATAATGTTCAGACGAGGTTCAGGGTCATCAGTGACAAAGTATGTGCTGGATGCGTATTCGCCGTTCTCAGGCCAGCAAAGCACATCCCATTCACCACTTTTTCTCCCGACAATGGCGCTATCACCGATGTGCAGAGTAACCGCTTCTTCTGGAGTAACAACGATTGCTGCCAGCGTTGCGGCAAATTGACGTGGTATCGTGCCTTGTCTGGCTGCTTTTGCGGAAATCCGGTCTCTCAGTTCATCTATCCAGTACCACAAATCCTCATCGGTCGGCAACCTGGGATTTTCATGAACCCATTCACGGAATCGAACCGAAAGGAAACGGCAAATGAGCCATGCACCAAATGCTCCGAATTTGGCGCTGCCTGCACCATCCGACACAACAGCGAAAATCGAACCATTGCGCAACTCAGAAACAGCACAAGCATCTTGTAACCTGTCTCCATTTTGAATATGGGACGTGCCAATCACGGACGCGGACGCCCACCGCCAAGCCACAGCGTTACCCTGCTACAGCCCAGCCATCCGGGGCGGCAGGATTTAAAAGCGGAACAGCGTCGCCGGGGTTAGACCGCGAGACGGCGCTTAGGGAACTGGACAACCAGCGGAACAATTCCTTGAAGGCCAACCCTTTCAGCTTGAGCGGCTGGCGCGTTGCTATCTGCCCAAGAACACCCATATCCGCATGTTCTACGCCAACGGCGTAGAACATGAACTCATTGCGTTCCTCGCCTTGGTGAACGCGCCGCTTGGCCTCTTCCCAATTGTCGGTCGGAGCTCCGTCGGTGATCAGAAATACCCAAGGGCGATATATCCTCAAGCCATTCGCACGGATGCGGTCCTTGCGCTGGCGGAGCAAGTCGAGCCCGGTCACAATCGCTTCGCCCATAGGGGTTGCGTTGTCTGCCACCAGCGTTTCGGGATAAAAATGATCCACTGTGGCAAAATCGGATTTGATCTCCACAGGCCCGAAAGTAACCATCGCCAGCTCCACGCGCTTTGCGGCCAGCGAATCATTCATGAGTTCCAGCCGCAAAGTCGTCAAACCTTCATTCAATTCTGAGATCGGTTTACCATTCATTGAATACGAGGTGTCCAGCAGAAGAATTACCGGACAACGCTGTTCCGGGTTTTCAACATATTCTGCATCGACAAATGGTTGTTGCTCAAATTCATTCATCTCTTCACTCTGTTTCAAGATTATTGTGGTTACTGTCAGAGCAACAGCTTAATACCCATATGATAATAATTTGAAATATTAGCGCAAAATCGGCAAAGAAACAACCTCTGCTGCCAGATCACCGTCAGGGGAGCTGTTCTCTTCATGATGCTTTGCGCCCGAGAGCCGTTACCGTGGCGAGCCATCGGCTTCGCTGCTCAGGGGTCGAGGTCTTGACGGGGCCGAATTCGGATATGCTCATCGGGCGGATTCCGCAGAATCCGAGGATCGTGCGCTTCATCTGGTTGTGGCCGGGCATACGATAGACCCAGCGGTAATACCAGGGCGGTGTATCCATCGTCACGAGAAGGCGCGCCGTTCGTCCGGAGAAGAGTCGATCCCAGCGGGTCGCTGCGCCTGGCTTGAACCTGAAGGCGATGCCGGGCAAGAAGAGGCGGTCGATAAAGCCCTTCAGCAGAGCCGGGGGCGCTCCCCACCAGACGGGATAGACAAACACGATGTGCTCCGTCCGTTCGATGGCTTTCTGTGCTTCGAGCAGGTCGGGTTCAAGCGGCTGAATCTCCGCATATCCTTTGTGCAGAATGGGGTCGAAGCGTAATCGACCGAGGTCGAGGCGCTGTACTTCGTGGCCACCTGCTTTTGCCCCGGCCTCGTAAGCATCGGCAATCGCCCCGCAGAAGCTGTCGGAATCGGGATGGCCGAGAATGACGAGTGTTCGTTTGATCATGCTCTGATTGTTTGTTCCGCTCGTTGCATAAACAGCTTTTGGTTTGCCGTTGTTTTTTCCGATACCGATACCGACAGAACGCAATGACGGCAGAAAATATGACAAAGTCCGGCAGATATGAATCAGGGCGCGAAAAGCGTGTGATACTCCCTTTCCGTCCGCTCATCAGCCGTGCTGACATTGATGCGTGAAGGAATCGCGTCGTGCAGCTCCCTGAATTTCCTGACACACTCTGCCGAGGCGAAGTAGATTTCGTCTATGAAATCGAGGTCGATCGTCTCGACGCGATCCTGCGCTCCGTGCACGTAGACGACGAGAGGGGTGACCTGGCTGCCTCCCTCGCGCAACTGCCCGGCGACCAGCTCATCAACATGTTCTGCACCCGGCAGGAGAATGCGCTGACCGGCGAGCCCCTGATTGTGCAGCAGCTCCCCGATGCTGGTCGGCGTTTCCGCTTCAAGCCGGCAATCGGGAATGATGCCGTATTCGAGCAGCTCCGTTGAAGCCGAGCGGTTCGCGGCGCAGATAACGAGATGAGCCAGATGCCTCACGTCGCGGCCATGCTCGAAGAGGTACCTGAAGAAGTAGCGGACGGCGAAGCGGTTCTGGAAGAAGAGCATCGAGAACTGGTCGATCCCCTCGATACAGGCTTTCACTGCGCCGAGATCCGCGCCCGCCACCTGCTGGCACGGGAAGGGGACGGTGATATAATCGGCGGGCACAAATTTTTTCGGTGCTTCGCCGGTCGTGAGCACCTTCTTTTTACGCGAGTACCAGTTCTCTGCGATAAAGAGGCTGATCGTGTCACCAATGATCACCAGAGCCGGAGAGTACACCGCCTTTTCGCGTTTCCGGAACTCATCAAGCGTGCCGGTGAAGGTTTGCTGGTTGTAGCGCGTAGCGTTCTGAACCACGGCCACCATCGTCTTGCCACTCCTCCCTTTGGCTGCTACCGCATCGAGCACGTCATGCACCGTGGAGGCCACCATGTAGTAGACGATCGTGTCGGTATCGGGCACCTGAATCTTGTTGACGGGGTGGCCGGTGCAGAAGGCGACCGAGGAGGAGACCTTGCGCAAGGTCAGGGGAATTTCGGTATAGGCGCTCGCGCCGTGGGCTGCGGTGATGCCCGGAATGATCTCGTAGTCGATGCCGTGCTGTCGCAGAGTGTCGATCTCCTCTCCACCACGCCCGAAAATAAAGGGGTCGCCCCCTTTCAGCCTGACAACCGTCCTGCCGAGCAGCGCATGACGCACGATCTCCTGATTGATTTCGTCCTGCTCGAAGTGGTGGCTGTCCTTGCGCTTTCCGGTATAGATCTTCTCTGCCTTGTAGGTGTCAAGCATCTGGGGAAGCACCAGGTCGTCGAACAGAATAACATCCGCTTCACGAAGCGCCCGTTCGGCCTTGAGTGTCAGAAGCTCCGGGTCTCCAGGGCCAGCTCCGGCAATATAGACATACCCTTTTCGTTCCGGCACTGATGCCGACGTTTGTGATCCACTCATCATCTGCATACTTTATGAAAACGTTACTCTCAGGATTCCGGCCACTCATGGTCAAGCATATCGCGAAGCCGGTTTCGCCACTCAACCGATTTTTTGACATTCTGGCCATTGGAAGAGACGGCGATGGTCATCTCATCTTTTTTGATGATTGCCGGTGAAATGAAGTT
>JAAXWL010000174.1 GCA_013334975.1 Chlorobiaceae bacterium
TATCAATAAATACTTCATTTGACTTTAAATATACAATCATGATGTTCAAATATTCAATTTATGATTACGTTCTATTCTATAAAAAATCCCAAATAAATGCATCAAAAAGTTACTTTTATGCTAATATATGCGTATTAATATCAAAAACCATTTACATTAAACGCTTACACATTCGGGCATTATTCGCATATAATACATTAAATATGTTTTAAATTCTCTACCCACCCTCATTATCTCCGCATCCAGCACTTCGTCACACAACAACACTACCCCGATCCGCTCCCTACAGTGTCTTGTCCAGAACATCCTGATCATTCTTCAGGTCCTGCATCCACCACAACCCCTGACTTCCGCCAATTGATGACCTTTCACCAGGAAGCAATCTGAAACAGTCAGTGCTTCATCACCTCAAGCTGAGCAACCTTCTCCTACAACAGTGTCTTCAGAGTCTGGAACTGCGCCTCAATCCCCACTGCTTACACGTTCTGCTTCCGGAACGTCCGCACTTTCGTCAAATGCGCCAACTTATTTATTGCATCTCCGCTATTTTCATCATCGCATCCAAAATTCCACAGAGCGTCCGCATCAGCGCAACATCATGCAATTGTTCACTACAACACCATGCTCCAGCTGCTTTGTATAGCAATTCGCCACCGCAAACACCATTCCCAACACATTCACCTCATCAATTACCGGCACCTGCACCGTCTTGTCCTCCACGCCCAACTCCTCCACCCTCTCCCGACTCAATATCCGGTGAACCCGAACACAGTCCCCCAACGCGCCGAACTCTTCATGAACTCATTCAAAGATGCATCCTCCATGTTTGCATTTCCGTATAACCTGAATTCCCGGCCTGATGTTCTGAATTTTTCACGAAGGCAATAAAAAAGGTGGCATAAAATACCGCAAATGCTTATATTACCGTCAGTTAGACAAGAAAATAAGCAGCGATATCCTTGCACACCCTTTCTGAGAATATAATCACCGGTACCCCGAAACAACAAGAGCTGTTTCAGTATAATCCAACCAGCTCTCTCACCCCGATCATGGGCAAAAAAGTCGCTCTGGATTTTCAGGGCGGTAACATTACCAGCGATGCTGGCGTGCTGCTCTTGAATGAAACAGAGGCTCAGATCGGTATTAGCGCTGCTTTGGCTATGTGTATCCGTGATCCTTGTCGTTCGGCTTCTGTCATGCATCAATTGAAGGAACTGAGGAACAGCGTGTCTATCAGATCGCCTGCGGCTACGAAGACGCCAATGACAGCAACCGCTGGTGTAATGACCCGACCATGAAAATGTCCTTTGGTCGCTTACCAGAAAGCGGTCTCGAATTGGCCAGTCAGCCAACCATCACCAGACTCGAAAACATGGTTACCCGTACGGAACTTTACCGGATGGGCATTGTTTTTATCGATTATTTTCTTCAATCATATACCGAAGCGCCTCCGGTCATCGTGCTTGATTTTGATGACACCGACAACATCGTTCACGGCCATCAGCAAATAGCGCTTTTCAACGGTTATTACGGTGACACCTGCTACCAGCCCATGCACCTTTATGAAGGGCTGAGCGGCAAACTGATCACCACCATCCTGCGACCGGGCAGGCGTCCGAATGGCGCGAGATCGTTTAGTCCGAAGTTCCTCTTATAAAAAAAACAGTAACTTGTTATAGAACAATGGGAAAGCCGAATAATCAGCTTCCATCTACTGGGTACAAACTGATCAATTCCATTGCTCTTATTTGAAGAGATGTTGGCTCAGTGTCTCGGAAAATTACAGGACTTTCTGATGAGGATTTCATTCTTCACCGGTTTCGACTGCGGGGTCCCAACTCCATGACAAGGGAATGAAAACTTTGAACGGGAAACTCTTCATGATTTGTTTTTGTGCTTTTTTCTTTGTTGCCGATTTGGATGAGACAGTCGGATTAATCGGATCACGCTCTTTCCTGTGATGAACAAGTTCTTCATCGTCGAAAAGCAATGGCGCAAAAGCTTGACGCAAGTGCCACTCAACATAATAAGCTAACAGACAAAGAAAAATATGAGCACGAACACGGTCAGCATCGCGATGATACATGGGACGTACCTGCAAATCAATACTTTTCAAGGTTCGGAAAACCTGTTCGACTCTCGCTAAATTCTTATAGCTTCTTACGGTATCTTCTGCTGACAGGTTTTGTTTTGTTTCGCTCGTGCGAATAACATAGATACCATCCAGTTCAGTTTCGCGTGCGATTGAATCCTCTTTCCTCTGGAATTCAAACTTGCCGTCAGCAATAGATAGCTCAAAGTGTTTGGCCATC
>JAAXWL010000013.1 GCA_013334975.1 Chlorobiaceae bacterium
TGTCGATTTCAAAGCGCTTTGCCCCGAGCGTTACGCCCTGGTATATCCTGACGTTGTTGCCGATCTCGCAGGTCTCTCCGATCACCACGCCTGTGCCGTGATCGATGCAGAAATACTCTCCGATCCGAGCTCCCGGATGGATATCGATGCCGGTTTCGGAGTGAGCCATCTCGGAGATGATCCGGGGTATGAGAGGCACACCCAGATGAAGCAGGGTGTGTGCCGTCCGGTGGTTAATCATGGCCCGTATCGAAGGATAGCAGAAAATGATCTCGCCGTGGCTTTTTGCTGCAGGATCACCATCGTAGATCGCCTTTACGTCGGTGCAGAGCACCCGTCTGATTTCCGGAAGCCGTGCTATGAAGGCCCGTGCGGCCGCAGAGGCGTCGTCGGGCGTGATCGTTTGCAGGGTATTGCCTGTTTCGAACTGCCGAACGCTCTGTATCTGGCCTGATAGCAATTCGTAGATTTTTTCGATCCTGACTCCGATGAAATGAGGCAGCGATTCCCTGTGAAGAATGGGAGCACCGAAATAACCGGGAAAAATCACCGCCCGCACAAGATCGACGAACTCACGGAGCTTGTCGATCGATGGCAGCTTCTCTTCCGGATGCGACACATAATCGCAATTGGCGGTTCTGTCGCTTGCAAGAAGCACAACCGCCTGCTGGATGAGGTCAATGCCGTTCTCTCTGATATCCATGAGTGTGATTGTTGGTGTTCTTCAGATGGAAGCCGGTTCGTTCTCGAACTGGTAAAGCAGCGTTGACAGGTAGCGTTCACCGGTATCGGGCAGGATGACCACGATGCGCTTGCCTTCGTTCTCGGGACGCTGTGCCAGTTGCAGCGCGGCGTAAACGGCCGCTCCAGACGAGATGCCGATAACCAGTCCCTCGGTACGGGCAAGCTTCTGGCCGGTTCGAAATGCCTCCTCGTTCCTGACCGTGATGATTTCGTCTATAACCTCTCTATTGAGGATATCCGGAATAAATCCGGCGCCGATACCCTGGATCTTGTGCGGGCCCGGTTTGCCACCAGAGATGACCGGTGAGTCATACGGCTCAACTGCCACGATCTTCACTTCCGGGTTGCGCTGTTTGAGCACCTCACCCACACCGGTGATCGTCCCTCCGGTACCGATGCCGCTGACAAAAATATCCACCTGACCGTCGGTGTCATTCCAAATCTCCTCGGCTGTCGTGCGCCGGTGAATCTCCGGGTTTGCCAGGTTTTTGAACTGCTGCGGCACAAACGCATTCGGCAAGCTCTCTTTCAGCTCATCAGCCTTGCGGATCGCCCCGCCCATGCCTTCCGGTCCGGGAGTCAGCACCAGCTCAGCACCCAGCGCCTTGAGCAGGTTACGGCGTTCGATACTCATGGTCTCCGGCATGGTAAGGATCAGCCGGTATCCTTTTGCGGCGGCAATAAACGCCAGGGCGATACCAGTGTTACCGCTGGTCGGTTCGATGATCACGGTATCATTGTCAATCAGCCCATCCTTCTCGGCGGCCTCGATCATGGAGAAGCCAATGCGGTCCTTGACGCTGCCTCCTGGATTGAAATATTCGAGCTTTGCGACAATAGTGCCAAGGGCGTGGCTTTCACGGCCAAAGTTCTCCAGCTCCAGGAGCGGGGTGTTACCGATCAGGTCGGTAAGTTTTTTCGCGATGCGTGCCATGGTTGCAAGATGTTTGTTGAGAGAAATTTGTTCTCTTACAAGATCGTCATGACCGCACGAACAGGAAATCCCGTTGATAAGGTATTTTATCTACCGCAAACAGGGTAAAAAGAGCTGAAAAGAGAGATTTTTCCTTCGATACAGGAAAAAGCCACCATGCGAGGAAAAGAATCCCCTAAATGTAGTAATCGATCGCATCGACCAGCCCGGTTTCGATCGCATACCGCACCAGTTCAGACCGGCTCGACACATTCAGTTTGCGGTAAATATTCTTTCGATATGTCGTCACGGTACTGACGGTTACATTTTTACGGAGCGCGATCTCCTTGATGCTCAACCCGCCCGACAGCATCCTGACTATTTCAATTTCCGAAGGAGTCAGCAAGAGCGACTCAGCCGTCTGCCCTCCGGATTTCACGAGGAGATCAAACAGTTCTCGGGAATAGTGTTTTCTGCCGTTGAGCGCTTCTCTGACGGCATGAAGAATCTCCGTCAGCTCATCGGTTTTCATGGCGATGTTACCGATTCCCTCTCGGTTCAGCTCTATAACCTGCTGTTTGCTGATCGAACCCGTCAGAATCAGAATCGAGGTTGCAGGATAGAGTCGTTTCAGCCAAGCCAGCTCACCGGTCGAACCATATTCGAAACGCACGGGATCGATAATAAGCAGAGCGATATCCTGTTTGCCGAGCAATTCTTGCAATTCGTGTTTTCGCGAAACGGCAACTACCCTGAAACCCGATGCCTGAAGCATCGACTTCAGTGCCTCGGTAATCAGAAACTGGCCATCCGCTATCACCAGAGATACTCCTGATCTTGTTTTCTTTTTCATCGTTATATCCCCAACACCACTCATCGTTCGTTGTTGAATCCGCTGCCCTTCCTGATAACATCGGCGTTCGGCCCTTGGTTTTAACAAAAGACCGGAAGGGCGTTCCGGTCTTTTCTGGCATACTCTGTATTCATCTTCGACAAAATCAGCAGGAACTATCATACTCCAACAAGGACATCGTCAAGAGCTTCGATAAGGTCGTCGACATGCTCCAGGCCAACAGAAAGCCGGATCAGGTCTCCAGACAGTCCGCTCTGCAGGCGCTGCAGTTCGGTAAGCTGGCTGTGCGAGGTGCTGGCCGGATGCAGGATCAGGCTCTTGGCATCACCCACGTTTGCCAGGTGCGAGAACAGCCTGATCGTGTCGATGATTTTTACCGCCGCATCATAGCCCCCCTTCACGCCAAACACTACCATACCGCCGAAGCCGTTTTTCAGATCACGGGATGCCAGCGGGTAGGACTGGTCGTTCTTCAGGCCTGGATAGCGCACCCAGGCAACCTTTGGGTGTTTGGCAAGGTATTCGGCCACCTGCAGAGCGTTTTCGGAGTGCCGGACGATGCGTAGCGGAAGGGTCTCGATGCCCTGAATGAAGATCCATGAGTTGTCCGGCGAAATGCAGGCACCCAGGTTCCTGAGCGGTACCGTGCGGACGCGAAGTGCGAAGGCGATCGGAGCTAGCGGCTCTGGCAGATCGATAGCCCATCGCAGACCGTGATAGTTACTGTCCGGTTCGGTGAAGAGCGGATGACGACCGGCTTTCCAGTCGAACCGTCCTGCATCGGTGATGATACCACCAATGCCAGCGCCATGTCCACCGATCCATTTGGTAAGTGAATTGATGACGATGTCTGCCCCAAGCTCGATGCTCCTGAGCAGGTACGGTGTGGTGAAGGTTGCATCCACGATGAGCGGAAGTCCGTGGCGATGCGCCACTTCAGCCACAGCCCGGACGTCGGTGTAGTCGAGCACCGGATTGCCAATGGTTTCAATGAAAATCGCCCTGGTTCTTTCATTGATGGCCTTCTCAAAGTTCGACGGGTCCTTCGGGTCAACAAAGGTCACGTTTATGCCGAATTTGGGCAGAATGGCATCGAACTGGGTGTAGGTGCCTCCGTAAAGATTGTTTGCCGAAACGATGTTGTCGCCGACCTCGGCCAGGGTGATGATGGCGGAAAAGATAGCCGAGGTTCCGGAGGCCAGTGCAACCGATGCGGCTCCACCCTCAAGTTGGGTGATCCGCTGTTCGAGAATGTCGGTTGTCGGGTTCATCAGTCTCGTATAGATATTTCCGAGTTCTCTGAGAGCAAACAGGTTGGCGGCATGTTCAGTATTCCTGAACAGGTACGAACTGGTACGGTAGACCGGTACGCCGCGTGACAGGGTTTCGTCGACCGGCTGGCCGGCATGCAAGGCAAGGGTTTCCAGACGATACGCATGCGGAGAGTCTGGCTGCGGGGTTCTGTTCTCTTTTTTGAAAATACGATTGATCAAGAGACGTATTCCCTCTTTGGGTTCAATAGACATGATTATGCTCCGTGAAATTATTAATCGTTTGATACTCTGGTCTGGTTTCGGAATCGTGCATCCGACAATCATACCCGACATCGACCGCGTTTATTACCATTACCTGGTTTGTGCAACATCATCCGCCGCATAATCACCCCTTGTCCTGTTTATTCGGTTGACCGAACAACCTGAAGCGTTGCAGATTAAACTGGAAGTAGAGATAGCATCCGAAACAGAATCCCGACAAAGCAATTACCGCTGCAAGAGCTACAACCGCTGAAATAATCCAGCCGATCAGAGGCAAGCCTGCCATGAAAAAGAGCTGCGCAATGCCGAGTAAAATAAGGGCGATCGAGTTGTTAAATCGCATAAGTCCGGCATCCTCGGTCGCTGCCGTCCGGATTTTTTCAGCAAAAAACTTTGAACCGAGGATATAAATCAGGCTTGCTCTCTTTCCGTACACCACTGCGGGTAAAAGTATCATAAATAACAGGGTCGTAACCAGTGGCTGACTGATGAGAAACCCGATAACGATCCCGGTCAGAAGAAACCACCGGTTAAAGGTTACGATCGGTAAAGGAATGCAGGGGGTACTCTTCTTGATAGTCATGTTATATTGCTTTGAATCGTTGATGCAGTTCACAATCGTTTTTTGGAACAGATAAAAAAAAGCCGGATCACTGATGTTGTGATCCGGCTTTTGAAGAAATCTTCCATTGTATTTCCTCAGGGTCTGCCGATCATCATCATCCGCTGCCTCCGGTCATCACCGTTTTGGTGACAATAGCCTGACAAAAATCGGGGATGTTGATGATGATCCACATAATGCACGTCGTCGTTTTATTGTTCAAAGCGATCAAATAAAAGGAGTTGAATGCGCTTTCCCATGATCTGTACCATAAAAATACTATGAACATGGTATGATACACTACCAGAAAACTCACCGACAGAATCGTGATGCTGCGACTGAGATTTCACTTCGCAGTCAAAGCACGCTGTCATGCTGGCAGCATGACGGTCATAGCCTTTAAAACGGCTGCGCAACATCAGTTCATGACTTTCTCGACGCTCCGGGAGATTCGTTACGAATCTCATCAGAGGTAACGATCCACGCACCGGCGATCCCGGCATCCGGGCCGCGCCTCGACCTGATCCTCTCCAGAAGCGTCTGAAAAACCGGACCGGAGGAGTCGCTCTGAGACGCACGACCTTTGATCTGGAAACTCACAAGACCTTTGGTGACGTTGACCGCCACGGCTCTCCCGCTGGCCGCGCTGTCGAGCAGATTGGTGTGACTCAGGGAGCCTGCGAAACCTTCGGCAAAGGCAAGGGTTTCGTTGTCAAATGTCGTCAGCGACCCTTTGGCAACAACGTGGGGCTTACCGTCAGCACCGATGCTGCCGACGACCTTCACGCTCTCCCGGTCATTGAGAAGCTGAATGAGTTCTTCGGGTAGTTTGCTCATGTCTGTTCTGTTTTGATGTTTTGGTAATATGGCAAGCAGTAATCAGGAAGGAACGGACTTGCCGATGGAAAATGCCTGACCGATGAAAGAACCGATACCGTGATAACCCCGATGAGCTGGATCGAAAACGATCGGTCTGATTTTGAGTATGTCGGGCAAACCGTCTTCGGCAAGCACCGCCGCATCAGCCTTGACATCGACGATCTGGCCGATGAACTGGATATGCACACCGATTTCGACTGTCCTGAAAACGCGGCACTCAAGCACCAGAGGAAACTCCGCCGCGTATGGGGCGTCAACCACATCACTGCGAACCGGGGTCAGGCCTGTTGCGGCAAACTTGTCGGTATCACGACCCGATACGATTCCGGCATAGTCGGCTTCAACAGCGTTAAGTACGGAGGGAATTCCGATGGTGAAGGCCTTTCGCTGCAGAATGGCCTCATAGGTGTACCTTGTCCGGCGTACCGAAACGGCAACACATGGCGGCTCTGAAGAGCACACCCCTCCCCATGCGGCATTCATCAGGTTCGGTCGGCCATCGGCATCGTACGTTCCGATCAGCAGAACGGGTGTGGGAAACAGGAGCGTCCTGGCTCCGAGAGACTGTTTCATAGGTTTTTCTCGGTATGGTTTTCGTTGAATCCGGCTCTGTCATCAGCAAAGAGCCTCTTTTCATGGCCAGGCAATGTCAGATGATCACGTCGTTACAGCTCTTCATGCGGCCTTATCCTGCTCGCTCCAGGCATGGTACAGGCGCCGGTAACTGCCTTGCCTGCCGAGCAGTTCGGCATGGGTACCCGACTCGACAATCCGTCCATTTTCAAGCACCACAATCCGATCCATCTCACGCACGGTGGAAAGCCGGTGTGCGATAACCAGAAGAGTTCGTCCTGCCGAGACTTTGTGGATGGCTTCCTGCAGTATCTCCTCGGCACCGGAGTCAAGACTGGAGGTTGCTTCATCAAGGATGAGAATCCTCGGATCGAAAATCAGTACCCGTGCCAACGACAGAAGCTGGCGCTCTCCTGCCGAAAGTGTGGATGCCCTCTCCGAAAGCACGGTATCGTAGCCTTTCGGCAGGCACTGGATAAACGAATCGGCGCCGACCAGCAGACAGGCTTCGCGCACGCGAACCGCAGTTATGTCCGTCCTGAAAAAACGCACGTTATCAAGAATCGTGCCGGCAAAAAGCGTCACATCCTGCTGGACAATGCCCACGGTTCGTCTGAGAGCTTCGAATGGCCAATCGCGGATATTGACGCCGTCGATGGAGACAACGCCTGTTGTGACATCGTAAAACCTGGTCAGCAGGTTCATGACAGAGCTCTTTCCGGCTCCGGTAGCCCCCACAAACCCGATTTTATCACCGGGAAAGACAGAGAGGTCTATGTCATGCAATACCGGATAGCCTGGCGTGTATTCCAGCGAAACCCCCTCAAACCGGATGGCTCCTGAGACCGGCTCGGGTACGCGGCAACAACCCTCGGCTATATCAGGCATTTCGGCGAAGGTGCGACCGATACGCCGGAAGGCAACAATAGAGGCCTGCAATATATTCATCTGCATCAGGATGATGCTGATCGGCTGGAAAAACCGCCGGATGTAACCGATAAATGCGTACAGCACGCCGAACGAGACGGTGCCGTGAATCACCCCCTGACCACCGAACCACACCAGGGCAGCCACAGTAAGATCGGCAAGCGTTTCGGTGACATTAAAAAAAAACATGAACCGCCGGTTCTCACTCAGTGATGCCGCCAGATAGGCTTTGTTACGCGCATCGAACCTTCTGGACTGCCTCGTTTCCTGATGGAACATCTGGACAACTGACATGCCACCAAGGTTTTCGGACAGAAATCCAATGAGCAAGCCGAGGCGCCGCCGGGCTTCAGCGTTGGCCGCTTGCAGGATTCTCTGGAACTGGATCACGGTCACAACAATAACCGGCACAAGCAAAAAACAGTACATGGCCATCTTCAGATCGAGACGCGCCATAAAAATCATGATAAAGCCAAGAGTGAACAGGCTCCTGATCATGTAGGCCAGGAACTGGGTAAAAAAATTGTTGAGCGCCTCAGCATCGCTGACCACATTGGTCAGAATACGACCGGGGTTGTAACGATCGAAATAGCGCAGAGAGAGGCTCTGTATGTGCCTGAAAAGATCGATCCGGATGGAACGGACGATCATGAGCCCGATCCGTTGCAGGAGAATCTCCTGATACCATGCAACGCCGAACGAAAGGAGCACGATAACGAGATACACTGATGAAATACGCAGGATTGCCCGGATATCAGGGTTTGAAGAGGAGATATACCGGTCGATCACCTCCCTGACAAGCAGCGGCTGTGCCAGATCGATCAATACAACGACCACAATCAGGATGAATGCGAGAGAAAAACCTCTCCAGTGCGGTTTGGTGTATGGAAACAGCGTTGAAACCCACCCCTTCTGCGATAACGTGTCCTTCATGGCAGATCCTCCGGACAGACAACCTGAAACACCGCAGGCAGAGCATCAGGCTCCTGCCGTTCATTATCAGGGAAGTCTTTCGGAAAATATGCCTTATCGTCATCATTCCCCTCTTTGCCATCGTCACCGGAAAAAAGGTTGTTCTGGAGCGACCACTGAAAGGCATAATACCCCTCACTGTCGAGCAGTGTTTCATGGCTGCCCCGCTCGACAATCCGCCCCTCCTGCAGCACGAGGATTTCATCGGCGTGCTGCACGGCGCTGAGCCGGTGTGAAATGATGATTGTGATCTTGCCCGATGAAGCCCCGCCACCAGAGGATGCCTTCAGAGTTCTGAGGTTGTCGAGTATACGACGCTCGGTAGTGAGGTCAACGGCACTCAGGGGGTCGTCAAGCAGCTGGAACGGTGCGTCTTTATACAACATCCGGGCGATGGCCAGACGCTGTTTCTGGCCTCCGGAAAGTCTTGCGCCTCGCTCTCCGACCTCTGTATCGTACCCCTCGGGAAGCTGGAGAATGCTCTCATGCACGACCGCAATGACGGCACAGCGTTCAGCTCTGGCTTCATCGGGCTCTTCGTCGGAAAAACCTATGTTTTCAAGCACCGTTCCAGAGAAAAGGAACCCTTCCTGGGGGACGCAGGCTACCCCCTTTCGAAGCGTTGCGAGCGAATAATCGAGAATATCCCGGCCTCCGATGCGGATCGATCCTGACGGCGGATCATAGAGACGTATCAGAAGGTCGGCAAGGGTCGACTTGCCGCTGCCGACAGCGCCGATGATGCCGAGCGTCTGGCCTGGCCTGACTGAAAAGGAGAGATCGTGCAGAACATCGTGATCGCTGCCGGGATAACGGAACGTCAGACGATCGACCAGAAGATCGCCATGAAAGACCTGCCCGGTCAGCGCACCTGGCCGATTCCGGATCTCGGGCTCGACGGAGAGCAGCGTCGCCAGGCGGTCAAGCGATGGAACCGCACGCTGGACGATGTTGATGACATTGGACAATTGCTCCAGCGGCAGACGTAAGAGCACCGCATACAGGGTGAAGGCGACGAAATCGCCGAGCGAAATGGCTTTCGTGGCCACAAGAAAACCACCATAACCGAGGATGAACACAAAACCGATGTTGACCATCAGTGGCACCAGAGAGGAGAAGAGCGCCGAAAGACGGGCAAAACGCATCTTTTCTTCGAATATTGCTTCAGCACGCTGTTCGAAACGGCTGTTGAACACAGCCTCCTGACCAAAGGCTTTCACTGCGCGCACTCCCCATACGGCCTCTCCGGTCACCTGGGACATGGCATCCAGCGCCTCCTGGGCGCGATGAGACTGGCTCCTGATGGCGGGCCCGAGTCGTCTGACCAGAACAGGAATGAAGAGCAGCGGCCCGACGGAGGCAACCGACAGTTTCCAGTCCACGTGCACGACCATCTGCCAGAAGGTACCAATGAGAGTGGCGATACCCGTGACGGACATGTTCAGACCGAGGGTTACCAGGTCTCCGACAATGTCAACATCGCTCAACGCATGCGAAATCAGTTCTCCCGAGCTTTTCGTGTGGTAATAGGAGGGCGACAGAGTACTCCATTTGGCGAAAAGCTCCCTGCGAAGCGTGTATGTCAGCTCACGCCCTTTCATGTGCGTCAGGAACCGACCTGCCCAACCGGCAATGACACGGCCGGCGCCTACGGCCACGATCATCCGGGCAAAACCGGCAATATCGCCCTCTCCTGCATGGCCATAGCGCAAGCTGTCGGTCACCTGGCCAAGCAGTCGAGGAATCCATGTTGCCAGAACACAGCTTGCCGCAATAAAAAGTATACCCGTAATGTAGGATGACGGGTTTTGCAGGCAATGCACTGTGACGATCCGTAATCCAGACATGGGTTTCAGTAGGCGCTGAAAAACCATCATCTTCAGTTATCCGACTTGCAGAACCGGTCCAGATGCCGGAAAAAGGGACGAGCCTGCTCTTCCTCGGCCTGACGCTTCAGCGGTGACTCATCGATCACCTCTGTCGGCTCGATGACCCACACACCGCTCAGGTCGACCTCTCCCAGTATTGCACGACTTTCGATGTAGTACTTCTGGAACAGGGTTCCGGTAATGTGAACCTTGACAGGTCGTCCCTTGATCTGGTAATTTTCACCACGTCTTCCCTGGACAGCTATCGAAACCTGGCGTTCAAACCAGAGGGCGCCGACAAGGTTATGATTTGTTCGGGATGACTCCAGATGCTCCAGGTAGAGGATATTGCCCTCTTCGGAGATCCGGAAAAGACGACCGGTAACAACATTTGGCGTGCTCTCTCCGTCGATGGTGGCCAATGCCTTGAAAGCCGTTGCATCGTTGAAAAGTGAAATCAGTTCTTCAGATAATTGAATGTTCATCTCAGTAGTGTTACGTCAATGGTAAATAGTCGTTTTTCCTTTTATCATCGAAATCGGTATCCAAATCGGTATCGAGTTCCACTTGAAGGAGGATAAATAAAACACGCCGTTTCTTGTTGTTATTACCATAACCATCAGATAATTAAACTGATAAAGCCAGAATCCGGTTTTCTGTTTTCACACAAATAATCGATTTCGATACCGATACCGATTTCGATTCGGATAAGTAGATGACACTTTAACATACGCCATTTTAAGCTTGATATATCAGTAGTACCTTTGTCTGGTTTGAAATAGTATCACGTCAACGGTATAAGAACGTTTGCCTGCCTGATATCAAAATCGGGTTCCATATCGGTATTGGTATTGATCTTCACGGAACGCTGTGACAGAAAAATTTTCACCTGGTAATCAGGACAATTAAAAGAATCGATTTCGATGTTGTCAGACGCCTCTACGACATAGGGCAGACAGATCACCACCTCATCTGCGGTAAACGAAACATGTCCGGTCCCGGTGCGGCTGACGATTCGACAACATTAACCCGTGTCTCGCGTTATGAACCGGGTTATGACATCAGCCGCCCGAAGCCGGGGCAAGCAACGAAGGAGCAATCGATCACAAGGAGTAGAATGACCGACATCCCTCTGCCTGCGCGGAACAATAAACGATACAAATGCTCAGAAGAGCTTACATCTCCTATAAAAATACCCGATACAGGGTAATGAACACCGGCTCAGGAGGAGCCATCGCCCAACGAGTGCGGGGACTCAACAGGCCGCGCTACTCAAAGAATTCGCCGTAAAAAACCGTCATCTGGATATCACGCAATAATCCGTATCCCTTGAATAACCACGAACCCCGTCCACAGGCGTCTCCCGTTGACGACCTGCAGGTGCGGCACCCGGCACACGAAACGTCGACCTGTCGAGCGGCGGGATCTCTCGCTCGACAGGTTTTTCAAGCTGGGGAACCCATCCATACGGTGCACGGTATGCGCGATAGACCATGTTCATGCCCCCTCCCGGCCCGCGGCCCGCACTTAAATGGTACGGACTGATATACTCCCAGACAATCCTGTGATCTTCTGTTACTTCGAATACACGCCCATCCGAACCCTCAGTAATCAGGGTGTTGCCGTTCACAAAGCGTTGCGCGCTGCTGATGAACGGACTGTAAAAACGTGCCGCGTCAAGAGGAACGTCGAAACCTGCTTCGAATGGCGTATACTGCCAGACGATTTCGAGCGTCACCGGGTCGATTTCAAGAACCCGCGAATAGTCGCGCAAGGCGTTCATCCGACCGTTCGGAGCTCCCGGGCTCGCCTCACCGTAACCTGCCCAGCCGCCGTTATCGAAAAGAAGCAGGTTGCCTTCGCCGGGCAGACCTCGAGGAATCAGATGGGCATGGTGCTGGCCGATGATCCATCCAAGCCGCTTCTCCCGCTCGTTGCCGTCATATCGCGGGCCCAGTTTCCAGACAATCTTACCACTCTTCTTTTCGATGATGGCGATGAGATTTGCCTCACGCGCATCCCAGATCAGGTTGTCGGGATGGAACCTGGCATCACCAGCATCGAAATGGCGGTTTGGGCCAAGCGCAGAAAGAGAGTTGATATGCAGCCAGTCACCAAGTCCACCCTCGATTGGCCGGAGATTAGGATCCGAAAAAATGATGCGTCGTGCCTCTTCGTCGAATTCAAGCTCTTCGAAATGCTCGTTGGCGCGCCACTCCCAGACGATAGTGCCAGACCAGTCAACTTCGATGATCTTGTCATCGATCAGTCTCTTTTCCGAGATAGCCGTGTTCAGAACCTCTTCATGCACCAGAATCAGGGTATTGCCCTCACCGGTTTTTGGATCGAGACCAGGCGCATAATAGCCTACCGGATTGCCTTCACGCTGGAAATCGTGATGCTGCCGGGCAACCCAGCGGGGTTCTTCACCGGGGTCAGAAACAAACTCGGTACGTTCAAAACGCCAGACAATAGTACCCTCCCAGTCGACCTGAACAAGATCGAGCTGGTCCTGGAAGCCGTACCTGGGGTTGCGTATACCGGTACTGCCGAACACCTGGCCACCCGGAAGAAGTTTGTTAGGAAAACCGTGCAGTCCCTTCCACAACTGGACTTCACGACCGTTCATATCGATGAGCAATGCCCCCGTTTCGGCAGCCTGGAGAATGGTATAGCCGCCCCAGGCCTCTTCGGGGTTGTAAATGGTAACGCCTGTCGGATAAATGGTCGGGTGACCCATGATCGATCTCCTTGTGTTGTCTTGTGTTGTACTGTAATCGCCGTGTTCACTGACAGTTCGTCAATCCGCCTCAGCGGATTCTTGACAGATCGGTGTCGGGATGGTTTCCGCATCGTCGATAATCGTCGAAATCGGTTGTAATACCATAGGCCGCCTTGATCCGCTCCAGACCCCTGGTCAGGCGGACATAATAGTCGAGAGACGGGCTCTTCTGATCCCGGAATGGCGAGTTCGGACGTGGCACCCAGACGACAAAAAATGCCGGAACCCCATGCCTGGCAAGGGATTCGGCTTCCGCAAGTGTCGCTTCAAGCGCCTCCTCTTCGGTTGTGAATCCGTATGGCGTTGCAAGCTCAACACCACCAACGATTCCGCTCGAAACGTTTCCCCTGCCAAAAATATCGACGGCGCGTATGACTCGCTGCTTCCAGACCTCGTAACCACCGACCGCTTCGGCCTTGCCGGGGCATATCCATCTGAACTTTTCAGGGTCGAGCACTTCGAGATCGCAGGTGTAACTCATCAGGCCGGTAGTATCGTACAAACGCCTTAACTGTTTCTCGCTGTATGCCGAAGCAACAAGCTGACTGGGAAATTTCCTGCTCCCGAAGTGCTCTCCAATCGCCTGGAGCAGTTCGATGTACAGATCGACCTCCCTGTCGAACACCTCCTGGCCTTTAAGGATCGAGCCGCCGGTAATACAGAAGGTGCAGAATCGCCCCTCTTCCCTGAGTGCCTCTCGCACGACTTCGGAGACATCCTCCATCCTGAGCTTCGGGCGCACAGGACGTCCTTTTGTTTTGTTGTTGTTATGGATCTCGCAATACAGGCACGAGTTCTTTCCAAAGTGGCACACGGTGGACAGGAGAATGCTCAGCCGTTGAGGCCGGGCGCTGATGACATCCTTCATCGGAATGCCGGAAGAGGTCACCAGATCGTAGTAGCGTGGTTTTTCCCAGAATTCCACGAACTCGATGACTTCATCCCCATCGATCAGGGCCGGACGACCGTCAACCAGATCGACCAGGTAAGGCTCCTTGTCAGTGGAAACCGATTCGACGACAATCGAGGTACCATCCCTCAACAGGAGTGATTCCGGCACATTCGTATCGGTATAAATTCCATCGCGCGAACACCAGATCGCGCTTCTCAACTGGTGTACGGCAGGATCGAGTCCGTCGAGGGCGCGCCGTGTGTAATGGACTCCACGACGCTGAACATCGATCTTGAGAATAATCAACCGGGGAACATCCGGATATTTTGACACAACATCCGACAACGTCGATTCCCTTTCGTGGACACGTTTTAATGCGACATTCATGATTGACTCTCAGTTTGATGAAATGATTCAGAACCGATAAGAATGGAGACTACGTAAACGATCGGGAAAGCATCGCGCTGCCAATATCTTCGAGCAGGGCGGTTGCCCCCCTGTAGCCGGCATACCCTCGATGGATCACCACCCGATCGGCGAGCGGGAAGGAAACCGGCAGGAACGGCACACCAAGCGAGTCGGCTACCTTCGCCTCCAGTGCGCTGCCCAGCACCACCTCCGCACCACCTGAAAACACGATATCCTGGATTTCTGCATGGTCTTCGCTGAAAAAAACCTCTGCTTTCCAGCCATCAACCAGGCCGGAAAGTCGCTCCCGGATCGCACCCATCGACTCTTCGGGCGGATTGTCGGTAATAATGAGTGTCCGTGGCAGCAATCCGAGCGTTCTGCCAAGAAATTCACCTATCCCGACAACCTGCGCACTCTCCGCCACCAGGGCAAACTCGCGCTGAAATCCTGCACGGTAATAGATATCGGCAAAACCGGCAAGCTGTCGACCCAGTCGCGTCTCTTCTGCAGCAACAAATCGCTCTGTCCGATCGGTATCGAGCCCAAGCCGATCCGAAACTGCATTGAGCAAGCGGCCGGCAGCCGATCCAACCGGCAATCCATCGAGCAACACCGATGGCGTGCCGTAGCGCTCTTCAAGCAACCGGGCGGGAGCCTCACCCCAGACAGATACCGAGATATTGAGCACAGCCTCCGGAACGTATCGCCAGTTGTCAGGCCCCTGTCCGTAGCCAATCAACAGGTTCGGACTGAGCCCGATTCCCTCCAGCAGTCGTCCGATCTCTTCGAGGTTGCCAGCCCAGAAGGGATCCTGACGCGGGATAATGCCCCAAATGTTCACCAGGTTGTCTGTCGGCTTCTGCCGACCACCCGACAAAGCAGGCAACTGTTCGATCAGCGCCCTCACGGCCAGTTCGTAGCCCTGATGCACCGCACCGCGAAACCCTGGCGTATTGGCATAGACAATCGGAAAGCGCTGTTCAAGGCCCTCCTTAGCCATGGCAGGAATATCGTCCCCGACCATCTCCGTCGAGCATCCGGAAACAATGAAATAGAGTTCTCCTTCGACAACCTTGATCGTATTCTTAAGCTGCTCGCGAAGTCGGGAACTGCCGCCGAACACGATGTGCTTCTCGCCGATATTGCTGCTGGAGACCGGCGGCCCGCCAGACGAATCAGTTCCGGGTCCAAGACGGTTGACGCCGAGATAATGCTGCATGCCGCAACCCGTATTACTATGGATGACGGGCACCGCACCCTCGATTGCCTCGATCAGTTGAAGTGCGCCATGCAGGGCACAGGAATTTCGCGATCCATCGATATGATAAGTCATGATTACTTCACCTCTTTTTTAATATGCCAGTTGGGACTGCGCTGAAGCCACGACTCTTTGTAGGGCAGGGTAACCGACGCAAGCCGCTCTCCGAACGAACGATTCTTCAGTGCCACTGAAATACGCTGGACAAGATTGAGCGTACCGTTGTAAGCAAGTATCCGGGTCTGTTCAAGAGAAACGACCGGGAACCCGAGCCGGGCAACCTGACCCGTATGGGCGCCGTCGCCGATATACAGGTCGGGAGCGAATCGTCTGAGGATATTCAGCTCCTCGAAAGGCTGGCCGTCGGCAATATGAACCTGAAGTAATGGATGGCGGCTTGCAAGCAGCTTGAGCTGCGCTATGTGCAGCACGTCGAGATGAGGTACGGTGATGCCGGCAATCTCTCCGCCAGATTCCTCAACCAGCTTCGCTACCTGGAGGGCTGTCGATGGTGAAAGCGACAGATAGACCCGAATACCTGAAAGAGTGAAATCTCCAAGTTCACGGCGAACCCTTACGGACTCCTGACGATGCAACTCCGCAGCGGCTTGTCCGACACCTGCGGCTTTACCGACGTCGAGGAGCCACCGACCGGTAGCTTCAAGCCCCAATGGACGTTCGATCTCCAGGTACGGCACGTCGTACTCTTCGCGAAGCACGGTTCCGAGATAATTATCTGCATCATGGTTGAGCGAAATCGAAAATCGTGCTTCGGTTGCTTCAACGAAAGTCCAGATCGAAGCATTGTCAGGCAGAACGTTAAGTTCGAGACCAAGCGCTGTCAGCAGCCGCGTGACCTCCTGGAGATCTGAACGATGTTCAGCGACTGAAAACAGGTTGACCCGCCCGTTCCGACCTCCTGATTCTCGTCCTCCTGCCAACTGTCTGAAAATTGAATGCAGGGCTATGTCATATCCGGTCAGTGCGTTGCGGGATGCGAACCCGGTCACAAATACCGGAATGACCGGCAATTCGAGTTCCTCCCGGAGTTCATCAACCACCGCCTGGATATCGTCGTTGTTGATCGCCGCCACCGGACTCGAAAGGATGAAAATCACTTCGGGATCATAGGTACGGTAAGCTGTTGTCACCGCCTTGCGGAGCTTCCGGTCGGCCCCCATGATGGTATCTTTCTGGTCGAGATTAGTCACGATCCAGTTTCCCCGACCCTGGGCTACCTTGTGGTACAGAGCCGCCACCGCGCAACCACGTGGAGAGTGAATGACCGTCGCACTCTTTTCTATGCGACAGAGGATGTTGAGCGCATGCAGAAGGTCGTCATTCGAACTCTGGGAAAAGGTCCTGATCCGTTGGACGACCTCCTGGCCGGCAAATTCCCTGACAGCAGAATCGGCAGGCCCGATCCATGCGTTCAGCGTATCGATTCGTTTTTCGCGAATACGTGGCGCTCTCTTTTTCAAAAGGATCATGATTTCGTTCCTCTCGGGCTTTGCCTGTTAAATTGACTCCATCTCTTGCACGACACCGGTCTCGACCTCGAAAATCCTGTCACCCCATTTCCTGGCCCAGCGCTTCAGCTCGGGAACGTTAAGCGGTTTTGGTATTACCGAATCCTGGTTTTCATCGATAAAGCGCGCAAGGTTGCGATAGACCTCCGCCTGCCCGGATTCCGGAAGCGCCTCGATGACGGTCTTGCCATAGAGTTCGCTTTGCGCCACCGTGATGGACCTCGGCACGTATCCGATAACCGGTACGGCACTCTCGGCTGCAAAGTCGTCGATCAGTGGCTGTGAATAGGAGTGCTGGATACTGTTGGCGATCACCCCCCCAAGCCGGGCGCCACCCGACGGAGCGTACTTGTTGATCGCCTTGAAAAGGTTGTTGGCCGCAAAAATAGCCATAAAATCCGATGAGGTCACCACGAACGCCCGTTCGGCGATGCCGTCACGGATGGGAACGGCGAAACCGCCGCAAACCACGTCTCCAAGCACGTCATAGAGCACAAAATCGGGCTTGTACTCCTCGAAAACCTTCAGATCCTGAAGCAGTTCGACGGCGGCATTGATACCCCGGCCCGCACAGCCGACCCCCGGGACGGGACCACCTGCCTCGATGCAGAGAACACCGCCGAAACCAACCGCCGAGATATCTTCGAGCCTCACCTTGCTTTGCTCTCTTAGGGTATCGAGCACGGTCGGCAAATCGTTGCCTCCGCGCAGAATCGTCGTGGAATCACTCTTCGGATCGCACCCGATCTGGATAACCCGGTATCCTGCCTCGGCAAGAGCCGCACTGATATTGGAGGTTGTGGTGGATTTGCCGATACCTCCCTTTCCATAAATGGCGATATGCCTTCCTCTCTTTTCACTCATGACAGTAATCTCCTTGTTCTCTTGTGTCTTGTATTTTCGCTGCGGAACTGTCCACATGCATATTTTCACCATTTCTTAAGAAGCTCATGTACCATTGGCGTACTATGATCTCCTCTTTTCGATACCGATACCGATCTGGACAATTCACCTGTTCGCTTTTTTTCTTCCATCGGTATCCAAATCGGTATCGGATTTCAGTTGGAATCTCGATTGAGTTCTATACTGACCTCAATTTCTGTTGCCGCTGACTACCTCACTCATCGAGTTTCTGATTCAGTGAGAAGAACGCCGTTCTTTGCCTGTTCTCTCTCTGACTCGATGCAACGAGAAAGGGCCAAAACCGCAATCGCCGTCCTGTTCCCCGCTGTTTCAATGAGCCTGTGCTGGGGGCTTCAGGGGAGTACCGCCAATATTGAAACCTCCGCCGGAAACGTCCAGCAGGGCTCCGGTTATGAACGAAGCTTCATCGGACAACAGCCAGACGATCGGCCTGGCAATCTCGTCCACATTAGCTGGTCGTCCAAGCGGTATCGATGAAGCGATCTCGGCATAACGATCCGGATCGTTTGTATACTCAGCCGTCATCTCGGTGATAGTGAAACCGGGACGCACGGCTACGGCCCGAATGCCTTCGGCGGCGACCTCCCTGGCCAGCCCGACCGTAAAGACATCGACGGCTGCCTTTGACGAACCATAGAGGCTGACACCTGGTCGTCCGCCAATGGTTGCAGCCATCGACGAAACATTGACGATCACCCCTCCCTTACCGCCATGTGCTGTGGACATGCGCCTGACCGCTTCGCGCGTTGACAGGATCAGGCCTGTCACGTTGGTCTGGAAAAGACGGGTCAACAGAGTGGCATCTGCCTCATCAACCCTCGTTCTTCCGCTGAGTACACCCGCGCTGTTCACCAAAGCCGTAAGAACTCCAAGACGCTCCGTGACCTCTTCAAACATCCTTTCGATATCTCCTGGGCAGGCAATATCGGCCTGAACCGCAATCACCCTCACCCCCGTTTTCTTCAACTCTTCGACGAGCAGTTCCGCCTCCCGCTCCCTGCTCCGGTAATTGATGGCAATATCGTATCCCTTTCGGGCGGCCAGTCTTGCCGTCGCCGCGCCGATACCGCTTGCACCCCCTGTTATAAGCAACACTTCTGACATAATGATCTCCCGGATCAGACAGCCGCAAGCGGCTGGACTTGTCTGTTGAACACCGGAAGCGTCTCCTCTTCGATCCGGTAAATATCGTTTATCGGAGACTCGGGCGTAGGTGAGCAGTCGTAAAGCTCGTCCCAGGTGTATCCGTTACGGCGAAAAATCCCGGCAACTTTGCGGAACAGGTCGATATGCCACTCCGGTTCGGGGGCTCGGTGACCTTCGAAGGCGGAGCCAGGATTCGGATTCCAGCTTGTAACCAGGCAAAGGACCCCTTTGGAGGCGAGGTATTCTACGCCTTCCAGCGTAGACTCCTTTGGCTCGATGCCTGCCACAATATTCGAGCGCACCTTGCCCCTGCCAAACACCGCCACCTCGTGCTCAAGCGTCTTGACCCAATGCCCCCAGCCGCCGGACTCGATCGCCTTGCCGGGGCAGATTGCCCTGAAAAGGTGCTTGTCCCATATCTCGATGTTGGTCGCTATCGTGCGGAATCCTGCCTCCTTGTACTTTTCGATAACGCTCAGGTCGTGCGGTGCTCCGATGACCGCCGTGCCGTTGAAATCATCCAGTCCTGTATGCTCCCGAATCGAATCGGCCACATCCAGATAGTACTCCACTTCGCGCCGTTCAGCCACGAATCCACCGGTGAGTGTAAAGTGACGGGCTCCGTCAAGCCGGTACGCCGCCGCAACCGTTTCTCCGATCTGATGCGGGTATTTCCATCCAATACCTTCCGCTTCACCATAGGCCTGCTTTGTGGCGTTGATATTGCAGAATTTGCAGTCGCGCCCCTTCTCCCTGAATGCACATTCGTTGCTGTATGCAGTCAGAATCGCCCCGTTGCGTGTGTAGACCGCAAGCGTGTTCATCGGCGTGCCATCTGAGGTTTTTTCCGCATAATATTCAGGCCGGTCAAGGAACTCGATCGGAAAGATCACTACCCCCTTGTATGTCAGATAATAGACATCGTTCTCAAGGATGAAGGAATACTGTGACCGCCGATCCCACTTGATTGGAAAAGTCAGGCCGTGCGGCGACAGAAAGCCGGCGGGGAAATGGATACCGACATGGTGTTCATGGTCATATTCGAAAACACAGTGGACCTCTTCCTGGTATTTTCCGGTGATATCGAGGTTCCTGAAAATGCGTGGATCGAAGCTTATCCCCTCCACACTGGTCGCAATCTTCAGTTCCAGTTCCCGATACAGTTTATCCTTGATGGTGCTCATGCTGTTGACTCCTCTGTTGTTTTTTATGCTTTTCTCTTTTTTTTAACCTTGGTTCTCCCTGCGTTCTCAGACCGCCTGCGCTTCCGATGCCTGCTCATGAAATACCGGCAGGCTCTCGTCCTCGATCCTGTAGATGTCATGGATGGACGATACCGGAATCGGAGCGCAATCATAGAGCTGATCGTAGGTGTAGCCGTTTCGTCTCAGGATAGCGACGACCTTTTTGAACAGGTCCACGTGCCACACTGGTTCCGGTGTACGATGCCCTTCGAGGGCGGAGCCGGGATTCGCGTTCCAACTCGTCACGCCGGAGAGCACCCCTCCTTTCGAAGTGAGGTACTCGATGCCCTCCAGCGTGGACACTTTCGGTTCAAGGCCAGCCACGATATTCGAACGGACCCGCCCCTTGCCGAACACTTCGACTTCATGGTCGAGAGTCTTTATCCAGTGGTCCCAACCACCTGACTCGAGTTCTTTGCCAGGGCAGATCGCTCTGAAGATGTTTTTGTCCCATATCTCGATGTTGGTCGCTATCGTGCGAAACCCTGCCTCCTTGTACTTCTCGATGATGCTCAGGTCAAGCGGAGCACCGATCACTGCGGTGCCGTTGAAGTCGTCAAGTCCGGTATGCTCACGGATGGCATCGGCCACCACGAGGTAATACTCCACCTCGCGCCGTTCTGCCACGTACCCACCGGTAAGCGTGAAGTGGCGTGCCCCGTCGAGTTTATAGGCGGCAGCGACCGTCTCCCCGATATGGTGCGGGTATTTCCAGCCTATGCCCTCCGCCTCGCTGTAAGCGTTTCTGGTCGCATTGAGGTTGCAAAACTTGCAGTCACGACCTTTTTCATTGAGGGCACACTCGTTGCTGTAAGCGGTCTGGATAGCACCGTCCTGGTTATAGATAGCAATGGTGTTCATCGGCGTTCCGTCGAAGGTTCTCTCTCGGTAGTACTTCGGGCGCTCAGCGAACTCGACCATAAAGAGGAGCTCCCCCTTGAGCGCGAGCTAGATAACGCCATTGTCGGAGATGAATGAATAAGGGGAGCGACGGTTCCACTTCGTCTGCACGGTAAGTCCCAACGGAGTCTGATACCATGCTGGAAAATGGATTCCGACATGGTGTTCATGGTCGTTTTCGAAAATACTGTGGACCTCTTCCTGGAATTTGCCACCAATGTCGAAATGGCTGAAAATGTGGGATCGAAATCAACTCCCTCCACATCGGCAGCGATTTTCAATTCGAGTTCCCGGTACAGTTTTTCCTTGAGTATGCTCATTCCCTCCCCTTTTCAGTTTTGTTACCTTGCCGACGGGATGCAGGCTCATTCAGCCCTGCGTCCCGCATATTCTTTTTCTGTTGTCTGTTTCTTCAATCGAGCGATCTGCTTACACAGCTTCGGCCGTTGCGAAATGCTCCTGGAAAACCGGTAGCGTCTCGTCCTCGATCCTGTAGATGTCATGAATCGGAGTGATCGGTGCCGCATAGCAGTCATAGAGCTCGTCGAAGGTATAGCCGTGCCTTCTGAAGATTCCTGCGACCTTCCTGTACAGATCGATATGCCACTCCGGTTCCGGAGAGCGGTGGCCTTCAAAAGCCGATCCGGGATTCGGGTTCCAACTGGTCGCAAAACAGACAACACCCTTCGATGCAAGATATTCGATCCCCTCAAGCGTAGACTCTTTGGGCTCGATGCCTGCGACGATGTTCGAACGCACACGACCCCGGCCAAACACCTGGACTTCATATTCAAGCGCTTTCACCCAATGATCGTATCCGCCAGACTCGATATCTTTGCCGGGGCAGATAGCCCGGAAAAGGTTCTTGTCCCATATCTCGATGTTGGTAGCCACCGTCCGGAAACCGGCCTCCTTGTATTTATCGATGATACTCAGATCGAGCGGGGCACCAATCACGGCAGTGCCGTTGAAATCGTCAAGCCCTGTATGCTCCCGGATAGCGTCGGCCACATCGAGGTAGTACTCGACCTCACGCCTCTCCGCCACAAAACCGCCAGTCAGCGTGAAGTGGCGCGCACCGTCTTCCCTGTAGGCGGCAGCAACTGCTTCACCGATCTGGTGCGGGTATTTCCAGCCAATGCCTTCGATCTCTCCATAGGTGTGTTTGGTCGCATTGATATTGCAGAACCTGCAGTCGCGTCCTTTCTCCCTGAATGCGCACTCATTGCTGTATGCGGTAAGAATCGCTCCACCCTGGGTATAGAGGGCAAGGGTGTTCAATCGAACCCCATCTGAGGTTTTGAGTCCGTAATAGGTCGGACGTTCAACGAATTCAACCGGAAAAATAATCGTACCCTTATGTGCCAGAAAGAACACTCCATCCTCAACAACGAATGAGTATGGCGACCTGCGATCCCACTTCAGGGCATAGGTCAACCCATGGGGGGAGCGAAAAAAGGCGGGGAAAAGAAACCCGACATGGGACTCATGGTCGCCTTCAAAAAGGCAGTGAATCTCCTCCTGGTATTTGCCCCCCAGGTCGAGATGCCTGAATATTTGCGGATCGAAATTGATACCTTCAACACCGGTGATGATTTTCAGTTCAAGTTCCCGGTACAGTTTTTCCTTGAGTGTACTCATGGTCAGCTCCTGTTGATGATGTTCTTTTGTTATTGTTGACTGATTACCGGCATGCCCTTCGGCTGCCTGCGCCCATGGTCATTCAGATAGCGAATGAAAAATGGTGCTCCGTATGCAGCATGAACTCTTCAAGTACCGACTCCTTCATGTCTGCAAAATCGTGACCTGCCCTGTCACGCGGTCTTGATAGAGGAACGCTGATAACCTTCTGGATTCTGCCCGGCTTGGCTGACATGACCACGATTTTGTCAGAGAGATACAAGGCCTCCTCCACATCGTGTGTCACCATGATCATCGTGATATTCTCCTTCTTCCATATCCGTTCGAGCTCACGATGCATGTACATCCTCGTCAGAGCATCAAGTGCGCCGAGAGGTTCATCGAGCAAAAGAATTTTCGGCTGGTTGACCAGCGCCCTGGCGATGGCTGCACGCTGTGACATGCCTCCCGATAGCTGATACGGGTAATTTTTCCCGAACCCGTTCAGACCCACGAGTTCTATGTGGCTGTCAACGATCTCCTTTTTCTCTTTTTCGGTTTTTCCGATAATCCCGAGAGCGATGTTCTTTTCAACTGTCAGCCAGGGAAAAAGCCGATGGTCCTGGAAAACTATTCCACGATCAAGGCTGGGACCATTGAGCCGTTTGCCGTCAAGCAGGATATCTCCCTCATATTCCGCTTCGAGGCCAACGATATGGCGGAGCAGCGTAGTCTTGCCGCAACCGCTCAAACCGATAATCGAAACAAACTCCCCTGGGTTTATGGACAGATTGATGTCTTCAAGGACATGGATATCCTTGTCTTTGCCGGAATAGGTCTTCCTGACATTCCTGATCTCAAGTGCTCCTCTGTTGTTCATGATTTATCTCGTTAGCCTCCATTTGGAGAATATTATTTCAAGCTTCTGCATCAGGTAGTTCATCGTGAAACCCACCAGGGCGATCGTAACGATGCAGACAATGACCAGATCGATATTCGAAGTCTCCCGGCAGGCCCACATCATGTCCCCGATGCCGCCTCCTGACGAAATGAATATTTCGGCGGCAACAACCAGCAGCCACGATACGCTCAGCCCTATTCTCAGTCCGGTGAGCGTGGATGGAAAACTGGATGGCAGAATGATTTTCAGGAATCTTCTGATTCTGCCGAACCGGAAGACATTGCCCACCTCGAAATACTCCTTCCTGATGCTCCTGATACCCTCGACGGTATTGAGTGCAACAGGGTAACAGGCCCCGATAGCGATGAACAAAACCCGAGATGGCTCACCGATGCTGACAAGCACCAGCAAAGGAGCGAATGCGGGAATCGGTACCTGACGAACCGCGTTGAACACCGGGCTTATCATTTTTTCCGCGATCCTCGACATGCCGATCATGATACCGATCACATAACCGACTGAAGCGCCGATCAGAAATCCTTTTGAAACCCGGATTATGCTGATCAGAAGGTTCTCGGCAAGCAGCCCCTCTTTCCAGACTTTCAGGAACCCATTGAGGACATCCGACGGTGACGGAAAAGTAAGTGCATCAATGATACGGGCTTTCGAAAGGAAATACCATATCAGGAGCAGCATCACAGGAAGGATGCTTCCCTCCACAAACCTCTTGAGCATTGCTTTGTCAATTATTGCATTCATGAGCTATCTTGCTTTCTTTATATATTTTATACGTTCTTGCGATGCCATTTCATCAACGATGACTCCAACACTTCGAGCCCTCTGAACATGACATACCCAACTGTTCCGACGGTGATGATGCCAACATAGACGATATCCATCTGGAACAACTGGCGACCCCAGACGATCATAAAACCGACACCTTCACTGGCAGCTATGAGCTCGGCTCCGATGACACTCATCCATGAGAAGCCAAGCGACAACTTGATCCCCGTGAAAATCGAAGGAAGCGCCGCAGGAAAAAGCACCTTCCTCATCAGCTTTCCGTTGTTGAACTCGAATGCACGCGCAACCTCGAGATAGACAATGGGCACACCGTGTATGCCTTCGAAGGTGTTCAGAAGCATCGGAAAGAACGCAGCCAGAGAGACAAACACGATCTTGAACTGCTCGTCGATACCAAACAGGATCATCAGAAAAGGCACCCAGCCGAAAAGCGGCACCTGGTTGAACGAAATGAGCAATGGCGTCAATGCCCGCTGCAGGCGTGGGACAAGCGCCATGAGAACGCCCAGGAGGAATCCCGCTCCCGCACCGATTGCAAAACCACTCAATACCCGCACGACACTGCATCTGAGATGGCCGAAAAGCTCTCCGGTAGACAACATGTCGAGCAGCAGAGCGTAGATCCTGTGCGGAGGAACGATGATCTGGGATGGAAGAATTTCTGTGGTTCCAACCACTTCCATGGTAATCAGCAGTAACAAGGGAACAAGAAGTCCCAGAAAAACCGTTGAAACTTTATTTCTGTCGATTGATAGCATGATCAAAACTCCTCACTGATGATCTGATTGACTGCCCCGGCTTCACCAAGGCAAGCCTTATGAGTATTGAGATTTCTGTAAAGCCTGATACCCAGCAGGAGATAGAAAGGCACAAAGACCGGAAAAACGGCCCACAGACCAACCCACTCCCCCGCAATGCCACCAAGAACCGGTCCGATGATCGAAC
The DNA here is from genome assembly GCA_013334975.1 of Chlorobiaceae bacterium. Classification (GTDB taxonomy): domain Bacteria; phylum Bacteroidota; class Chlorobiia; order Chlorobiales; family Chlorobiaceae; genus Chlorobaculum. The sequence goes on from JAAXWL010000013.1 coordinate 25,222, forward strand.
CGCCCATGGTAAACAGGGCGAAAATACCCGCTGTTTTGCCTTTACCGGCGCTCGCTTGTGACAACCGTGTAACGTTAACCAGGTTGAACATGCCAAGACCAAGTCCGATAAGCGCTGCGCCAGCAATCATGTATGCCGGATGGCTGAGAATCGAAAGCGCCGTCAGGGCGAGAAGAACAACCAGAATACTTGCCAGATAGAAGCGGCGCTGCCCGAGACTTCCCAGAAGTCGCCACAGAAAAAACAGGGCTCCGATATAGACGATCCCTTCCAGAGTCACCAGCATCGATGCGGTCTCTGTCGTGAAGTGGAACACCCTGATGGCCGTCACAACGATGAAAGCGCTGAAGCAGGAGAAGGTGCCCATCGTCAGAGCCTCTGCAAGAGATGCATCCAGTACCTCCACATCCCTGAACAGGCTTCTGATGTCGGCGATCCGTTCGCTGAACGATTCAGGTTTCGGCCGTTCGGTTCCGGAATGATACCTGTCAGGAAAAAACACGAGCGCTGCTATGAGCAGACTGATACAGATGCAACTGATCACGACAAAAGCAAAGGGTAGACCAAAGTGTCGGCTGACAACCGCACCGAAGAGCGGCCCGAGAAAAACGAATCCGAACGAGTGCGCCCCCCTTTGCCAACCGGCCTTGTCGTTGCCAGTGTTTTTGAGCAGATCGAGAAAGACGCTGGTCATCGGGACAAACCTGAATGCCATGAAGAACCCGATAATCGACACATAGACGCACAAGGAGTAAGAGGTTCTGACGACGACAGGAAACAGCATATACAGCAGAGCACTTGACAAAGCTCCGAACAGAAACACTCTTCTCGGCCCGACGCGATCCACCAGCATACCGACCGGCAGAACGGTCAGAAGCATACCGATACCCTGTACCCCGCCAATGAAACCTATCTCCGATGTACCCGATTCGAGATCGACCGCATACAGTGTCGTTGCTATCTGTCCCATCCCAAGACTGAGCCCCATCAGAACAGAGATGAACACGAACTGAACAAGCACCATGCTGGTATCCTGCGCTTTCATAGTTCCTTACTCCCCAACCAGTCAACATGGCCGAAGCAGCATTCCCCAACAACACCATGCATCTTCATAAACGCTGTGAATGCCGGACTGGATTTACCCGCCCCGTCCCGCAAACCGGGAGGTCTGACCTGTTCCGGGTAATTGAGCAGTTCCGAAAGTTTTTCTGAAAAGCCTGACATGAGTATCCTCTTGATCCGTTAAGTGTTCAATACCTGCGGGAACCCGTCAACCACATCCGGATTCCCGCATCAAGTCATCATTCACATCATTTCCAGTACCCTTCGAGCTGGAGGTCACTGAGTGCCGCATTGATATAGCTTCTGTCAACCCACGTATCGAGCTCGACCGTCTGCCTGATCAGCCCGAGCCTCTTTGCATCAGCTATCGCACCGGCAAAGTGGTTGAGCAACGCGGGCGTCAGCGTCGGGTTGTTGATATCGCTCAGCGGACGTCCCTTGTTGTCTTCGGTAAAATCTGCCGCTGCCACGCCCGCCTTGGCGTTAGCCGTCAGGACACCCTGACGGTGCACCTCTTCGGAACCCCATTTCGCTGCTTCGACATACCGCTTCACAAAGCGCCGGGTGATAGCGGGATAGGCGTTGGCAAATTTCTCGGTGACAAACAGCCCTCCATAGGCACGAAAATCTTTAGGATACTCCTTTGTCGATCCGATAATCCTGACAATGCCCTGGTTGCGGAGCGCAAAAAGATTGTTTCCGCCAATGCCGACGTCGATGGTCCTGGCTTTCAGTGCTGCAAGCAGGTCAGCCGTACCGAGGTTGTAGATCCTCACGTCGCTCTCTTTCAGGCCGTTGGCAGCCAGAATGCGTGAAAGCGCCAACTGCGTTGCCGTACCCTTGAAAACGCCTACACGTTTTCCTTTTGCATCCCTGATCGACCTTATCGGAGAATCTGCCGGGGTAGCCCAGTAGTAGTCCAGTCCGTTGATCGAGTTGGCAATGAACCTTGTTTTCAGCCCGGCTGATTTTGACACAATGGCCGGAAGATCACCGATAAACGCAAAATCGAGCGTATTATTGGCAAGAGATTCGTTGACCGCAGGGCCGGCCCCCTTGAAAATGTTCCACTGGATCTCGATACCCTCCGTCCTGAACTCCTGTTCGAGCAGTCCGAGATCCTGAAGTACGCCGGGCGTTCCCCAACCGTAAGGTTTTCCATAACCTCCAGAGTAGGCCGAGCCGATTCTTATGACCTTCGGAGCCGGCGCATCTGCGATGACCGTATGCTCACCAAAACCAAGAAGGGCGGCAACTGTAACTATTTTTATAAACAGACGTTTCATGACTGAATTCTCCTTTTTCTTGATGGATTCGTATTAAAAACTGTACTGAACCTGGGCGAGTAACTGGTTTCGCGGACCGCTGTAGGTTGCCGCAACGTGCTCTCCAAGGTTCACAATGTTGTAGTTCAACTGAAATTTGGTCGTCTGTGCAAGGAACCAGTTGAGACCTATGGTCGTGATTTCGGTCACGTTGTCGGTCTCGCTGGTATCGCTGTCCCACCAGTCAAATCGCACAAACGGCTGAATGGTCGTCGGGTACCAGTCGTCATAACGATCCTGTGCTTTGTAACCACTGACAAACTGCTCGCCGATGTTGTAAAAGATGGTCAGAGTCTGCCCTTGCTTTGTCGTCGAAGCATCCTTTCCGTGCACAAATTCGTAGGTAAAACCAATCGGTGTGTTGACGTAGGACAAATCCGCCCCTGCGCGCCTGACATCATACTGGCCCAGTGCAGTTGAAAATGCACTGCCATTGTAAATGGAGCCACCTGCAGAAAGTCCGCGGAATATGGAAGAGTAATCGACGGGAGCATTGAACACCAGTCTGCCAGCGATATCCTTGCGACCGTTGTTATCGATAGCGTTCGGACCGGAACCGTTGAGCAGGCCAATCGAGTATTCGACTGGAGCGACACGGTAACGGAATGCTGCATCATACTTCGGGAAAAGGTCACCTTTGAGAACGACGCCGATATCCCTGGCATCGAGACCAAAGCCGTTCGAGGGAAATGCGCCCGAATTGACTCCTGCGTCGAGCGCACCCAGATTCGCCCTTGCAGATTGCGCACTCAGGATTGTCGGTTTTTTGTCTTCAGCCGCAAGCGCCTCCAGGCCAAACGGCTTTTTCTGCTGACCGACAATAAGCTGGAGGAGCGACCCCTCCGGATCGAGTGAGGGACGGAAATGATAGCTGATGTAAGCGTCGAGAGGCTTGAGCGTATAGTCGGGAGTGGCGTTACTCGCGTTCAGTCCGCTCGGGGTCACCACACTGAACAGGTAATTGATGTTGCGACCCTCCTCGTAATCACGTTTCAGGTTGCCCTGAAAGTTGAGGATAAGCGCATTCAGCGAAAAACCTCCCTGGTTGTCCTGCGGGTTGCCGAAGTTATTCCTGTAACGGTTCTCGAACCGGGAATACCGGAGTTGAGCGATACCGGATACAAACAAAGGACGGAGCGTCTGCGCTGTATTGCGCTCGTAGGTACGATCCAGCCTCTCCTGAAGTGTTGCAATCTCCGATCTGACGCCTTCAAGCTCTTCTCTGGTCACCACCTGGTCAGTGTTGGCCGAACCGGCATCGCGTCCGTTCTCCTGTACTGACTCTGCTTTCACCTCTGCATGAAGCGCATGGCCCCCGGCAAGATATGCGCCCAGCAGCAGTACAATTATTTTTGTATTTCTTTTTTTCATTTAGAACTCCTTGTTCAACAGTTTGAGTCTTAGAGAAATTCACATAAAAAAACCGATTCCTGTTACATAGAAATCGGCCTCGCCATAACAGCGCCTGCTATTTCAGACAGCGCACTATATCATAAAGCAAGACAATACGTCACACAATAAATGACCCCAGATATGACATCGCTGCCAACAACATGCCCTCATAGCATTTTCCTCCGGAAAATATTTTGAATTATTATTTTAACCTGTCGTCAAGACTCATAACACTGTGCAGAGAGACGACACCAGACACCTTAAAACTCACCAACTTCTCTTTAAGATAAGTATCAACGATATTCTCATCCAACGATCACCGACAAAACAGATCGACCCAATAAAGCAATTTCTCAAAACCATAACAAGCATTTTAATAAAAATACCACAAAGATGGTATCTCATTTTCTCCAATTCTGAAACAGAATAAATTATTATTCAAACTATATAATAGAGCATATAATTGAAATTTTCCATACAGTCTTTACGGTATTTTAATACCACAATACAGCTACCCGGCGCATCTTCATAAAGAGTCTGAAAAAACATATAAAAACAAACGGACAAAATATCTTATTTATTTTATTTATTGCACTTAACAAAAATAACGACCCCGAAAAAACGATAAATGCAAGCTATAATCAGGATAAACGAAACAGTAATACGATCCTGAAAACCCAACCACCTGTGAGCTTTTTTTACCGGCAGACACCTCGATGCTCGTCACAAATCTGACAAACTCTGTTTCCACATTTTCTGTCAGCGATCAGGGTAAGTTCACAACATCTTCAAACATTACTCTTTCGTCACAGAACTTATTGTAAAAACTCTCATCCCGGTAGGTATATGACTGGATGATAACCAATTTGTGGTATTATTATGGTAGCTATCATGAATAAGTAAAGAATTCACCTAACTTCGAATCATTATATAATAAAAGCCGGATGGAACACGACAAACCGATGTGCTTCTGAACAATACCGTTTATCAGAACATATCCGTACACTACTCTTCAGCGAGTATCAGGACACGGCTCCCGTTTATCATATTCCCACCGGACGGGATATTTCAGTCTCAGAACATCTCTTGATTTAAAAAATATAATCATGAAAAAACATGAAATTCTGGCTGACGAAAGGGTTTCCGATCTTCGGCAAACAACGGTCATTGGCATAGATATCGGTTCGCGCCAGGCAAAGGCCGTACTGGTTCATGGCGATGAAATCCATACATCGATCACCGCCAGCGGAGTCGATTCACAGGAGACCGCCGAAAGGCTGATCAGGAAAATCGGGAAACAGACCGGCATCGGCCGCAACGACATCGCCTTCGTCGTCGGTACCGGTTATGGGCGAATAGCAATCGATTTCGAAGAGTTTCCATCCGAAGTGGTTACCGAGATTTCGTGCCACGCGCTGGGTTCTCATTTCCTGAATGCAGGAACGAGAACGATCATCGACATTGGTGGGCAGGATTCGAAAGCCATCAAGGTCGATCACGACAACGGACGCGTCGTCGAATTCGTAATGAACGACAAGTGTGCTGCAGGAACCGGACGATTTCTTGAAAAGGTTGCCGAGCTGCTCGATTACAGTCTGGAAGAGCTGGGTGAAAAAGCCCTTCAATCCCGGAAAAAGCTTGAAATCAGCAGCCAGTGCGTGGTATTTGCCGAGTCCGAAGTTATTTCACTCAAGGCAAGGGGGGAAAGGCGTGAGGACATCGCGTCGGCTATCCATTTCGCTTCGGCTCGCCGTGTACGCAATCTGGTCAATCGCCTGGGACTGGAACCAGAACTGGTCTTCTCGGGCGGCGTCTCTAATAACCAGGGTATGAAACACGCTCTGGAAGAGCTCATCGGCCATCCGATCATACAGACAAAAATTGACATGGTCTACGCCGGAGCACTTGGTGCGGCCGTTTTTGCACAACGTTATTATGAAGGTGTCAGGTCAGCAACGAAAACGGGGGTATTCGCATGAAACTTTCAGACGTCATCGATCCCCGGCTGCTCGATGCTATCGATGGCAGCACGGTACTCGGCATCGACATAGGATCGAGAGGCTCCAAAGCAGTGCTGTTGCGCGGTAATGAACTTTTCGTCACCCAGGTAGCGACCGGAGTCAACATGCAGGATACCGCCGACGAGCTGCTCGACGAACTCCTCGACGTAGCAGGGATCGGCCGCAACGACATCGCATTCATCGTCGGTACCGGTTATGGCCGCGTCGCGCTGCAATTCATCCGGATACCGAGCGAGATCGTCACGGAAATCTCCTGCCATGCGATGGGCGCACATTTCCTGAACGCCGACACTCGAACCATTATCGATATTGGCGGTCAGGACTCCAAAACGATCCAGGTAGACCCGAAAACCGGTAAGGTCTCCAGATTCATTATGAACGACAAGTGCGCAGCCGGCACGGGACGATTCCTTGAAAAAGCCGCAAGCCTTCTCGAATTCACCATCGGTGAACTCGGACCCGCTTCGCTTCGGGCCGAATCATTCCCGGAGATCAGCAGCCAGTGCGTCGTATTCGCCGAATCCGAGATCATTTCTCACCGCGCCCGGGGCGAAAGCCGCGAATCCATCGCCGCAGGGCTGCACTTCGCCTCAGCACGTCGCGTAAAGAACCTGATCAGCAAGATCCCCCTGGAAGGCGCCCTGGTCTTCACCGGTGGCGTCTCGAACAACATCGGCATGAAAAAAGCACTGGAAGAGCTGATCGGCCTTGAGATCACCCCTTTCAGACTTGACCCTGTCTATGCGGGCGCGTTGGGTGCGGCCATCTATGCCCAGCGCCTCCTTGCCGGACAACAGGAATCGGATGAAACTGAGGAAAGCCTCATCGAAGCGAACATCAGCGACCTCATTGAGCGTACGGCGGAAGCTGAAAAGAGATTCATTGCCCGTACAGACGTAAAAAAGATCGGTCATCTCTGCAACTACACGCCGATCGAGCTGCTCTCGGCATCGGGGGCGGCACATACCCGCCTCATGAAATGCGGAACACCGGATATCGTCTCACGGGGAGAGCTGATCACCAAGAGCGTCTTCTGCGACCTGACCAAAAGCGTACTTGGCCATTTCACCGAATTGGACCCACTGTTTGCAGGACTTGACCAGGTGGTGACCTTCTATACCTGCGATTCGATAAAAGCCACAGCAGAAGCCATCGACAATTTCTTCGTCGAATCGGTCGGTTATGTCGTCCCTCGCAACGGTAACCGTGAAGAGGGCCGGAAATTTTTCCGCCAGCAGATTCTCAATTTCCGCGACGACCTTGCCCGCCTCACCGGCCACAAAGTTACCGACGACGAACTGTCGGAGCAGATCCGCCTGTACAACAAGGCTCGCCGCCTGATCCGCGATATATCGGAACTCCGCATGCGTGATCAGCCTCCACTCAGTGGACGGGATTTCCTCGAGATCACCAGGGCATTCTATTACCTGCAACCGGAAGAGCTGCTCGTGCTGCTCGAAGATATCTCCCTGAGGTTGTCGAGCACACCAGAGTCCGGCCCGAGGCCGCTGAGGCTCATGATTTCAGGCGGCATCATAGCCGAAGGCGATCGTCGCATCCTCGACCTGATCGAAGATGAAATCGGTGCCCGTATCGTCGTCGAGGATCATTGCACCGGACTCAGGCCGTTCTATCATGAAACCGACGAAAAAATCGATCCCTGGCAGGCACTGTCAAACGCCTATCTCGACCAGGCACCTTGCGCAAGGCAGGTACCACTCGACAATCTGCTCGATTTTTCCACGCAACTTGCCAAAGTGTACCGGGTTGACGGGGTGATCTACACCTACCTCAAGTTCTGCCCGTGCTACGGTATGACCAAAAACAGATTTGTCCGGCAATTCCAGGAGCTGGAACTGCCAGTGCTGGAACTCTCCCACGACTACTCGCAGGGAGACACAGGCCAGATCAAGACCCGACTTGAAGCATTTATTGAAGTACTGAAAGAAAAGCAGGAGGTTTAAACATGTCGAATACCGCAACGGAACTCAAACTTGTCGACCTTGGAAAAACGAGAGGTACCGACAGGAAACCGGCCGTCAGAAAGGAGCTGCAGAGCCAGCTCGATTATATCCGCCAGAGCAAGGTTGACCACATCTACTCACCGGCCGTCAACAAAATTTACGATCTGGCGATGAGCTACGTGGAGGACGCCGAGAAGCACGCAAACAATGGCGGAAGAGCCGCCTGGACCATGGGACTCTGGGACTGCCCGTTCATATACGCCCTCGATATCGTGCCAATCTCGTTCACCGAACTTGGCCGGCTCGGATCGAGCGATGCGCTGACCATCGCCGAGGACTATTTCCAGTTCCCGAAGGAGACCTGTTCGATGGTCGGAGCACTCCTTGGCGAATGGTTCCTTCGCCGGGACACGACTGTCAGGGAGCTGGTAGTGTTCAACGCCTCATGCGAGCCGCTGAACATGGGTTACGAACTGATCGCCGCTGAAGGATACAACGTTTATCGCTACGAATCGGTCAATCACCCCCGCAGCAAGGATTCCGCACGTCTCGAACAGCAGATCCGGTTCCTCACCGAAGAGCTCGAAGATCTGGCGATTCGCCTGACCGGCAAGCCGGTCGATCTCGGGAGACTCAACGCTGAAATCGACAGAGCGAACCGGGTTCTTGCAAAGGTACGGGAAATATTCGATCTGCGGCGAAACAACCCCCTCTATATCAAGAGCCTCGCCACCATGTTCCTGCTCATGGGAAGCAGCCACTACTTCGGCAAACCGGAAGAGTATGAAGCGACACTGGAGCTGTTGATCGAGGAGCTTAAAACGGCGGAGTTCATCCCTTCGCCTAAGGGCAAAATCGTACCACTCGCCTGGATTGGTGGTCGCGGTCAGGAGTTCGGAGTCTACAAAACTATCGACGACTGCGGCGGGGCAATCCTCTCCTGGTCGACTCCGAACTCCTGGACGCACGACCTGCCAAAACTCGATAACCCGCTCGCATCGATCGCGACGCACATCCTGGGAAAAACCGGAGGTCACATCATCGGCTCGCCAGTCCTTCGCCTGAAGTACCTTGAGGATATCATCAGAAGCTTCGACTCGAAAGGGATTCTGTTTTATTCTTACGTCGGCTGTTCGTTCGCCGGAATTCACCAGGAGATCCAGAGAGACCACTTCCAGAAACTGGGCATTCCTTCGATCAGCCTCGAGGGGACGTTCCAGGTCGGGCCACCTTCCGGGCAGTTACTGACAAGAATCAGGGCGTTCGTTGAAATGCTTACATGAGCAGGGATCTACTCTAACGGATAACGGGTTCTGAACAAAAACGTATATCAGTCTTGATTTCAGCTATGACTGGTAACCAACCCACCTGTCATAGCTGAGCGTATAGTGTCATATCATACTTATGATGACGTATATTACGAAGTCATTGACTTATCCAGATCGAAAACAGTATCGGTATCGAAATCGATTTTTTATGTGAAAGCAGAAAACTTGATTCTGGCTCTATCTGTTTTATTATCAATTAATTATCACAATAAAACACAATACTTGATGAGTTTTTTTAGCCTCTTCAAGTGGAACTCGATACCGATACCGATTTGGATACCGATTTTGATGATAAAAGAAATTCCGACTATTTACCGTTGATGCGACACTATCGGCACACCCCAATATTCTCCTTATTTTTTTAACAACTTCAGTTTGTTCAAAAGGCAGGATCACTTCTCCGCCGCGAGATTGATGCGGCGGAAGGTCTCGAAGCAGGTACCGTCGGGCTGGAGGGTGCGTTCGACCATACGCTCAACGACTTCATCGCGGAACGGAACCCTGAGCGATTCAGGAAGAACTGCAAGAAGCGGCACAATACTGGGCTGATCGATCCAGCGGATCATGGCATCCCGCTCGGGAAAGAAGCGGTCGGCATTGCCGCCCCAGACCCTGACGTTCCTGAGACCGCTCTCTTCGGCAAGCTCTGTGTAGGCCTCAACTGAGGGCATATACCAGGGCCACTCGTAACCAGCGAAAACATCAGCGAAACGATCGAGTGCCATTATCTCACGGACGACACTGAAAAAGTTCATGCAGTTGCCCTCACCCGCGAAATCGAAACGCACCCGCCCACCGGGACGGAGCGCTCTGCGGACATTTCCAAGAAGCCTCCGGTGATCCTTCACCCAGTGCAATGTAGCGTTCGAGAACACGACGTCAAACTCCTCCCCGAAATCGAGATCATCGATGTCCATAACCATGAATTCAAGATTGACGGTCTCATTCGGCATAGCGGCCTCGATCATCCCTTTCGAAGCGTCGATACCGAGCACGCGGCCCTGTGAAAGCTGTCCGGCGATCTGAAGCGTCAGGGCCCCGTCGCCGCACCCAAGATCGAGCACGCTTTCGGTACCCCGGAGATCGAGTTCAGCAATCACTTTCGCTCCCCACTCCTTCTGGTGAGCGGAGGCCTGCTCATACTTTTTACCGTCAAATTCATGCGCCATGATGGTTGTGAAATATGGTTAAGGGTTACTTGCGGAAGAGCAGGAAAACACAGTGATCCTCCCGGACTGAGAAACGAAAAGAGGTTGGGGGCACCCGGAATCCTCATTTTTCTATGTACAAAGAGTATAATGGATTTGCAAGAGGCGGGTTTCATACACAACAGACTTGCGTATTGTTCTCTCGAACGAAAAACAGGGGTTCATCAGTATTCAGGACATCAAACAGCTCTTCAGTCCAGCCGTACAAAAAAAATTCCTGCAACCGGAAACAACTTTCCGGTTGCAGGAATAACTGCATTATCAACGATTTTTTTCCTTACAACTCCTCTCCTCAGAAGCCTACCTGCGTAAACAACTGGAACGAGGTCGGGGCAGTATAGTCAGAGAGGCCTTTCTTTTGATCCACATCGACATACTCAAGACCAACCTTGGCATTTGGCCTCAGCATCACCGCAACAGCCGGAATCATTTTTGTCATTTTACCATTCAGATCATCCTTGAGATATTCATAGCGGACAATGCCGATCAGCCAGGGATAGAACCAATAGTCGCCTTCGAGAGAATACGCCGTTCGTTTTCCGTAATCAATGTTTGTATCAAGAACTTCATTGAAATTGGCATACTGCCCGAGAAGACGAAGTGCTCCTGTGGTAGCTTCGATATCGAATGAATAAGCGCTTTTCGTCAGACCCGCGAGGTCTTCCTGATTGGCTGGGCTCGTACCCTTAACGGATTTCAGATAGCTCACTCCGAGAGTGATTGCGTTATCCATGCCGACATGTTCTATACCGTGAGAACCTCCGTTACCGCTGAGCAGTCCGTGTCCTCCTAACTTGAAGGTCGCCCTGATAAATTTGGAGTCAGCGATATTACCAGCGTCTTCCGGATCCTCTGTCCCGTTTCTTCCAATACCGGCAGTCAGAGAGTAGCCACCGTTCGAACCGGTATCTGCGGCATATCTTAATTCTGCTCCTCTGCTTACAGCAGGCATTGTTGTGGTATAACCATCTCGCTTCCACCCCGGCCTGGCCGAAAGAAGCACCATTCTTTCCGTGATACCAACTTCACCGAGGACGAGGTTCAGTCCCGGCTTGAAGCTCCACATCAAGTTGAGCTTGCCCCATTCAAGACCACCTTCGTTAATGGCAAAATCACCAAAGTAGGTAATCTGATCCGTAACGGTGCCGGCAAAGAAGGTTTCAAGGTCCTCAACAATTTTGGTTCCCTTAAATGATCCGGAAACCTCATCCTTGGGAGTATATGCCCTTATTTTGCCCAGAAAGCCGAGTGAAGGCATATTGGGCATATCTGACGGCCAGATCGCATCAGGGAACACCTTTTTGTAAGACTCCTGTCCCAGCTGGATCGGCTCTTCTTTCACCATCTCTTCATCCTGACCACCCGGGAAGCGGTAACCATTGTTCCTGAATGCCTCGCCAAAACCGTTTCTTATCGGAAACGCACTGTGACAGGTCGAACAGGCCGTGTGGTATTTACGGGCAAAAACAGGTAAAGCCGAACCTTCCTGACTCCATGCAAATAACGGCATCATGCATAGTAGTGATACATACCATTTATTGTATCTCCTCATAAAACTCTCCTTTTTTTGTTACGAAGGAATGAAATGAACGCGAAAGAAAAAACAAAGTATTTTTTACACCCAAAAATCAATAAGAGTAAAAATCATGAACCGCTTCACACATTAACAATCGTTAAACATCAAAACAAACACACAACAATTCGTCCGTATCAGATACATGAACGGTTATGATGATTTATACAAGTGAAATTCAAAACAATGGATACCAGGCAAAATCAGGGTAATCCGGGTGGTAACGGAGTCAAATCAGGTCTGGTCTGGTCTGGTTTCGTTTGGCTTGGCCACATCGGAAACGCTACATCGAGGCTCACGTTCCGTTGTGCTCATCATGCTGTTATGGCATCATAAAACCATGATGGCATAAAAAAAGAGTATCGCAAGAACACGCTCTCTTTTTCGTTCCCGAAGAACCGGATTCAACCTGTATAATCGTACAATCAAGAGCGTTATCTAAAAAAACAGTGCTTGACGGGAGAATGCATACGGCTTTATGACCGGCCACAGAACCTTTGAGAAAACCGTGATAATTACACGATACTCTTGTTTTCCGGATAACCGGCGATACTTTAAAAAAAAGGTATGCCGTGGATGCTTGAGAAGTAGTTACTATATCTGATCAATCGGAGAGCAATAAATTACAGCATCACACTCTTGTAATTTAATCAACCTTAACAATTATGCAAATTTTTTCTTAACGATTGTTAAAAAAACCATCTTCCACAAAAACAGGCACAATGCCAAAGGAAACCAGGTGCCGCATCACGCTTCTACTGTCGTCAAACCAGAAACAGTACCAAGCTACAGGAAGTTGATTTGATGGAGAGAGACCATAACCAGTTTCCAGGAATTGCGCCGGTTACCTGATATTGAGTATCTTCAGATTCAGTGCGTGATCATTCACCAATCTCTTTTTCAAGGAGCCATCGTCCATGACCGAACACGAAGCCATCGTCAAACACTTGAAAGCCGTTCAGAGCGCCAGCCGTGCCATTGTAACGCTTGAAGAGGAGAGCATCAACGGAGTGCTCTTCGATCTTGCCGACCGTATACCTGCTGCGGCCGGGTCAATCCTTGAAGCCAACAGGAAAGACCTTGAACGAATGGAGCCTGATGATCCCCGTTACGACCGGTTGCTGCTCAACGAATCGCGCCTGAAATCGATCGCTTCGGATATACGGAACGTCGCCGCCTTGCCCTCACCCCTTGACCGGGTGCTTGAAGAGCGCACGCTTTCCAACGGACTGCAACTGAAAAAGGTGTCGGTACCGCTCGGTGTAATCGGCATCATCTACGAATCGAGGCCAAACGTCACCTTTGATGTCTTCGCGCTCTGCCTGAAATCGGGAAACGCAACCGTGCTGAAGGGGGGCAGCGACGCAGCCTCATCGAATATCGCCATCGTCGAGCTGATCCGGACGGTGATCAGCGAACGCGGACTCGATCCTGACATGATCTTCCTGCTGCCCGCCGAACGCGAAGCGGCTCACATCATGCTCAACGCGGTTGGCTATATCGACGTAATCATCCCGCGAGGCAGCCAGCAACTGATCGATTTCGCGCGAAAGCACTCGACCGTGCCAGTGATCGAAACCGGAGCGGGCATTGTACACACCTATTTCGATGAAAGCGGCGATCTGTTCATTGGTCGCGACATTATCTTCAACGCAAAAACGAGACGTCCCAGTGTCTGCAATGCGCTCGACACCCTGATCATACACCAGAGCCGCATCGACGACCTGCCGGTGCTGGTGGATGAGCTTGAAGAGAAAATGGTGCTGATTTTTGCCGATGAACCGGCTTACTACAAGCTGCTGGGCCGCTATCCCGACGAGCTGTTGCAGATGGCCAGTCCCGAACATTTCGGCACGGAGTTCCTGTCGCTGAAGATGTCGATCAAAACAGTTGCCAGTCTCGAAGAGGCGCTCGACCATATTGCGCACTACAGCTCGAAGCACAGCGAGGCGATCATCGCTTCCGACCAGTCTGCGATCGACAGCTTTCTGAAACGGGTCGATGCCGCAGCGGTCTATGCCAACACCTCGACGGCATTTACTGACGGAGCCCAGTTCGGACTCGGCGCAGAGATCGGTATCAGCACGCAGAAACTCCATGCAAGAGGGCCGATGGCCCTCAAAGAGCTGTGCAGCTACAAATGGCTCATCACCGGCCAGGGACAGGTGAGGCCCGCCTGAGATGCTCGATGCACGCAAGCTCATAAAATCGTATGCCCTGCCGGGCCAAGCGCCGCTGAGAATCCTCGACGGCGTCAACCTATCGGTAGGGCCGGGCGAAATGGTAACCATCATCGGTGCATCCGGCAGCGGCAAAACCACGCTGCTGAACCTGCTCGGCACGCTCGACACGCCAGACGAAGGGGAACTGCTTTTCGACGGCTCCCCGATATTCCAGGCAAACCGCTGCCTGCTCTCGAAAAAGGAACTGGCCACCCTCAGAAATCGTAAAATCGGTTTCGTTTTCCAGTTCCACCACCTGCTTTCTGACTTCACGGCACTTGAAAACGTCGCCATGGCCGAGTTCATAGGCACCGGCAAGCTCAAGCCCGCCAAAGAGCGTGCAGCCGTGCTGCTTGAAAAGCTCGGTCTCAAGGCACGCCTTGACCACCTCCCATCGGAGTTGTCGGGCGGAGAGCAGCAGCGGGTCGCCATCGCCCGGGCGCTCATGAACAACCCGAGGCTCGTGCTCGCCGACGAGCCCAGCGGCAACCTCGACAGCCGCAACAGCCGCATACTCTACGAACTGATGGCTTCACTCAGCAAGGAGCACCAGACCTCGTTCGTTATCGTCACACACAACGAAGAGTTCGCCGCCACCGCCGACCGCTGCCTCCACATGCAGGACGGCCGCTTGCAGGCGTGCGGGGGGTGATGCTGACTCATCGATTTATTTACTATACTGAAACGCTATGCCACACGCTTTAGAAATCAAATACGGCTTAACCGCTCAGGAGTTGCTCGATGCAATCGACAAGCGATTCCGCC